>JANLPY010000435.1:0-5305 GCA_031367505.1 Hyphomicrobiaceae bacterium | reverse complement strand
GGTCAACCGGATGAAGGTTGAGCGCCTTCTCGATCTGTCGGCAGCCTTCGAGGACAAGGAGATCTGCAAGCGTCGCTGGCCTACCCGCCGCCCGTCAAGCGGAAACCGATGCCGAGTGCGACGGTCGTTCGTGGGGCGCTTACACCTCGGCGCCAGCTTCGGCGTTGGCGGCGGCTGCCCGATCGAACTCGGCGGCGAGACGCTTGCAGATCTCCTTGTCCTCGAAGGCTGCCGACAGATCGAGAAGGCGCTCAACCTTCATCCGGTTGACCGCCGCCAAACGTCCTTTGAGGCCGTATCTCTCGACGTTCTCGACAATGCGCGGCGTGAATTTCGAATTGATCGTGACCAGCGAGAACGAGGCGCCCATCATACAGGCAAGGTGCAGCGAACTCTCGCACAGTCCGAGAATTGGAATATTGGCGAACTCCCTGGCCTCGCGCAGCCCGGGATCACAGATGTTGCCGATCAGGAACGCATCGAATTTGCGTTCCATCGCGATATGCACGTTTTCCAGAACCTCTGCCGTTTCCAGGAACTCGAGGTAGCGGTATTGATCACCGGCACCACCGGTCTTGGTCAGCCCATGCACCTCGATTTCGGTGCCGGGCGCCTTCACCTTATCGAGCACGTGCCGCAATACTTTGGGGTAGTTGCCCCACGCATCGCCCTCGCGCGTCATGCTCTGGTACCACAATTTCATCCCGGACCTCGTTTCTGGCCAACTGCTCATCGGCTCAAGTCATGGGCTCAAGTTTTGTCCAGATACTTTGCGCGATCAAGCGACCCGTTCTCGAGGGCCGATCGCGCGCCACTTGGACCGGGCAGCGCACGGCACGTCCATTCGCTGCAAAGGTATTCGCTTGGCCTCAGCCTCGTTCACGACCTAGAGTTCGGGCACGACCTAGAGTTCGGGGATGGGCTTGGAGGGGTGCAATGCGGAAATTTCTTTTGAATGTTGTTGCGATCGGCCTTGCCTCCACGTTGGTGTCGCTCGCGCCCGGTCCACTTCAGGCTCAAACTTGGCCGGAAAAGCCGGTCAAAGTAATCGCGGCTTACCCGCCCGGCGGCACGGTCGATGCGCTGGCGAGGGCGATTGCACCGCATTTGCAGCAGCGCCTCGGGCAACCCGTGTTTGTCGAAAACCGCACCGGTGCCGGCGGTACGATTGCCGCCGACTATGTCGCCAAGTCGCCGAAGGACGGCACCACGCTTCTCGTCGGCGCCGTCGGCAACATCTCGTCGGCCGCCTCGCTGTTCAAGGCCTTGCCCTATGACCCCGTGCGCGACCTGGCACCCGTGATGCTCGCGACGCGCGTTTCGAACCTCCTGGTCGTGCATCCCAGCCTTGGCGTGAAAAGCGTTGCCGAACTGATCGCCAAGGCGAAAGCGCAGCCTGGCAAATTGGCCTATGGCTCCGGTGGCGTTGGAACGTCGCTGCACCTGGCTGGCGAACTCTTCAAGCTGATGGCCAAAGTCGACATCGTGCACGTCCCCTATAAGGGCAGCGGCCCGGTGGTCGCCGATCTCGTTTCAGGGCAACTGCTGATGGCCTTCTCAGACTCAGCGATCCTCGAGCACGCCAAGACGGGCAGCATCTTGATACTCGCCCAGACGGCCGGTGTCCGCCTACCCCAGATAAAGGATGTGCCGACGCTCGATGAGGCCGGCGTATCCGGCTACGATGCCGTCAATTGGCAGGGCTTTTTCGTGGCCGCAGGGACCCCGGCGCCGATCGTCACGCGGCTCAACGCCGAGCTGACGGCAGTCCTCAAACTCGACGAAGTGCGCCGGCGCCTTGAAAGCCTTGGCTTGGCCCCCACCACATCGAGCCCGGACGAGTTCGCGCAATTCATTGTCAAAGACGTGAAGCTCTGGTCCGATGTGATTATCAAAGCCGGGATCACGTCGGAACAGTAGCTTCAGCAGGCACGCATCGGTGACCGCCTCGAGTTGCAAATGCTGCTTGGATGAGGCAGTGTTCACGACATGCATATCGAACTGCGATCTTAGTCTTTAGACGACGCTTCAACGAACTGCCGCAAGTGGCTATACTTGCAAACAAGTTCTGTCCTTACAAACAAGTGCCCTCCCAACGCCCGCACCGTCAGCGCACGAGTCATAATATTTCGGTTTTCCGATTTGAGAGGCGAAGCGTGTCAGTAGTTCCGCGATCTCTGATTCTTCGAATTGTCAGCCGGGCCACGCTTGCGATGGCAGCGTTGCTTGCGCTCACAAACGCACTGCATCATGACGGCATGGCCACCAGGAATGACCGGTCGCTCGACTGCGTCGCATCGGACTGCCGCAATGGCCTTTTCGAGGTGCTGGCAGCGCTGCCTGAACAAAACCGCCCAGGCACCCTGAGCGCCGCTGCTCCTGGCCCAAGCACCCCACCGCCCGCCATTGCAGCCGTTGAGCAACATCAAATGCAAACGGCTGAGCAGACGATTGCCGCGCCTGTCGTGACCGGGAGGCAACCGCTGACGGTCACCAGTTGGCATTATCAATTGCAGAATATCGATGTCGCCGCGCTGTCCCGATCCGACACCGATTTGCTCGTTATCGACTATGCGCAGACGGCGGGAGAGGGGCCAACGGTCGAGTTTTCACGAAGCGAAATTGAAGCGCTCAAGATAAAAAGTAATGGCGACCGGCGCATTGTCCTTGCGTATCTGTCGATCGGAGAAGCGGAAGAGTATCGGTTCTATTGGAACAGAGAATTTTCCAAGTCGCGCCCCAAATGGCTTGCACGTGTCAATAAGGACTGGCCTGACAATCATCGCGTCCGCTTCTGGATGGACGAGTGGAAGGCGATTATCATGCGCCAGCCCCATTCGTACCTGGATCGCATCCTCGATGCCGGCTTTGACGGCGTCTACCTCGATCGCCTCGACGTGCACACACTATTTGCATCAGAAAATAAACATGCACGCGAAGACATGCTGAAATTCGTCAAGGAATTGATCCGTCGATCGCGGACGACGAATTCGGACTTCCTCGTCGTTGCGCAAAACGCAGAAGAACTCCTCGACGATGCAGAGTACCGCTCGATGATCGACGGGTTGGCAAAGGAGGATTACGTATTTGGTGCCAAGGGTGAAGCAAAACGCAACCCGGACGAACTCGCGAACTGGAGCACCGAAAAACTGCGGCTCCTGCAGCGCGAAAACAAAGTGATACTGGTCGTCGAGTATCTTAATGACGCCCTTAAGCAATCGATCGCGCGAGCACGCATCGATCGCGAGGGGTTTATCCCCATCTTCGCGGCCCGCGCATTGAATCGTTCACCGCTGGTGCCACCGACGCCGCCGTCAGCAAGACCCCTCTACAGCCAGATTTCGGCTCAGCCAGATCCCGTGGCAACGCGATCGCCGACGACCAAGCGGTGATCAATCGAGGTGCTGCCGCCAACGGGGACAAGCAAAGGGCTGTCACCTCCGGGCGGGTGCGAACTACTTTTGAAGCGTGTCCACTTGCTGGACCGGAACGCAGCTCCTATTTTCAACCAATTCCTATTTTTTGCCACAAGACTGATCTGCGCCAGCGGCGGTCTGAAATGGGACACCGGTTTTGCAGGAGACCTTGAACCATGGCTAAACGCTCTGAACTGATGCTGGCCCCCGACGCCGCGCCGGCGCTGACCCAGGTCGAGATCGACCAACGCGTGTTCGATCTTTACGACGAATATTGCCACGGCGGCATGGATCGCCGCGAATTCCTGCTGCGCGCCGCAGCCGTGACCGCCGGCGGTTTGGCCATGGCGCAGGCGTTGTTGCCGCGCTACGCGCAGGCGCAGACGATCTCGTTCACCGATCAGCGCATCAAGGCCACCTATGTGACCTACCCGTCGCCCGGCGGCAATTCAGGCTCCATGCGCGGTTACCTCGTGCAGCCGACGGGATCGGGGCCGTTTTCAACCGTCCTGGTGATCCACGAGAACCGTGGGCTCAACCCCTACATCGAAGATGTCGCCCGCCGCCTCGCGACGGAGGGCATCCTGGCCTTGGCGCCGGACGGGTTGTTCCCAGTTGGTGGCTACCCGGGCAACGACGACGACGGCCGTACGCTGCAATCCGGCCTCGATCAAAGCAAATTGCGGACGGACATGCTCAACAGCGCGCGCTACCTGAAAGGCCACGTGCTGTCGTCGGGCAAGCTCGGGGTGACCGGCTTCTGCTGGGGTGGCAGCACGACGAACTACCTGGCCGCGACGCTCGGTGCCGACATGAAAGCGGGCGTGCCGTTTTACGGCGCCGCCCCCGAGACCGCGACCGTCCCCGCGATCAAAGCGTCACTTCTCCTGCAATACGCCGAGAACGATGAACGCATCATTGAGCTTTGGCCCGCCTACGAAGCGGCCATGAAGGCAGCTGGCGTCCAGTACGAGATGTACAAGTATCCGGGCACGCAGCATGGCTTCCACAACAACTCGACGCCACGATATCAAGAGGCAGCGGCCAAGCTCGCCTGGGACCGGACAATCGCATTCTTCAAGAAGCATCTGGCCTGAGCGGGGGGGCTGATCTGGCCGCAGCGGAGGCGGCGAAGTGCGTGTCAGGCGCCGCCTGCGACAAGTGCATTCAACGAGAGCATTCAACGAGTGCCTTCGAGCCACCCACGCTCGCGCAAGAATGCTGCTTCGATGAGCCGGCCTCGATCGGGCACAGTTCAGGCCGGGACTTTGCAGACAGAAATTCAACCAATGCATTCGATGCGTTCTGGCGGATGGGGAGAGCGCCAAACCAGATTGATAAATTTTTATATCAATACCTTAACTCGCTGTTCTCACTGCCTTGTGGCAACAGTTTGTGGCACCGCTTGGGTCGACCGCAGACGACTGCGATCCAGATCATTGCTACCACAGTCGGGAGGTCCGTTCGAATCCTTCTTCCTCCACTGAACAAACTGTTCGATATCGTATCACAGCGCCTCCAACACTTTATCTGCGTCGCACGCTGTGTACGTCTGGACGAGCAGCAATTATACAATTGCCAACGCAGCTATACAAACCGGTCATCTGCCGATCCCGGCTCAGCGTCAGAAATCGCGTGGAGCATATTGTCCGCTTCAGGAGCCAGCCGGCAGCAGAAACGCGAACCAGTTCAGGGCCTCATACCCGGGCACGCCGCTTTCCGCGATCGTCGATTGCCCAGACACCAAGTCGGCGAGCACGGGACCGCTGCCCTTATAGGGCACGTGCAGGATGTCGACGCCGGCCATATACTTGAACAACTCGCCGGAGAGATGCAGCGTGGTGCCGACGCCGCCCGATCCGTAGGCGAGCTTGCCCGGCTCGGCCTTG
>JANLPY010000605.1:0-2502 GCA_031367505.1 Hyphomicrobiaceae bacterium | reverse complement strand
GGGCTCGAATGGCATTTCGATGCGGAAGCTAGGGAGTCCATACGGTTGGATCTGGTCAATCTTGAAAATGATCAAGGACCAGAATACGGCAATGGCCGGGATTGACCGGGGTCCAATCGCAGGATTCACTAGTCCTTTGACGACGTCGGCCGTGACGCACCAGCGATCAAATCTGCCAACAATGCCAGGATGTCCTGCTGGGCCTGAGGTGTTCGCAGTGGCTTTGCGACAATCGGTCGGCCCGGCCAATTCGCCAGCTCGGCCTCATCGGGTGTCGCCGTACAGAAAAGAAAGGGCACACCGAGGCTGGCGAGAAGCTGCGCGACCGGCCAAATCCTGACCCCGTCAGCATCGTCATCGAGGCAGACGTCCAACCACGCCGCCGCAAGGCCATCCGTCGCGATTAGCCGTTCTGCGGCCGCAATGGTTTTCGCCGGACCGACGACGACAGCTCCAGCCTTCTTCAAGAGGCTGCCATACTGGCGCGCTTGCGTCGCGCTGTCTTCAACCAGCAGGACGCGCCGGCCACGCAACGGGACATCGTCCATCAGTGCCTCCCTTGCCGGCTACAACCGCCATCGCCACGTCTAAAGATCTCGAAAGCTTGCTAACATCCTATTAACCTGTGGATACCGATCATGCAGCGGCTGCTTGGCGGTCCGGCACGTTGCTCAGGCCCCCTTGCTGCAACTGCCGAAAACACCGCACACAGTGCCCGTATCGAAACTCATTCAGAAGTGGTACGTAATCAAAAAATTGTCGTATAATTGCGGCCACTTCGTGTTGAATTGATAAGAGAGATAGTCGCCGAAGATAGGCGAGGGCCATTTCATGACAAGCCGAACACGCATTACACTGATCGAAGATGAAAGCTGGGTGGCGCGACGTGTGGCTGACACGCTCCGCAAAGACGAGTTCGATGTGACGATATACAAGGACGGCATGTTGGGCCTCGCGGGCTTGGAAACGACCCCGGCGGACCTTGTGCTGCTCGACCTCGGGTTGCCGGGCATGCAAGGCATTGATGTTCTGCGCCGCTTGCGCCAACGGTCACAGGTGCCAGTGATCATCCTGACAGGTCGAGACGATGAGGTCGATGCCGCGGCGTGCTTGACGGAAGGTGCAGCCGATTACGTCAGAAAGATTGATCCAGATGCAGCGGATGGCAAGCTTGTTAACAGGCTTGAGCTGATCGCGCGCATCAAGGCCGCATTGCGGGTTCCGCTCGCGTCTTCATCCAAGCCACAATCAGTCCGCACCTATGGCACGCTACTGATCGACAAGGACCGCCTCACCTGCGAGTGGAACGGCAAGAGGGTTGTTCTGAAAGTGGGGCCGTTTTCTTGCCTATGGATCCTCACTGACGACCCCCTCAGACCCAAAAACCGAGACGAGATCAAGAAGGCCACCAACGTTGAGCATATTGAAGGGCATATTAAGGAGATCCGAAGCGCGTTTGGCGACGACGCCATCGAGACCATCCCGAGGATTGGCTACCGGCTGAACGTCAATTTCTTCAACGCCGAGCCAAAATGAGCGGCCCGTGCGGGCGGCAATGAAGTCGCAAGCCAGCGCCAGTGATTCGTGACGCCGTTGCAAGACGTGTATCTCAGCCTGTATTCGCTGCCTGCAATGCCATCATCTTCGGCGGCTGGACCAATGTCTGCTTCCCCAATTTGCTGAAGTCACTGGAACCACTTTCCATGTTGGCAGCACATGGGCCATGACGTCGCGCGCCCGTAGTCCGCTGTCTGGGGTGCTTCTGCCGTGGAACTGAACACAAGATAGGGCTGCGTCCAGCCACCGGTCAACTGCCGACACCGTCGAACAGCGTGATCTCGCCCAACGATGCGTCGCCGGAGTCACTTCGCCATCACGGAACGTAGGATGCCGATGATGGCCATCAGTGCCCCACCGCCAACGCCACCACCTGCCAACTGCCCGATGATGGCGCCGATATCGATGCCGGCCCCACCCGCCTTACCGGCAGCTACGGCACCGAACGACGGAATGCGCATGCCGCGAATCTTGCGCATGGCGATTGTGTCGGCTTGCGAGCACCGGGTTGAGATGAGCGACGGGGTAAAGGGGCTATACAGTGGTTCGGTCGGTAAATCGGTGTCTGTCCTCAATGCTCGTCACCGCTGCTGTCGCCCGTGCAAAACTGACGAACCTCTATCCGGCGCTTGAGTTGAGTGAGGCCAGCAACTGTCGTGACGCGCAATCATCCGCGCCTCGACCGATTGACTTGCGAGCCGCGGCGGCGCCAATTTGCAAGGCAATGCTGCGATATGCGCGGGAGGTAACGGCCATGGACAAGCTCAATCCTGAACAGATTGCCCGGTGGCATCACGACGGCTTTATGTCTCCATTTCCGCTGCTCGATATGGCCGGACTCAAGGAAGCGCAGGACGGCGTGGCACGGTTCGAGGCGTGGCTCGGCACATCGATCAATCTCAGCGCCGAGATGAAGTGGCGCACGATGCCCTACCTTTTGATGCC
>JANLPY010000586.1:0-4427 GCA_031367505.1 Hyphomicrobiaceae bacterium | reverse complement strand
GCTGGCTGGCAGCTTGTCATACGCAGACTCCTCAGCCATTCGTCCTTCGCACAAAACGCAACCTGCAAAGTTTTGGTCATCGATCAGATTTTGCGTTTCCCTGCCGTTGCAGTCGCATCTGCTGGCGGGCTGTGGTGCGGTCCAACGAGCGCCCAACGTGTTCGTTGATACACATACTTGGATTGGGCAAGCGCTCGGCCCGGAATAAATCCGGTGGTCGAACTGGTTGGCCGGGTCAAGTAGCCGCGGGGAGTGACGAGCCGTTCTGGTCAAGCTGAACACAGCCCTTCAGCAGCTCCTGAAGGTGCAAATCAAGCTGGTTGCACGCCCCCGCAACCACCGAGACTTGAATACGGGACACCGGAGTTCCGCTTTTGTTCTTAGCCCCCTGCGCGAACGCCAGTATGACGGCCAGCTCTCCATGTAATTCGAGTTCCACCTCACCGCGATTGGCGCCGGGGAAGATCTTAATCGTCTTGATCAACGATCGCAGAACGGACTTTGCCTCGGCCGCAAGCTCGTGGTTTGCCAGCTCTTCCTGCAAGCGTGATACGGCGGCGCGGTAACGCTCGGCGAGTTTCGGGTGGATCGCCGGTAGGACCGGTTCCGGTGGCGCGCGTTCGAGCAACGCCTTCTCGGCCTCCAGCGTCTCCAACCGCTCTTTGGTGGTTGCCGTGATGATGCCGCGCTCGATGGCGTCGATGATGCCACCGATCTTGCGCTTCACGTCGGCCAGCTTTCGATCGCGTTGGTTTGCTTCTACACGCCGCCCACTTACCAACCGGTTCCACTCGGCCGTGTACTCCAAGATGAATTCGGCGACGAGGTCCGGTGTCACCAGTGACTCTTGCAGTCCCTCCAGTATCCGCCGCTCCAATTCCTGGCGTTGAATGCCGCGGCTATTGCTGCATGTGCCTTGGCGGCCTCGCCGGGCGCAGCCGTAGCGATCCTTAGCCGTGATCGTGTAGCCGCCGCCACAGACGCCGCAGGACAGAAGGCCACTCAGTAGGAAGCGGGGTCGATGCGTATCGTTCAGCGGTGTCGTGATGTGTGGATCGGTCAGCGGCCGCGATACCTCGCCCTGCCGCGCTTTGACGCCCGCCCACTGCTCGTCGTCGACAATACGCAGTTGTGGCACCTCGATCACGGTCTCTGTACCGGCCGGGTTCAGGCGGGCGACGCGGCGCCCCGTTGCCGGATCTTTGATAAACCGCTGGCGACCCCATGTGAGCCGGCCGCGGTACAATTCGTTATTGAGCAACCCGGTACCCTTCTTGGCATGGCCGCGGATGGTGGTGTCACCCCATGGGCGGCCGTACGGGCCTGGAACGCCCCGTTCGTTCAGGGAGCGGGCGATGGCGCGTGGTCCTGCGCCGGCGGCGAACATGCGATAAATCTCGCGGATCACGTCCGCCTCGGCCTCGTTGATGTTACGCTCGCCAGTGATCGGCTCCCCGCCGGCACCGAACCCGCCCACGACGTCGTAGCCGTAGCACCTGCCGCCGCCGCTCTTGCCAGCGAGGACGCGGCCTTCAACGCCACGCCGTGTCTTCTCGCCGAGACTCTTGAGGTACATCTCGCCCATCAACCCCGTGATGCTGACATGCACCTCCGAGATTGGTCCTTCGGACACCGTGTGGATTCCGATGTCTACGAACTTCAAGCGCTTGTAAAAGCGAGCAGTCTCCTCAAGATCGCGATTGAGCCTGTCCAGGCTCTCAGCGACCACGAGATCAAACTTGCCAGCCAGCGCGTCGGCGAAAAGGCCGAGATACCCCTTCCGGCCCTTCAGCGCGCCGGTCAGCGCAGCGTCCTGGTAGATGCCCACTATCGACCAACCGTTCCGCTCGGCCAATGCGCTGCAGAGCCGTCGCTGATCTTCCAGGCTCGACACCGACTGCCGATCGCTGCTATAGCGCAGGTAAACGCCGACTCGCATAGTTCACCTCCGCGGGAGCATATTCGAGAGTGCCTGCTGCCGCCGAGCTTCAAGGCGCTGCAGGTACCGGGTGCTAGCCGACAACGTGTCGGCCATATTGTAATGCTGATTGACGGTGCGATCGGAACGATGGTCGAGGAGGAACGGTGTCATCCTTACCTGTTCCGGCAGTGCGATGGCGACGCCTGTCGCCACGATACTGCGGAAAGCATGGGGATTGATCCGGACACCGAACTCCTCCTCGCTGGCCTTGGAGACCTGTTCGTAGACACCAGCGCGCCCCATTGGCCCACCTGTTAATGCAATCCAGAGTGCGTCTGTGTCGAGTTCCACAAGGAGGTCTCGTCTGAAATGATTGATCCAGCGTTCGATGTATGGCGTCAGTCGCCCTGGTAACTCCGCGTCAATGGCCTGCCGGGTCTTGGTCTCGGCTCGTGCAAACCTCCAATGATAGACCTCCCCGATCTTGACGAGGTTGCGGCCAATTCTCGTCTCGACCAGGTTTTTCAGGCGCACGGGCTTGGCCGCCAGCATCGCGAGCCGGAGACCATCGGAATAGTGAACAGCGCGATACATGGGGCCACTGGTCTCGGCCTGTGCGCGTTCCATGCGGGCGATCCCAGCCTCGTAGACGGTGGTCGGCGCGACGAGACGGCGGCGAACGTCACGCGAGGGTCGCGAGCGCAATTGCAGCCGTCGCACGGCGATTACAACCACCCCCCGATCGCCGTTGGGATGCATAATTCGGACCGCCTCCGCCAAGTCACGCATTCTGGAGGCCACCGAGACCGATGCCAGACGTGCCGATAGTTCCGCGACATAAGCTTCGAGGTGCGCGACCACCAACCGATCGCATGGCAGGCTGTCAGCCTTGAGCAGACCCCGGCGTGCCAAATGACCCAGCCAGAGTCCATAGCCGTTCTGGACTTGCGCGCGCGTGGCGGGCGCCCAATGCGCACCGGCGCCTGCTGCGTCGAACAGCGCGCCTGCTTCGAGGGCCTGGTTCCACAATTGCCTGTCCCTGTCCGGCCAATCGTCAAAAGACAGCGCAAGCCTTTGTCTGGTCATCGTGAAGGATCCGCGTCAATGCACTGGCCGATAGCCAGCAGCCGCCTGCTCTCCAACATTTCGAGGTATCGCAATTGAGCCGCGCGCTGTTGTTGTTGCGTATAGGCTCGGCGCGTCGTCCGCACGTCCCGATGGCCAAGGCAGCGCCGTGCCACCTCAATTCCACCGGGGTCGGCATCGAGGTAGAGCTTCGTTGTGATCTTGCGGATCAGATGCGGATGGAAATCGATTCCGGTTGCAGCGTTGACAAATTTCTTCATCTGCGCGCTCAGGGCAGCGTCAACCTTGTGTTTTCCGCCATAGCCGGGGAACAGCCAAGGCGAAGCCCCCTCCACCAACAATGGCCGGAACTCTTGTACGTAAAGTTCCAGCAAATTCGCCGCGTCCAGGCTGAGAAAGTGCTCCAGAGGCTCCTCGTTCTTGACCTCGACTGCCGGGATCCTGACGACAACTCGTTGCGCGCCGTCCAGAGTGAGCCGATGGAAGTGCCGGTCTAGCCGCAGCGACACGAAGTTGGACAGCCTGAGGGGAGCGCAAAGCCACAGTTCCAATGCGCAAGCCTTCTGTACTTCCAGGGCCAATGCGCGCGTCCGCTCACGCGACTTCAGGACCCGCTCGACCGTCCGCGTTGGCAACGTCAGCAATGCATCGAGGACACGGGGATCGTCGAGCTGCCCCAGCAGCGCATCGTCTCGATCGACATCGGTTCGGCACTCGACGCCCCGCTTTGTCGCGAGCCGCTTATAGAAACGGTTGACCAGGTCGATCTCCTGATGCTGCAAAGCGTCACCGTACCTCGCCAGCTTCACAAGCGTCCAGGCGAGCCCCTCCATGTAGCCGCCAATTCGGCCGCCGCGCATATTGATCATCGTCTCCAAGGCCAAACGGAACGAAGTCGGCCCGCAAACCTGCTTGATGCCGGTGAGACTTGCTGCAGGCTGCCCGGCATGAACGAGCGCCGACGCTGCGCATCTGATATGATCTTTCTGGGTCGATGCCGTCGTCGCCTTCAGTGGTTTTGGCGGGGCCTTCTCGTCAAACAGCGACGCCGAGCCCGCAGCTCCGCCTGCAAGGAACGCGTCGACCTCCGCCCCAAGGGAGGGCGGCAACGCCGACCACGGCAACGTCCAAGTCGTCTTGTATCGTGGAACCTCAAGGGTGATCTGTGGCCAGCTCGGGTACTTAACGACCGCCTTATTCCAGGCGCGGATCGTCGACTGATGAAATATCTCCGGCTTCCGCTTTAGGCGCCCCTCGTGGCGAAGCGCATCAAGGAACGCCCGAGAGGTGGCCTCGCTCATGCACACAGGATCAATCCTCTTGGCGGACAGGTAGCGCAGCAACCGCGACAATGAGCACTGGTCGTATTTCTCAGTGAGCATCGACCACAGGCACTGCGCCTCGGGCGTGAAGGGCGCGA
>JANLPY010000581.1:0-20625 GCA_031367505.1 Hyphomicrobiaceae bacterium | reverse complement strand
GGGGTCAGTACCCACCTTTGCCGCATGCTCGAGCCGGTTGAGCGTCGACTTGCCGGCGAGTGCCGCGCAGTCGGAGCGCTTCGAGGTCAGGCATCCGGCGAGGACACCCAGCACCGGGTCGTGCTGTAATTGGTCGTGGTCGTTGATATCCTCGTAGCCAAGCGCGATGCCGACGATGCGCTGGCACAGCAACGCCGGCAATGGATGGACGACGGCGTCAGGATCGCGCCCGTCCTGGAAGCATTGCGCCAGCTGCGACACAAGACCGATCGCTTTGTTGGTCTGACCGAGCAACAACGCGCCGGCGTCCGAAGTGATCCGGCCGCCGTCAAAAGCGCCCACAACAATGCGGCCTTCGACGGTTCCGAAATCGAACGAATCCTGGCTACACTCTGTCGGCATCGGGGAAATCCTCGCTCAAGCGTGAAGTCGTTGCTGCACAACAACTTTCGCTGAGTCGGAGCCCCGATGCGACTGCATAGGTTGAGAAGGTCGGTCTAGGGGACCCACTGTGGGGTGGCACCCTGGGCCCTCGCGACGAACACCACGTGCCACTGGCTCGCGACCAATTTTCGGGTTGTAGAGACTCCCCAACTCCGACATCCCGATGCGGGCGCGCGAAACAGATTTCGCGCCGGCGTTGACGGCCGCTGCGGCTCGCATCTCGGCAGGTTGGTCGTCGGCGCTCACCAACAAAAAGCAAAGTTATTGCTTGGTTGCATCCCAAGCTTCGAGCGTGGCTTTACCGACCTCGGTGATACGCCAGTCGCCAAATCGGTATTCGATCAAGCCCAGGTCGGCAAAACGCGCGATCAGTTTTGATGCAGTATCGTTTTCACGGATGCCGACGACCTTCATGGGGTCGAGTTCGATTTCATCATCCATGCAGCCTTATGTAACATCGCACCTACGATGTCTTTGCATCTTTTGGCCGGCACGACCCGTTAATGAAGCAGAGTTTTGTATGGAAATTTCCCGAATATGTGTGCCTCGGCTATCAAGGTCGCGCGAACACGGCAAAAGCTCTTCAAAAAGTGGAGGACAGTTTTTGGCAACTAGCCCCTCGCCGCCGCAACCTTTCTCGACGCGCTGTGAGGGATTATCATGAGTTTCGCCGACCCGTGGGGCAAGCTGGACAAACTAACGGGTGCCTGCCACCACCTGGCGCATCATTGCGCGGACGTGGCGGCCTGCTTCCTGGCCATCGTCGGGATGCCGGTGTTCCGGGCGCGGCTTGACTGCGCTGCTGGTCGCCGTCTTTCAGATGTCGATGTAGCGCGGCTTGTTGTGCTCGTCTTCTTGCATGATGTCGGGAAGCTGCATCCAGGATTCCAGGCCAAGGGCTGGCCGCTCGGCATCTGGACAGGCCCCTTGTTCGGACATGTGCGCGAAGGACTGGAGATTTTTCTGGCACAGGACGCGGCGCGTGGCCTAGCAGCTGCCAAGTCGCTGCACATTGAACACCTTTCAACTTGGGGCGTTAATGCAGGGCTATTGCGGGCGGTGATTTCCCATCATGGCCGCCCCGCTCGCGCGCCGAATAGCCTCGGACACGTCAAGATCTACTGGAAGAAGGCAGGCGCATACGACCCGGACAAGGCAGCAGTTGTCTTGGGCGACGCGGTCACGTCCTGGCTGCCCAACGCCTTCGGCAGCGATGCTACGCCGCTTCCCGACACGCCACGGTTCGAGCATCTAATGTGCGGGCTGACCGCGCTTGCTGATTGGATCGGATCGGACGCCGAGCGCTTCAAGTTCATCGGCATGCTGGATCACGACTACTGGCAAATTGCCACCAGCCGGGCAGCAACGGCAGTGGCCGCGATTGGCTTGGATACGTCGCAACAACGGGCGACGCGTCAAGCGCCCGCGACGTTCCGCGAGGTGAGCCGGTTCGACACACCTAACCCTCATCAGCGTCTAGTGGGCGTCACCGATCTAGAGGCGCGCCTGGTCATCCTCGAAGCGGAGACCGGCTCTGGCAAGACCGAAGCCGCGTTGTGGCAAGGTAGATGCGGCCCAACAAGTTGTTGCGATGAACCAGTGTGGTGGCAGTGACGCGGCGCGCCGTTTCGTCCAGTGCAGTGACATCAACGACGATACGGAAGTCGAGATGCAGATCATCAAATCCCAAGACCACCCGCTCAGCTGACGATGAAATAACGGGGAAGATGCCCACGCGGTTGCTCTTGGGCATCTTTGCATCCGCGCCGGATTTGAGCCCAAACGGCTTCACCAGAATGTTTCGGACGGTCAGTAAATTTTTAATCCAACCCGCCTCTCCAGCAAATGCTCGGCGGGTACCCCCCGATGGCGCGCCATGACTGTCATCGTTTTGTCATTAAACTGTCGTTCAGGTGGTATTCAGCCTGATCACGGCTAACTCCTGTGTAGCTCGCGGTCGACATTGGTCGGCCGAAGGCGATCAATTCGGGAGGGCGCGTACGTGTTGGCAGGCGAATCCGGTATTATGAGTGTCCGTCGGAACGACGTCGATGTCACTATAATCATGCCGTGTCTGAACGAGGCGCGGTGTCTCCCGACCTGCATCGCGAACGCGCGCGAGGCCCTGGATAAATTTCATCAGATCTACGGGCTCAAGGGCGAAATCCTGATCGCCGACAATGGCAGTACCGACGGCAGCCAAGCGATCGCTGTCAGCCTTGGCGCCCGCTGCGTGCCGATTGCACGTCGTGGCTACGGCGCGGCTCTGGCTGGCGGGGCAACGGCAGCCCATGGCCGCTATCTCGTCATGGGAGATGCGGACGGTTCCTATGATTTCCGCGATGCCGTGGCGATGATCGGTAAGCTCATGCAGGGCGCCGATCTGTGCATGGGCTCGCGCTTCAAAGGTGAGATTGAGCCCGGCGCGATGCCGTGGAAGAACCGCTACATCGGCAACCCCGTGCTGACGGGCATTCTCAATATTCTCTTCCGCTCGGGCATCGACGATGCCCATTGCGGGCTCAGGGCACTGACACGGTCCGCGTTCGACCATCTGCGCCTGACGGGCGATGGCATGGAGTTCGCCAGCGAGATGGTGATCAAGGCAACGCTGAAAGGGTTGGCGATCGCCGAAGTCCCGGCCACCCTATCCAAGGACTTGCGCGACCGCCCGCCGCACTTGCGGCCGTGGCGCGACGGATGGCGCCATCTGCGCTACCTGCTGATGCTTAGTCCCATTTGGCTGTTTGCCATTCCCGCCGTCATGCTGGGACTCATGGCGCTGCTGATCCTATGTATCGCAGGGGGGGCTGCGCTCTTGGGCAAGTCGTCGACGTTGATCTTCGGCAACTATTGGGTGATCCTGGCGGGAGGGCTGTTGACCGTCAGCCATACGGCAGCGCTACTGGCCGCCGCCGGACACCTTTATGGGGTTCGCGAGGGGTACCGCCGGCGGACTGAGCGCTGGCAGGCCCTTTGCCGTTGGGTGTCACTGGAGCGCATGTTGATTGCTGGCGCCGGCTGCCTAGTTGGTGGCTTGATCCTCCTCGGCTATCTCCTGAGCTACTGGTCGGCGAATGAGTTCGCGCCGATCGTCAACGTGTTGCCGGCGGTGCTGGGCACCTCATTGGCGGTGATCGGTGCGCAGAACGTGCTGGGGGGCTTTCTGCTGTCGATCATCAATGGCAACAACGCAGATTTGGATGTCGTACACGTGCCGCACCCTGCTTCCGCAGCATCGAAAGTCAACGCCGATCTTGCCCTTGCTCCGGGCCAGACGGCCTAATGCCTGAGATGACAGCAGGCGAGACATCGTCATGAAAGTGCTAATCGGCACAGCCTATTTCGAAAGTCATCGCGGCGGCATCGAGATCGTTGCTGGCAGGTTGGCACGCGCCCTCGGCCATAACGCCGACGCCGTGACGTGGCTGGCCACCGATGCGACGCCCGCACCGACTGCAGAAGACGGCTGCGGTCAACCCATGTCGATCAGCGCCTGGAACATCACGGAACGACGATTCGGATTCCCACTGCCGTTGCCGGGCCCACGTGGTGTGGCTGCCATCTGGCGTGCGGTGGGAACAACCGACGCCCTTCTTTTGCATGACACGCTGTATCCAACAAACGTGGTGGCGATGTTGGCAGCTCGTAGGCATCGCAAGCCCGTCGTGCTCGTCCAGCACATCGCCGCGGTGCCCTACCAGAGCGCGGTGCTGCGCGCGCTCATGACGATGGCCAACGCCATGATTGCGCGGCCCATGCTGCGTGCGGCCGACCAGGTCGTGTTCATCAGTGAGACCGTCCAACGGCATTTCGCGGCGGTCCGTTTCAAGGCGCCGCCGCAGATCGTCTTCAACGGCGTCGACACCGAACTCTTCAGGATGCCATCCGCGCAGTTCGATCGCCCCGGTGCTCGCGCCCGTTTCGGTTTGCCGGCTGAAAGCGAGGTGGTGCTGTTCGTCGGCCGCTTCGTCGAAAAGAAGGGCTTGCACATCATCGAGCGGCTGGCCCGTCAAAGGCCAGATCAAATCTTCGCTTTGGCGGGGTGGGGGTGCATCGATCCCAACTCCTGGCGCTTGCCGAACGTGCACGTGCTCTCGGGCCTGCAGGGGCCGTCCCTGGTGCCGCTCTACCAGGCGAGCGATGCCCTGTTCCTGCCGTCGGTCGGTGAAGGCTTGCCTCTCGTCATGCAGGAAGCCCTCGCCTGCGGGCTGCCTATCGTATGCGGCAGCGAGACCGCCGCGGCAGATCAGTCCCTCAAGGATCTCGTTGAAGGCGCGGTGATCGACGCCTTCGACCACGAAAGAACGGCCTCCGCTTTCGGGCAGGCGCTCGATCGTGTACTCGGCGGCACGTTGGAGACACGCAACAAGGCCGCACAAGCCCGGCACGCCTACGTCGCCGGTGCCTATAGCTGGGCAGATGCCGCGCGGACCTATGGAGCAATCATGAAACGATTGGCCAGGACAGGCATGGCCCCGGTCACAGCACCTGCGGCAAGGACACCCTAGAATGGCCGACGCGCCCCAGCCATCGGCCCTCGCGCCGTTATCCGCAGACCACGCCCGGCCGGCGCCAGGAGGAGTGCGACAGGCGTCTGTCCAAGACCCCTCGTTTGAGCAACGGCGGCGGTCCCGGCCGCGACTGTGGGATACCGACTGGCTTGTCCTGCGCGGCATTCATGCGGCCATCGAACACTTCGCCGGGCAGATCGCGGCGCCGGGCAAGACCGCGCTCGATTTCGGCTGCGGTGCCAAACCCTACGCGCCGTTGTTCGCCGCTCGGGAGGTCGCCTACATCGGCGCCGATCTCGGCGGCGCGGCGGATGTCACGATTCGTGCGGACGGCAGCCTCGAGGCGGCCGATCGTAGCGCCGATCTGGTGCTGTCCTTCCAGGTGCTCGAGCACGTGCGCGACCTCGATACGTACCTGAGAGAAGCCCGCCGTGTGCTACGCGACGACGGGCAGTTGCTGTTGTCGACCCATGGTACCTGGCTGTACCACCCGCATCCCGAGGACCATCGACGCTGGACGCGTGAAGGGCTAATCGGCGATCTCACGGCCGGCGGCTTCGACGTGATCGAGTGCATTCCGGTGGTCGGTCCGCTCGGGTGGACGACGATGGTCCGGCTGACCTGCGCCGCTGTCGCCCTGCGCCGTATTCCCGTCGCGGGTCCTGCCCTGGCGGGCGCGCTGGCCATCGTCATGAATCTGAAGGCTGCCGTCGAGGACAAGATCACGCCGGCCTGGGTGACGAAGGACAACGCTTGTGTCTACGTCACCTTGTCTAGGCCCGCGCGCGCGGTGTCCCCATGATCAAAATCCCAGAATGCAAAGCCCTGGCCGTAACCAGAAGTCCGGCCCGTTATCTGATCGTCGGCCTCATCTGCGCGGTAGCTCACAATACGATCGTCCTTGGCGCCGACCGCCTTGGCCTGCACTATGCCGTCGGGTGCGTGCTCTCCTATGTGTTAGTCGTGCTGCTCGGTTTCGCATTGCATGTCCGCTTCACGTTCGGGGCAACGCCGACGCTGGCCGGCTTCTGGCGCTATGCCGTCAGCATGGCCGCCAACTATCCCCTGATGCTGGCCCTGCTCTTTGTCATGTGCGATGTCGCGGGCTGGCCGGTGGCCATCGCCGCCCCCCTGGCGACCGTCCTCCTGATGGCCTGGAATTTCGTTGCCAGCGGCTGGGCGCTCGTGCGCAGCGCACCGGTGAAGCCCCACGACCTGTCATCGAGGCACCCATGACAGCCCAAACCATTTCGCCGGCCGCGATCACTTCGGCGGAGCCGTCGCTGGCCCGTGTCCAACCGCTGATCGCGCGCCATCTGCCGATCTACCGGGTGCGCGTACCGGTCTATCACACCACCTTGCTGCAATCGCTGCGCGCGCTGTGGGATCCCTCGCATTCCCGTCTGCTGGATATCGGCGGGGGGACCGGCATCATCGCGCAGGCGATGAAGGATTTGTTCGGCATCGCCAATGTCACATCGGTGGATGTTCAGGACCGCTTCCTCGAGACACTCGATATCGAGACGCGCGTCTACGACGGAATGACTTTGCCGTTCGCCGACGGTACCTTCGATTGCATCACCTTCAGCAACGTCCTGCATCACGTCCCGCTCGAAAGCCGCGCCCGGCTGATGCGCGAGTGCGCCCGCGTGGTGGGGGCCGGCCCCATCTACATCAAGGATCACGCGGCAGCGTCACGTCTTGATCATGTCCGCCTGTTCGCGCTCGACGCGATCGGCAACGTCCCCTTCGGCGGCATGGTCAAGGCGAGCTATTTGACCGCCGGCGACTGGGATGACCTCGCATCCGGCTGCGGCTACCGGATCGACCGCCAGTTGAGTGGCCCCTATCGGTCCGGCCTGTTCGAGCGCGCCTTCCCCAACCGTCTAGAGGTCACCATGCGATGGGTCCGGAAAGGCACCCCATGGTAACGGCAGGGTGGGCATGACGAGTTCCTCTCCAAAAATTCGCCAGAGGCAAATGACCGTGAACAAGGCCGACAGCCTTGACGCGCATGGCGGGATGCCGTCGCGCCTCCGGCGCTTGCTCGTTGTCATACCACTCGTTGTCCTGGCGGTCCTCGCCGTCGAGCACCTGGAGCTCACGCCGTCTTATCCGATGACGTTTAAACTGATGCGGACGCAGGATGCACCGGTGCTCGTACTGGTCGGGGCGGTGTTGCTGGCGCTGGCGGCCTGGCTGCTACCCGCCGCGTGGAACGACGGCACTGCACGATTGGTTGCACGCACACAAGTCCTTCTCGTCGTGCCGATCCTCGGCGCGGCGGTGGTCGTGGCTCTGGGCACCAGCTTCCTGGTCCGCGATACGCCCGTCTCGCATGACGAGAACATGTCCAAGTTCGATACTCAGATTCTGTCCACTGGCCATCTCATGGCCCCCATTCCTCCGGAATGGCGCGCGTTCTCGTGGGCTCTGAAGCCCGCATTCCGATTGCCCGTCCCCGGGGACCTGGCCTGGATTTCGACCTATCTGCCCGGTAACGCGGCATTGCGAGCTGGCCTCGGCTGGATCTTCGGTCCAGCTGCCGTCAACGCCATCCTGGTTGGGTCTGCGCTGCTGGCCTTGCTGGCCGTCGTCAGACGCTTGTGGCCCGACCGGCGCGAGGCCTGGGTCGTGGCCGTCGTGCTGATGGCGTCGTCATCGCAGGTCCTGGGCATGGGCATGACGCCTTTTGCCATGACCGCTCACCTCTTGCTGAATCTGGTTTGGCTCGGCCTGTATCTGCGTAATACGAATGCCGGACATGCGGGAGCCATCGCGGTCGGATTTTGGGCGACAGGGCTGCATCAGCTGATCTTCCATCCGCTCTTTGTGACGCCGTTCATCGCGCAGATGCTGCTCGACCGCCGCTGGCGGCTCGCCGCACTTTACGTGGCGAGCTATGGTGCCATCGGTATCTTCTGGATCATCTACTGGCAGCTGTTGCTCGCGGGGCATAGCATTGCCCCCGAAGCCGCAGGCGCGATGGGAACCTCGTTCTTCATTTCGCGCGTCGCCTCGATGCTGCGCGATTTCAGCATTTCCGGCCCCGAGACAATGCTGCAGAATCTGCTCCGGTTCGCGGCTTGGCAGAACCCGCTGCTGGTGGTGCTCCTCGTCCCCGGTATGACCCTCGGCTGGCGCGCCGGCGGCGTGCTCCGCGCGTTGGCAGTCGGCATCGTGCTGACGCTCGTCGCCATGCTCATTCTGCTGCCGTACCAAGACATCGGCTGGGGCTATCGCTATGTCCACGGGTTGATCGGCAGCGCTGCGCTGCTGGCGGCGTTCGCCTGGACCGCGTTGACCGATCAGGCCAGCGAGTCGGGCCGACGGGCTGCTTGGGGCGTGATGGCTGCGATCACGGCCGTTGCCGTGCTGCTGTTAGCGCCGGTTCATGCGCGCCAGATGTATGCCTATATCTCTCCCTACACGCGGGCCAACCAGGCCATCGCCGCGAGTACGGCCGGGGCCGTCGTCATCGAGACCATCAGCGTCGGACACGGGATCGAGCTGGTACGCAACGATCCAGACTTGCGCAACCGGCCCTTGGTCTTTGACATCGGCTTGCTCGACGAAAAGCTCATCCAGGAGCTGTGCGCCCGCATGACTGTGACCGTGTTCGACGGCCAGCAAGCCGAGCGGTTCGGGATGGCACGGTTCGACCCGACGAAACATCAGGGATACCCCAAGATCCAGCCGCTGCGCGCCCAGCTCGAGCGCCCGCCGTGCCGCCGATAGGAGCCAGTCTGTGTGCCTCGGCGCCGGCCTGTGCCCCCACAGCCAGCCATCGGCACCCTCCACGGTGTCGCCTCGTTCACCATCGACGGGATCACTCAAGGCCTTGAACACGAAGAACTCTGCCGCTCAAGATCCAGCGCGAAGCGGGGGCAAGATTGCACCCCGCGGGAGATTCCTCTGGGCCATTCAAAGAAGGGGTCCCGTGACGATGCCGATGGCCTCGGTGCGATTCCTGCGGAAGTTTTCACGCGCCTCAGGCGAGCGAGTGCCCGGCCGCCGGCACGCGTGCGGCAGCGATCCTCAGCGCCGCCGCCGTCGGTGATCGCTCGACAGAAGATCACATCTCCCGCATGGCATCTCAAACTAAGGCCGACGTACTACCTCGACAAGCGGACGGGGTGGACAATAGTGTCGGAACCCCCGCGAATACGTCCACCAATGTCGGCTAATGGGCTCGACCGCTCAGTGTCGTGATGGCCCGCCAGTTTGGGGCGAATGTCGGCAGCTGGCCCATCTCGAAAATGAGAACGGAAGCTGTCTCGGGTGGTAAGCTGCCATCGCCATCGAGACCTGTCAAAAGTGAGGATGTTGCGGTGCACACGTCGTCAGTCGCCGCGCTCTGCAAATTTGCAACATAAGTGCTGCGCACCAGCACTCCGTCCGGTTGGGGTCATCCGCGTCGCAAGCTAACCATCCGATGGAAGAAATGGCCGGAAACCTGACGTAAAGTCAACAGGTTGGGCACCGGTGAGCGCATGCTGGCCCGTCTCTGAAGCAAGGAGACGGACCATGGAAGAAGATATTGCAACTGAGCCCGAAGAACAATGCCTCGTTCAGCAGCTTGTCGCGCACGGCCGTTAAATGACTAAGTTCTGCATCGGCTTGCCTGGTATGATGTAATGCCAGTTGATCCGCCCTCGGCACCGGAGCTTTCATGTTGTATATCATGTCGCATACTGCAATTTGGTCAACGCAGGCGGCGGCTGGAAAGGCAGGTGCTGACCATATGCTGACCAACTCGGTTTGTCTGTCGAACCCATTCAGGCCCTGGGGAGAGCTAAGTCATTGAGCAAATTGATGGTGGACAGGGTTGGATTTGAACCAACGTAGGCAAAGCCAACGGATTTACAGTCCGTCCCCTTTAACCGCTCGGGCACCTGTCCATCGCCGTTTTATGCAACCGGCAGCGCGGCACGCGCTTCGAGCGAGCGGTGTCGGCCGAACGCCTTATCGTTGAGGCGGACCCGCACTGTCAATTGCTAATCGCCTCATGCGCGCCGGGCTCGAAGGAGTTAACACCGACTGGAATCGAAAAAACATACCGCAACGCCGCGTAAAAGGTCTAAGGCACGGGGTAACGCCCGCGATCTTGCGGACTTGAACCATCGGCCCTCACATGTCCAAGCGCCCCTACGGCACCCAAAGAAACAGCGACCGGCCGCGTGCCTGGGGCGGACGCTCCGAAGGCGGGGCCAACGAAGGTCGCGAGAAATCCTCCGAGCGCGACGGTGGTGCGAACCGCTACGAGCGCTCCGGCGCCAGCGAAGACGGGCCCACGCTGATTTTTGGCGTGCACGCAGCAGATGCCGCCCTTCGCAACGAAAAGCGCAACATCATTCAGGCGTTCGTCACCGACAATGGCGAAAACCGTTTGAAGGATGCGATTGCTGCACGCAACGCGGGCGCTGGCATCAAACTCACTAGCGTAACGCCGCGCGATCTCGACCGCCGCTTGGGCGCCGACACTGTCCATCAGGGGATATTGCTCGAAGTCGAAGCACTGGCCGAGCCAACCCTCGAAGAATTGGCCGACTTGCCCGATAGCGCCGGCCCGTTGATCATTCTCGACCAAGTGACGGACCCGCATAACGTCGGCGCGATTTTGCGATCGGCCGCTGTGTTTGGCGCGCAAGGCGTGATCATGACCCGCCGTCATAGCCCGCCGCTCGGTGGCGCCTTGGCGAAGTCGGCATCGGGCGCACTCGAACACGTGCCGATCGTGTTGGTGCCAAACCTCGCTCGCGCCATGGCCGAGTTGGGCAAGCTTGCCTATCATCGCGTCGGTCTTGACGGCACTGGCGAGCACACGGTCGAAGCCGAAGCGTTCACCGGCCGCGTCGCACTGGTGTTGGGCTCGGAAGGCCGCGGGCTACGTCAATTGACGCAGGAGCATTGCGACGTGCTGGCGCGCATTTCCGGCACCGGCCCGCTGGCCAGCCTCAACGTGTCGAATGCGGCGGCGGTGACGTTACATCTGGCCGCTATGCGCCGCCGTGTGAGCGCTGCCGCCAAAGGCTGAGTTCACCCTTCAAGCGGCTTGGCAGCCCACTGCTCCGATTTGACACCAGTCAGGGCGGAGATCGAGGTCGCTCCGGCAATTCGGACAGCATCCGCGAGATGCCGTTTCATGCGCGGGATCAAGCCGGGACCCTCGTAGATCAAGCCGGTGTAGAGTTGCAGCAAACTGGCACCGGCTTCAATTTTCGCGAGCGCGCTACCCGGGCTGTCGATGCCGCCGATACCGATCAGCGGAATACGCCCACCGGTCATCTGACGCACACGGGCGAGCATGACGGTCGAGCGATGGAACAGCGGCCGGCCCGACAATCCACCACCCTCCTTGGCAGCGGCCACTTGCGCCAAGGAAGGCCGCGCGAGCGTCGTGTTGGAGACCGCGATCGCATCGACGCCGTTGGCTTCCAAGCGGGCGACGATCGCCGGCAGATCATCCTCTGCAATGTCAGGCGCGATCTTGACGAATATGGGCCGGGTCGCCGATCCGCCGCCAATCCGTTTTTCGCGAGCGGCCATCACGCGGCCGAGTAATTCGTCCAACGCCGCCGGTGCCTGCAGATCGCGCAATCCCGGAGTGTTAGGTGACGATATGTTGACCATGAAGTAGCTGGCGACATCCCAGAATGTCTCGAGCCCCGCCACGTAGTCCGCCGAGCGATCTGCACTATCCTTGTTGGCGCCGATGTTGACGCCGACGATACCGCGCTTGGCCCGCCGCTCAAGGCGAGCAAGCGCTGCTGCATGGCCACCGTTATTGAAGCCCAACCGATTGATCAGGCCGTTTTGCTCGACCAGCCGGAACACGCGCGGCGTCGGATTGCCGGTCTGCGCCAGCGGCGTCACCGTGCCGATCTCGGCGAACCCGCAGCCCAGGCCGAGCACTGCATCGGGAACCCGCGCATCTTTGTCGTAGCCAGCGGCAATGCCGACCGGATTGGGGAAATCGAGGCCCGCCAGTCTAACGGCGAGCCGAGGATCAACGGCCTGATTGTCGCGCGGATAAACGCCTGCTTCCAGCGCCTTGAGCGTTACCTCGTGCGCTTGCTCAGGCGCGAGCGCGAACAACATTGGCCGGGCCAGGTGGAACATCGACGTGATCATCAAATCAGCCCTTCTGGAATAATCGGGACGCCGCTGGCGTCGAGCGGCAGAGGGCGAACCCAAAGTGCACTGGCGGTCGGCAATGGCGCATATAGATGCGGGAACAAGTCGCCCCCGCGTGATGGTTCCCAGCGCAGCGTCTCGCCAAGTTGCAATGGATCAAACGCTGCCAACACCAGGCCGGGCTGGTTGGTGAAGTAGCGGCGCGCCGTTTCTGGCACTTGCGCGCCCGTCGACATATGTACGAAACCATCGCGCCGGTCGTCAGAGGAACCAGCCAAAACGCCAAGTTTCACGGCGGCGGCCCACTGCACGCCGTCTGATATTTTGTATACCAATTTAGCAGTGGGTGATCCGCTCGCCGGCATTGATTTGATCTCTCGCAGATTTGCAGAAACAGCGGAAAAAATGGTGTAATCCGCTGACGGATTGTATCTTTTTGGTCTTCGCAAGTTCGTGAACAATGTATGTTACAAAACTGTTGCAATCAGCCCCTTCCGCCGTACCGCCAGCGAATGTTAAATATCCTCGCAATGATTTAGCCACTCAGTAAACATCGCCAACGGACAGACAAGTGGCAATGAACATAAATCGAATATGCGCATTCCAATTTTGACGATCTTTTTCTGTTGTTTCGCGCTGCCGGCGCGGTGTGTGATGTAGGGCCGGAGTTGAGTACTGATGGAAGATTTTGTGCGAGTCTCGGTTTGCACTGTTGAGTCATTTTTCAGTCAGAAGTGTACGCTCCGGCTGCCATGGTTCCAACGAGCTTACGCGTGGCGCGAGGACAATGTGTTGCGCTTCGTGTCCGACATCATGGAAGCGATGGACAGCGCCAAGCCTCGCTATAGCTTAGGCCACATCTATTTGGCTGGCGCCCAAGACGCTGATGAAATGTCCATCATCGACGGTCATCAACGTGCGATCACGCTCGCCATGCTGTTTGCGCTATTGCGTGACATAGCCGCTGCAGATGAAAGTTTAGCACCAGCAGATCGGTTGGGCATCCAAATCCGTCTCGATCGTCTGGTCCGAAGCGACAACGAGGCTGCCGCCCCACAATCTACCGGACCTGCAAGACCCCGGTGGCGGCTCCAGACGCAACCTCAGCTATCGGCGTTTTTCGAGCTCTACGTGCAGATGCCTGGCAGCACTCGCGTTGAACCGCCGGGCAACCTCGGCAAACTTTCTCAGACCGAGCGCAATTTGATCGCAAATCGGGACAAGCTCCGGTCATTGCTAGGTCCAGATGCCATGTCATCGGAAAAGCGCGCGCGACTTTGCGAGTTTTTGCTTACCGGTTGTCACGTGATCGTCGTTGGTGTCGACGATGAAGATGAGGCTTGGTCCATGTTGGGCACAGAGCAATCGACGCGCTTGCCGCACGATTCCAGCGAGCTTGCTAAAATCGCGCTCATCTACGCGATGCCATCAGATGAGCAAAAGACAGCTGGGCACATGTGGGAAGCGGCCCAAGAGCAGGTCGGCTGTGAGCGCATGACGGAACTAATGGCGCATCTGCGCACCGCAAAACTCGAGAAGCGCTCGACCAAACCAGTCGAGGCCGATTTGCAGCAACTCTATGCACTCAATCGGGGTGGCATCGACTTCATGTCGAGCGTGCTGACGCCAAACGTCAAGGCATTGCGCCAGATCGATAACCGCCAAGTCGGCACCGGCTCGCTGGCCGGCTCAATCGGCCGCCACATCGAGGTGTTGGATTGGCTCGATCATCGCCATTGGGTCGCGCCAGCGCTCGTATGGCTGACTTCGAAAGGCGATCAGCACCCCGAAACCGAAGTCTTCTTCGCCGCACTGGATCGTCTTGCATGGATGCTGCGCCTCGCCGGCACGGATCCCAACGAGCAGGAAAACCGGTTTATGTCGTTGACCGGTGCCGTGCGCCGGAAGACACCCGTCGCGACCTGGCCGGAACTGGCTATTTCGCCGGTAACAATCGCCGCGTCTCTCACTATTTTGCGCAGCAAGACGTTCTACTTCAAGCATCAATGCGCTCGAACGTTGCGTCGCTTGTGCTTCCAACTCGGCCATGATCCGGGCCCCATCGACGGCTTAAAAGTATCAATCGAACACATTCTGCCACGAAACCCGCCCAAAGACCGCAAGTGGGCGGCTGACTTTGCCACTGAGGCGGCTGTGGATGCCTGGACCGATCGCCTCGGCAACCTCGCCTTGCTGACAGGACCGCAAAACCGCAAGGCCGATACGAACGACTGGCCGATCAAGCGCGAGATCTTGAAGGCTTCAGGCTTCGCGTTATCGATCGATGCGGCAACGAACAGCAAATGGGCGGCGAAAACAATCGAGGCGCGCACCGAAAAGTTGATTAAACTGATATTTTCCGAATGGGATTTACCGGTCAGCTAGCGGTTTATCGCAGTGACGTTACTTGGATTGCCGGCGAGATTTAGTTATCCAAGGCGCATGACAAAATTCGGCCACGCATTCGACCACTCGACCCCACTCCTCGTGTTCGGGGGGGCGTATTCGAACTTGCAGGCGACCCGCGCCATACAGGCTGAGGCGCAGCGCCTCTGCATTCCACCCGATCGTATCGTGTGTACTGGCGACGTCGTTGCCTATTGCGCCGATCCTGAAGCAACCACCCGCCTCGTTCGTGATTGGGGAATTCATGTGGTCGCCGGCAATTGCGAGGAGCAGTTGGCGGCCGGCGGCACCGATTGCGGTTGCGGCTTCGAGGAAGGTAGCACCTGCGATCTGCTCGCAAAGGGCTGGTACCCTTACGCAAATGCGCGGCTGTCGGCAGAAAGCCGCGATTGGATGAAGCAACTACCGGCTGCGTTCGCATTTACATTTGGTGGCCTTCGCTTCCAAGCCGTCCACGGTGGCATCTCACAAAGCAACAAATTCGTGTTCGGGTCGCAAGTTGACGCGTTGGCGACGGAGTTCGAGACAAGTGACGCCGACGTTGTGATTGCGGGACATTGCGGCCTACCGTTCATCGCAAAATCAGGTCCACGAGCCTGGTTCAATCCAGGCGTCATCGGGATGCCGGCGAACGATGGTACACCTGACGTTTGGTTCGGTTTGATCGCAGCCACCGGGACCGGCGTGCAGCTGGAAACGCGACGTCTGTCGTATGATTATGCCGAGGCGGCGGCGGCTTTGCGTCGATCCGGTCACGCCAACAGCTACGCCAGAACGTTGCTGACCGGGGTATGGCCGAGCCTCGATATTTTACCTGGAGCGGAGCGTGCGGCAACTGGCCGCCGCCTCAAATCACAAAAGCTGAAACTGACGATGCCGGAGCCGGCCCTGCGCAACGCCAGCTAGCTGGTGATGCCCTCACGCGGCTGCATAGTGAATTTTGAATTTGGATCGCGATACGCCTTGATCATTGCGGCCGCGATCGTCGCCGGGTCGTGCCAGCGCTCGACAAATCTGCGCGATTGGCGCCCCAGTTGCGGCCACCGTTGCTGATCGGCCAGAATTGCTGCCAACCCATCATCGAGATGGCCCGGATGCAACCTCAGCAGCGGCAAGTCGGCCATCAGTGCGGGCGGCACAAAGTGCGCGTCCTCATCCCGGATGTAACAGGCAACCGGCTTGCCCAATGCCATCATTTCAACGGCATAGCCGCCGTACCACCCGGCCAGCACTTGATCAATCGCCAGATCGGCCGACTTGTAGACCTCCAATGCTTGGGCATGGGGCATGTTCTCGATTTTGATCAACTCAAAATCCCAACGAGAGCGCAGCCGTTCGAGCGCGGCCAGGATCAGTTCAGTGCCCTTGATACCGCTGTTGCTAGGCGCATGCACAATGCGCGGCCGGCCTTCAGCGCGCGGCAAGACGACTTCGAAATCGTCGATCGGCATGCTGCTGTAGGGCAAGAAAACCGCGTCCGGCGGCAACTCGTGGCCGAGCTCCGGATTGAGATAGAACACGCGGTCACACATCGGCAGCAGGCGTTCGACCATGCGGCGGCGGCCGGCGTCATACGTCTTTATGCAATCGCCGAATGCCGAGCAGCGGCCTTGCGCGCACATGGTCCAGGCGTTGCGCTTGTTCGAATTGCCGGCCATCCGGACGTCGCAGCCCTGTAGCGTCATGAACACCTTGACGCCGCGCCGGCGGGCCATACGAATATCAGCGGCAAGCAACGGCGCGAGCAGCGACGTCAAACCGCCGGTATCTTCGAAAAACAAGAACGACCGGCCGAAGTAGAAATGCAGCACATCGTACCGGAACGGTGCTCGCAGCCCGAACATTGCGCGCCGCGCGAGGCTACGGATGCCACGCTCGCCATATTTGCCGAGCACGCGATCGGCGCCGTAACCGAGCCACGTATCGTAGTTGATAACGACTTCGCTCTCGACGCCAAGCAGGCGCTCGGCCTGCGAGAGCACGAGGGGCTGATTGCCGACGTTGACCGGACCGTGAAGTATGCGCATCTGCGTCATTAGGCGGCTCCCGTTTTCGAAACGGTCGGAAGGGACGCGTACACGCTGACCAGCTTGCCCCACTCTGCTACGGGATCAATCGAGGTCAGCACGCCCGGAATTTTTGCTCTCATCACATCGCGCGCTGCCGGAACCGCCATCGCATTCATTGCTTGCGCGATCGACTGCGGATCAGCCGCATCAAACCCAAGGCCGACGCCGCTATCGACGAGTAAGCGTTGCACCTCTGGATAATTGGCCGTCAGCACGGGTAGGCCCGCCCCAAGATACTCGAAGACTTTGTTGGGCAACGCGTGTGTGAAGCTCTTGCACAAAGCCGTGACGGTGTAGAGCCCGGCATCAGCACCGTTGCAGGCAGCAACCACATCAGCCGATGACACCGGCGGCAGCAAGTGAAGGCGATCCGCAGCGCCGGCCCGCGCTGCGATATCGCGATAGCAATCTGCGAAGCGTTCGATCGCCGGTCCGCGAATCGCAAGGACACTCGTTGGAGCCAGCCCCAGCGCCTCGATCACCGGTTCGAGACCACGCGTGCGACCAACGCCACCTTGGTAAAGGATGAGCGTTTGATGAGGCTGGATGTCGAGTACAATCCGCAAATCAGGGTAGGAGCGTAATGGGCCTCTGCTGCCAATCGGAATGTTGCGGATCACATGCACGGGCCCCCGCTTGCGGCCATAGCTCGCCGCCATCTCATCGGCGATCGATTGGCAGACGGTGATCTGCGACGAGGCGTGATCGAACGCCAACTGTTCGAGCCCACGGTTCGCCGCACGGGCGTGAGCCAACAAGGGGGCGTAATCGTTCCGCACCCGCGACCATCGAACGCTTTCAGCGAACCATTCGTGGTGGTCGCAGACGACGTGTGCTCCGGTGTTCCGGCCGGCAACGAGCGCGATCAGCATGGTATTGAGATCGTGCGCATGAAAGGCCAGCGGACGATGTTTGAGAGCTGCCGCCAGCATGTGCACCCCGAGAAACCCGGGGTATCTGCTGGCAAATCGTGCGAACTTCGGCGGTAGTGGCTCGAATATTATGCCGGGGCCCCAGTCGGGCAGTGCGGCAGCACTCGCATTGTCGGGCCAGATGATCGTGATTTCGTATCCGGCCAATGCCAGCGTTTGTGCCGCCTGCCGGACTCGCGGATCAATCCCCAAGGTGGAGACCACGAGCATAACGATGGCCGTACCTTCGGCTCGGCTGCCGATCGCCGAACGCCCAGACTGCCAGGCTCGCGCCATCGAAACGGCATCGCGAGCTGAAACGAACGGTGCAGCGATTGCCTGGGCGATATTGAGCACGCTCCCAAGAGCGCCTCGCAGTACCCTGCCCGCATGCGTATCAGCGGGAAATCTGACGCTGATGCGTTGGCGAAGTTGAGAGAACGAGCTTCCAAGAATTTCGACCACGGCGCCCCCAGTACGACCGGCTGAGTTCAGCCCCGCGCCATTTCGAGCGGCATGGTTGAGGCAACACCGAGTTGGTGGAAGTTCTTTTCCAGCCACGCGTCCATCGCGGAGAACCCGAGATCATGCAGGCTATCGATGAGGGTCATATCGCCGTCGAGTTTACTCGATGCTGGATATAGCGACAGATCGGCCCCTCCGCCGACGCGGTGAAGAAAAATCTCCCGATAACCACTGTGGGTCAGATCGCCATCCCGCAAGCGATTGTTGACGAACTCGACGTGGCGCAGCTCGCGTAGGAGTGGAGCATTGAAGGAAATTTCATTCACGCGGTTTGCGATGTCCTGCGGATTGCGAGGCACCTCGTCGCGCATGATTGGATTAATCTGCACGAGAACAACGTCGGACGACGCGCATGATTTGAAGAACGGCTCGATCGTCGGATTGCCCATGTATCCGCCGTCCCAATAGGCGTCGGCACCAATTTCGACCGCATGAAAGACGTTAGGGAGGCAAGCGGAGGCAAGCACGGCATCGGCGGTCACTTCGTCGCCAGTGAAGATCTTGATCTGGCCCGTCCGCACATTGGTGGCCGAAATGAACAGCTGCATCTTGTTGCATCTGCGCACCCGGTCGAAATCAACTTCACCGAGCAAGATATCGCGTAGCGGATTAATGTTGAGAGGATTGAACTGATAGGGCGAAGCGAACTGCGACCACCAGCCAGCGACAGATGCGGCAGCGTCCTTGTCGAAACTCCACGCCTTCTCCCAAGCCGCCGTCCAATCGTTGCCCCACCCCTGGGCCATCGAGGAGGGCACGCGGTAGGCAACCCGATGCCAGAATTCTTGCAGTTGCTGCCGCGCCTTGTGGCGGCCACCCTCGACCAGACCTTCCGCCATGACAACCGCATTCATGGCACCGGCGCTGGTCCCTGAAACCGCCTCGATCTCGATCCGCTCGTCGGCAAGGAGCCGATCCAACACGCCCCAGGTATATGCGCCGTGACTTCCGCCACCTTGCAGCGCGACGTTGATCTTCTTCATCGGCTGAATATCCTTAGCGTCGCTTGGGTGGCAGCTTTATTCAGCCGTCCACCCTCCATCGATCGAATAGTTCGCACCGGTAATCGACGCGGCCCGCGGTCCCGCCAGGAATAGCGCGATGTCGGCCACCTGCTCGATGGTCACAAACTGCTGGGTCGGCTGCTTCGATAGCAACTCCTTCTTGGCAGCCTCCTCGGTAATTCCCTTGGACTTTGCGAGATCCGGAATCTGCTTCTCGACCAGTGGCGTCCACACGAAACCGGGAGAAATGGCGTTCGAGGTTATGCCAAACGTTGCGGTTTCGAGCGCCACCACCTTAGTGAACCCGGCTAGTCCGTGTTTGGCTGCGACGTAAGCAGCCTTGAACGGTGATGCGACGATCGAATGAGCTGAACACACGTTGATGATGCGACCGAATTTGCGCGCCTTCATGCCCGGAATCGCTGTGCGAACCGCATGGAACGCCGATGTCAAATTGATCGCAATGATCGCATCCCACTTTTCAATCGGGAATTCTTCGATCGGTGCGACATGCTGGATGCCGGCGTTGTTGACCAGAATATCGACACTGCCGAAGTCTTTCTCGCACTTGGTCACCATGTCCGCGATCTGATTGTTGCGAAGCATGTTTGCCGGATCGAAAGCGACGCGTGTACCATAAGCGGCAACCGCCTGGATCGCCGCTGCATTATCGGCTTCAGTCCCGAGCCCGTTCATCACGATATTGGCGCCATCAGCAGCAAGTGCGTGGGCGATGCCGAGCCCAATACCTGATGTCGAACCGGTTACGATTGCGGTTTTGCCTTTGAGTTGCATAGCATCCTCGTGTGTTCGATGGACAATACCACTGCCGGCCAGAGTGTTACGGCCGAAGCTCAATAGTCGACTTTCAATACAGGGTTGTGTGCACTGCGGGAAGCCTGATACTGCCGTGACAAATACTCGCTGGGTGCTAGATGCTAACCCACTTGATGTATTGCCCAAACTCGCAATCAAGGTTCGCAAACATGACGTTCGAAATCACTCTTACGATCATTGCGATCATCCTTCTGCTGCTGCTTTCTGGCTTCTTCAACCTGAGCGAAACGGCGCTCACCGCGGCATCGAGAGCCCGCATGCATGCACTTGACCAGGAGGGCAACAAACACGCCACATTGGTCAATCGACTATTGGCCGCGCCAGAGAAAATGATCGGCGCCGTTCTTCTAGGCAATACGCTGGTGGATGTACTGGCCGCATCGTTGGCAACGAGCCTCGGCCTATCCCTGTTCGGGCCGGCAGGCGTTGCCTACGCGACCGCTGTCGTTACGATTTTGATCGTTATTTTCTCGGCCGTTTTGCCGAAGACCTTCGCGATGGCCTCACCGGATCGCACAGCGCTGGCCGTTGCACCGTTCATGCGCGCGACGATCTACGTGCTCACCCCGGTGACGAGTGCAATTCAATTCATCGTTCGCCAGCTGTTGAAACTCACACCCGACAAAGAGGATGACAAGGCCAACATACTGGCGGCGCGAGAAGAACTACGCGGCACCATCGAGCTCTCCGAAAAGGAAGGCGCAATGGGAAGGGCCGATGCCAACATGCTGGGTGGCGTGCTCGATCTGCGTGATTTGCAGGTGCTCGACATCATGGT
>JANLPY010000576.1:0-11967 GCA_031367505.1 Hyphomicrobiaceae bacterium | reverse complement strand
CCAAGACCCGCCCCTGCGACAGTTTGGGTATATCAAAGGCATGGATGAGGGGTGGATTTCACGCTTGGCGGCGATGACATGATCGCCGTGGAGATTCACGGAGACAGCATGCTGCCGACCTACCGGGCGACGGACATCCTCAATCCAGAAGATATTTCTTTTGCAGTACAACTCTTTAGAGGATTGCTATTGGATGTATCCAAGATTGGCGTTGACTAATTGGATATTTCCAAGCATTCTCCCATCCATGCCCAGGCACCCGGCCTGGCAACGTGGAGTGTGGGACCATGACCAACATCATCATCAAGACCGGCTACGAATGCACCACGCTACCAGTGCGCTGGTACGACTGGACCGCCGTCAATGTCGCCGACGGCGAGATCGGCGAGATGCAGCTGATCGGCTACGGCGACACTGAGGGCCATGCGATCGACGACCTCATCGCGCAGATCAACGAGCGCCTCACGCGCCGCCAGACCGAGGCGGCGTGACATGAAATCTTCCTTGGATCACGCCATCGACCGTGGCGACCATTTCCTGGTCCCCTTCGAGGAGCTTTGCATCCCCATTCGCGGCAAGAGGCAGGGCAACCTCTTCTCTGGCGCGGCGCTGATATACGCGGGCGGCAGCGTCGAGATCGAGCTGGGAGACCCGCCCTGGAACGGCGTCGATCGCGGCGGCCGCTCGGAACTCTCGACCGGATATCCGCAGGAGCGCGCCCTGCATGACCTGCTGGCGGTTGCTTACAAACAGCAGTTCCCGGACGTGGTCATGGCCCTGTGCGGACTGAACCCTGAGCGCTCGGCCGCTTGAAACACCCGAGTCCACCACGCCCTCTCGGGGGCTCGGGAACAGGCGGGGATGGCCAGGCCGCACCAGCCATCCCCGCCACTCACATCGTCGAACTCGTGATTGCGTCTGCGGTCGCCGGGTTCGTGTTTTCTGCCTGTTGTATCGTGTTGTTTTTAGGAGGTTAGCTGTGGGGAATACATCTGATGTTGTCGTGGAGTCTGCGCGCCAGGGGGATACTCCCGGCGCTGATCCTGATGCTGTCGCTGGCGCTGCTGTTGATCATGGCCGCCGGCATCGGCTGGGGAGCAGCGATGGTCATCTCGGCGCTGGTGTCGCCGTAGTGGCGGAAACCGCCGTAACGCCGATTCCGGCCTCGATCGTCAGGGCGATCAGCGCCATCAAGGCGACCGTCGAGGCGGTGAAAAAGAGCCAGAAGAATAATCACGGCGGATACATGTTCTCGTCGACCGACGACGTTTATGCGGCCGTTGCGCGCAAGATGGGCGAGGTCGGATACCACCTCCACGCACTTGAAGAAAAATGCGAGATCGTGCGGATCGAGAAGGAAGGCAAGACGGTGCAATGGCTGCACGCCGTCTATTCGTTCCTGCACGCGACCGAGACGGACACATGGAGCCATCCGAAAGACCGGCGCACGATCTACGTACAAATAACGGGTCCACAAACCTTCCAGGGTGCACAGAGCTTCGCTGAAAAGTCTTATATTCGATCTCTGCTCAAGCTACCCTCTGGAGACGTTGATCTCGACAGCATGCCGCAAGCTGAGACCGAGGAAGACCAGACCGACCTGTTGGCGCCCCGCAAAAAGAAGTCTTCGGCTTCGGCAAAGCGGGATGGCACCGCCGACGTATTCAACGAGTTGCGCGGTGCTATATCGAGCGCCAACAGCGTGACGCAGCTGCAGCTGATCAAGAGCGCCCATTATGGGACGTGGCAAGCGATGCCGTCGCGGTGGCTCGAAATTCTCGACGCAGAATACGACGACAAGGTCGCGGAACTGGAGTCTGTGTCATGAGCCGCGTCCTCGACGTGCGCGTGACGGCTGCGCGCGATGAAGGGTTCGTCGTGATGGAAGACGGCGAGGCCGTCGCCGCATTCGAAACGCCGGCCGCCGCCGCCATGTGGCTCGAAAACAGACTGCGGCTGGTGGATGGCGTCTCGCCGTCCGACCGCCTCGATGTGCAAGGCCCAACCACATATCCAAACGTCATCCAGGCGTCGGACGCACGTAAGCGAAGTGTGCTGTGGGGCAGGATCAAGGGGTAACTCATGAGCATATGTGCGGGCTGCGAATGGCGATCGAAGGAGTATGTCAGATGGAACAACAACGGAGACGTGTTGGCCTCGAAAGTCGCGGATAGGCCAGTTTGCACGTCATTATTCGCGTCTGCGGGTATCGAGCGGCCGTGGGCGGTCCAGCTCAATAACAACTACAGCAAGCGATGCTGCACGGTGCAGTGGTGCGCCGAACATCAAAGGCGGTTGCTACCTGGAGGAAAGTCATGCGATGCGCACACTGCGGCTGCGAAAACGACGACGGACCCGGCGGCAAGCCGAGGAGCCCCGAACAACTCAGGCGATTCTTCGCCGTGATCATTCGGGAAGCCTATCGGAATTGGCCTGAGTCGCATGCCGTCCAGTTCGCATCCGAGACCGAGTGCCGGAAGTGGCTGACGGTCAAGGCTGGCTATTACGATGTGACGATGCGGCTGCCACTGCAGGGCGTTCGGGCCTCCACAGCGGTGATGATTGCCGAGGCGTCGATGCGTGCTGCCGGAGCCTACGCGATAGCGAAGGAGCACAAGGGCGAGCTGGTGATCGCGAGGCCCAAGAGCATCGCATTCAACAAGATGGGGCATGCGGACTTTTGCAAGCTGAATGACGCCATCGCGGCTGTGGTCGCGGCGGAAACCGGCATCGACGTTGACGGTGTGGTCCTGGAAAAAGAGCCAGCGTAGGGAGTTCGTGTTGTGCCGAAACGGCGTCAATTGTCACTCGAGTTCGTGCGCATCTTGGCGCGCAGGTACCCATCGCGTACAGCGTTCGCACAGGCGGATGCGTCCGCGTATAACGCGGCGCGCTCTCACGGCTGGCTCGAAGACATCTTCAGGGATCGTCCGCGCGTTTACACGTTTCGCGCGCGACAGCGCCGGCTGAAGCCAGCGAAAGAGGTCTGTAAAACCTGGACGCTGGAGCGCATCAAATCGATCAACGCGCCGTCGCGCGGCAAGCTGAAGCAGCTCTCTCCGAACGCTTACCGCGCGGCACTGGTTGGCGGATTGCTTGATGAGGTGTTCAAAGATCATCCGACAGGAGGCTACGCCCATGAAGGACATCGTCGCCGTTTTGGACGCGGCAATCGTCGACGTCGAATATCTGCTGAAATTAGGGGTGAAATCGTCGGCTAGGGCTGTGATCAGCAGTATGGCCCTTGAAATCAAAGCGATCAAAGCGGCCGCGCCGACGTGCCGGATATGCCGGAGCGGCAAGGTGCTCCTGATCAATGGCAAAAAATGTTGTGATGTGTGCGGGTGATCAGATGAATATGGCAATCGAAGTCGACGGGTTGGATTACTATGCCCGGTTCGCGCTGCCAACACCGCCGCCAAGGCGGCGAAAAAACCACCACAGATGGCGGGATTACGAACGTCGCGAATCCCGGTGCAGGGCCGATTTGAGCGCCTTTCTGCGTGTCGCCGTGCTCGTGGGTGGCTTATCGAGCAGCAAAGACATCACGGGCAGTGATCGCCGGAGAGAAATCACGGAATGGCGCCACGCCATTTATCTCGCCGCCTGGCGTCGCGGGCATTCATTGAGTCTGATCGGGCGTTTGATGGGCCGCGACCACACGACCATTCGCTCGGCCGTCATGCGTGCCGAGGCCGCCCGCAACGATTCGTGGTCGACACTCGATCGGCATGTTCTGCGATTGGAAGCCGGATGCTGAGACAGGAATTCTCCAAGGCGACCCGAATTTCCGCCTGGGACCTGGCCGGCGGCGTCTGTCAGTGTGGGTGCCGACAGAAGATCGTCGGCACGCCGGAGTACCACCACATCGTGCCGGCTGCGCTCGGCGGCTCCAATGCCCTGGAAAACTGCAGTGTACTCAGCAAGCGCTGCCATCGCGTTCTTACGGCGAAAACCGATGTGCCGCAGATCGCTAAATCGCGCCGCATATTCGAGAAGCGTATCGGCGTGCGCGGAACGGGACGCGGGTTCCGCAAGGCTCCTCCAAACTATGACGCCTGGTCCAGTCGCATGAGGGACGAATAAAGGTCGTTTCGGGAACTATATACTTGACGTAGGTGAAAAATGAGCAATAATACCAGAGGCAGGCCGGCGGGGCTCTTTTCAAAGGAGGTCAAGAGAAGCGTTCGAATCGTCTTTACGGAGGATATGATTGAAGCTGGGGCGCAAGCTGTTGAAGAATATAGGCAGCATAATTCCCATGAACTGGCGTTGGCGGTATTTATGTCTATGGTTGACGCGCTTTGGGAGCATGACTCTATAGGATGCTCTGAGCGCTCTTCTGGATTAGTCGTAACTCTTTCCGATCAATAGAGGTGAGAGGAGGCCAGCGAAACGCTTCTCCGATCGGAAAGATCTGTCTATAAATTAGGTTGGATCGCTCTATCACTGGAAGCTGTTGTTTTCTTGTGCTGTATGCGCCAATCGCGACAAGATCGCCCATTGCAATGATTTGAACGGTTGTGTGCGCGGCGTTGGCCTCAGTTATGCTGTGACGCGTTTGCGTCCTATTGATATTTCTGGCGCCTTGGCTTCCAATCCAAATACGCCAGCGCTCCGATGGATCGACGCCGCGTCGAAAACAGTCACGCTCTTCTTGCGGGCATAACGGCTCGATGTCACCGAAAAACTCTAAAACCATGAACTTCATTACAAGCAACCGAGCGAGTGATCTCTGCGCCCAATGCGTTAAATTCCTCGATCGCCCAAGAAACAAATGCTCCAAGTACGGCCTTGCTGCGGAATCCACAACGTTCATCCAACCATTGTTGCACTTTTCGCATGGCGCCTTGACGGTAACGTTGTGGATTCCGCCTTGGATGCGTTTTGTAGTATACTCGCGTACGATCTCGCCGCGCGAATTCGTCACACCGGAAACGATCCAATGATGCGTATCTCGCGTTGCACCTATTAGCTGTCTTGTCCATTCTGACCAAACATGCTCTTCAGAGCGGAGCGCGCCCTCGCAAAAGATGCACAAAATTCTACTCAACTGAGTTGACATGAAAAAACCTCAAGACCCCATATCACAACGGCGCGATGAAGGCTTGCGCCGCGCACTCAACACGCCGCCTAAGCCTCACAAGGACATGAAGAAGGGGACGAGGCAGCGGCCGGCAATGCGCTGTGGATGCACCACTTGTGCGCATTTGCAAATCTCCATGGTTTCATGTATTAGAATCCCGAGCGGCGCACCGCATCGCTCGGGTGCCGGCTTCGGCTATCCGTCTATTTCGCAGTCATCGTTTGAACCTCCTCTTCGCTACCAATCGGATGGGTGAACGGGATACTGCATAGTGGACCCGTAACAGGGCTCACCAAAGGCCAGCTTGGGATTGCACCCCACGCTGGCCTTTGTCATATCAACGGTCAGTAACATAAAGTAAAAAAGATTCTTTTTGCTCTCTGATCGCGTCTTTAGCCTGCACTTGGGCCTCTCTGCGATGCGGCGTTCTCACCGTGTGCCAAATCCACGCTCATCATCTGTGTCGCTCCTCGATGATAGCAGCGATCTGATTGCCGATTGCGCATCCGCGTCGACTTTGGCGGCGGCATCTTCCAGGGTCGCCGCAGCGGCCATCAGTTCGCCAGCGCTTACCGACTCGCGCCCCTTTGCGAGGTGTCTAAGGATTTCGACGCCAACTCGCATCCCGGCCGCTTTGCCCATGTCTGCCGTGACTAGAAGCACGTCCCGTTTCCTGGCGGGAGATATCTTGTCAAGGTCTTCGTAGCCGGACATTCAATCGATCCTATGATTTGATGGTGACGACAACGACCGTCGTCTGATTGATCCAGTGCGTGCCGGGGAAATACAGGTGGCGCCCGAACACGGTCACGATAGGATTGGCTCCCGTGGCTACTTGATAGATGATCATTGTCGCTCCTATCGTTGCTTTTCCAGGTCCAGCATCCACGGTTCGATGATGCCGTCCCCGTCGCAGACCACACACGGATCCCCGAATGCGGTTCCGTCATCGGTTGCGAGGCCGTTACACTCGGGACACGCCCAACGCTGGTCTCCGTCCATGCCCGTTTGAGACGCACACCCGCCGTGACTCTCATCTTCTGTCAAACGTGTCCACATTAGACGCCTCGTCGTCTCCCTTGCTTGCTTGGTGATTGATCTCATGTTTTCGAGTTTTGCGTACGCGCCTGTTCAGCCGTGTAGTGGCGCTTGCATTTATCCCAGCAGTCCTTTTCTGCGGTCCACATGGTGCACCATCCGTGGCCGCTCGTATCCTCATGCACAAACGCGCCGCAGTTCCCACACGCAGGCTGAGACGCCAGATCATGATCGATCGCCGGGCCTCGCTTACGTAGGTATTTACTCGCTTTCGTGTCGGTCGCCATTCTGGCCCTCCTATCGTTGCTTGCCGATCATGTAGGTGATGGAATTGCAGTCGTCGCCGTGAGGAATTGGCGTGCCCGCATTACCAGTGCTCGGACACCGCAGGGAGCACACGTGCTCGTGGACTCGATCCAGCAGTTCGTGCGCACGCAGCAAGCACCGCGACAGTACGGCTGCGTCGGAATCTGGATCAATGCTCGGGTTCCCGAGAACTTTCTTGGCTAGGGTTGCCGCATACGCGTATTCGCTCATCTTCGCTCCTTCCAGTGCTTCGATTTATTGAACAGTCTCATTTCGGCGCGGCCCGATGCGCGTTGACTTGCAATGCGGGCAACAGATACCGGAAAACTGTTGGAACCACGCCGCGCCAAGTTCAAACTCTTTCTGGCACTCGTCACAGTCCCACATCTCGCGGCGTAGGAAACGCTCACCAATGGTCTCTGATGCTTTGCGATCTTCGGCCACTTCTGCTACCTTTCTTGCTTCGACTTCGGTTGCTTTCGATACCCGCACTTGCGGCAACGCGTTGTGGTGTTCTCTCCACAATCCGGACATACGGACAACCGATCGCATTCAGCACGATCGGCCTGGCTGATGACTGGATAACCTCTGATCCAACCGCGAAGAGCTGCTTCGTCGTCGCGCAAGAGGCGTAACAGAACGTCAATCTCACTGGCCATAACCGCCTGCTGCGATGAATGGATCATTCGGGTCGCTACCTTTCTTGCTTGGCCTTTGTCTTTGGCGCTGGCGCTTCGCAGCCCATGAGGCACAACCGGAAAACGACCAGCCGTCCATCTTCGACGGTCTCGCGCCACTTGTGGCTCTCGCCTGTCACTCCGACAGATTTACCACACGCGCGGCAGTTGTCGTCTGATCTCGGCACGCTCGCCTCCTGCTATTGACTAGTTGATTTCGATAGGACGCCGACCGGATACGGATCGGCACGGCGTTCCGGCGCTCCGCGAAGCGTGGACGCTGCCGCTTGCAAAACCTCGCAGTCGGGATGCGTCCAGCCGAACGCCGTTTCGGTCGATCTCTTTGCGGCCATTTTCATCAGCCGTTCCGCAAGGCGCTCGTTTTTACTTTCCATCGCATCCAGCACAGCCTTGCCATGGCGCGCATCCAGATCGTCATCGCACTTGATGCACAGCGGACCAGGACGAGGCGCTGGAGTTGCACCGCAGCGGTCGCACGTGTTTGGCTTGGTCGCGGTTGCCACGGTCTGCTCCTATTGTTCCTGCGTGAATTTCGGCACGAAGATCGGTTGAGGCGGCATCGCCATCAGCGCCTTCGTCAGCAGAGCGTGCGTTTCGCGGCTGGCGTCCCTGTGGACGGATTGCACAACCATAACGAGGTCGGCATTCAACTCGGCAGCGTCCCGCTTGTTGAGGTCCATTGCCGTCGTCCACTTCTCGACGAACCATTTGACCCGCATGTGTAGCGAACGCTCATCGAGGTTCACTTCACGGTCGGCTCGGCCTGTTTCAAGTGCGCTAGTCATGGTCGCTCCCTATATTTCTCAGTTGCAGTCAGTTCGAACATGCGTAAGTGCGTGGACACGAACTGTTCCCGGCGCACGTATCTGGCGAACTGCACCACGCCTCAGCCCTGAGCGTGCCGACTTGCGGACTTGCTTGGTACGGCAACGGCTCTGCACTTAGCGCAACACGACCCGTCGCCTCGCTTGCCAGTAGAATGGCGCGATCTTCATCATCAGACCATTCGGTGTTCACGCATGCCGGTTTGCCGTATTCAAATTTCACCCACCATGGCTTCATCGTCGCCCTCCTTATTTTGCTTCACATCCATAGATTGTGAACTTGCGGCCATTCTCAATGCATGACGACTTAGTTCGGTCAACGGCGTCAAAGAATACAAGCAGGCATGCCACGAAGACCACGACTGCGGCGACTGGAATCATCACCAAGTCCCTCCCTCTTAGGCTGTTGGTTTTGGCTTGCGCCCGCTGTTGCCATCTTCGAACATGCCTAGCATGGCGCGGCCAGCATCCGTTATGGTCACATAAGCCAGAGACGCTGACGATCCACTGCTGTTCTTGGCGTACCCTTCATCTATCAGCCATCGCGTGGCAGGCCTGTTGATGAGGTCTCCCGAGTGCACCCCTGGGTGCGGGCTCTTGGCCTCAATCTGGCGCAACTGCTCTTCTCCAGCACGGTTCATGGGCGCTCCTTCACTTTGCTGGCGCGCTCCGAAGGGCGCGCAGAATTTCATGGGGTTCCGTGATTGTTTCCCCGCCCGTTTTAACCGTAGTAAATTCGTTGCAGCGGCACTGCCACCATGTCGTGCTGGTGCACAACGGCAGCCATTTGCGCGATGTATTCGCGGGTGTCTCCGACGCGCACGAATACCCACGTCCCGTAAATGATTACACACGGCAAAACGCCATCATCCCCAAGCTCAACAGACATTCCGGCACCGCTTGAGCCGATAGACTCGCTCAGCGTCACCATCTCCGTCTTTCGTCCGAAAGTCAGCACGGCGTCGCTCCTCGCTCAACCATCTCGGCAGCCTCCAATAGTTCCTGCGCTATTTGACGCGCCATGTCGGGCCGCATTTCGGCCCATGCTTCCAGCACGAATGCTGTTGTTCTTGATCGCGATCCGAATTCGACCGTGATGACGGGCCGCCCATCTGCGTCCTCATCAGCTTTCGCGCGGATCAAAGCGAATAGCATCGTCGCATCCTATCGTTGCTTCGTTCTTGACACGGCCTTGACTGCCGCCATGCACGCCAATTCAAGTTGCGTCCTGGCGAGAGCGTAAAGACGAGCCGCGTCAGACCGCCCGTCGTGTGTTCCTGGCAAATAAAGTTTGCCGTTCAGTGCCTCGAAATCCCGGCGCAGCTCGTCTGCGAATGCGATTTGCTCTGGCGTCATCGGGCGACTGCTCATCACGTCTGACATTTTGGATCTCTCCTATCGTTGCTTCGTCGATTTTGGTCTTGACGTGAATTCTTGGCGGTGATCGCGGAGCGTCTCGACAAGCGACGCGCACCGCTGCCAGCGAAATCCCTTGCGCTGTCCAATCCCAGATCGTGCAATGCGCCGCATCAGGGCGTATCCGAGCGCAACATCATAGCCAGTCATTCGCCCGTCGATGACGAGCGGCGCGTTGAAGCCAACGCCGACTTTCCGCCCCGCCATCGCGATTCGCTCCTACCGTTGCTTTCGGGCGCCACGGCCCGACCGCTCAAATCGTCGGATCAGCCCCGACACGCTGATTGCAATTCCGTGCTGCTGGGCAATCGCCAGCCGTGCGTCATTGTCGGTGCGATACGCCACCGTATTATGCCAGATCGCGCGCACCGCCGCTTGCTTGTCGACGGGTATTTCCACTGCCGGGCGACCGATCTTGCGAGCCCCAGCACGCGTGCGCGACAGGGCGTCAGTGCCAGCCCGCTCCAGCCGCAGATACTCGTCAGCCGTCGAGGCGCGAACGCCCGTCTCCAGATCGTGCACGGCGGCGCCGCGCTTGCGCAGCTCGTCGAGCACGGCACGCAGCGACGTCCGAGCGCCACCCTGGCTACGGCCATGGTCCGGATCGGCCAGCAGGTACGCGCACTGCACCACGACGACATCTCCGGCGCCCTTGCGCACAGCGCGGTAGAGAGCAGGCAGACTCGTGATGATCCGGATCGCGCCGGCACCACGCAGTTGGCGATCCTGCTCGGCGATCGACTTGTGCCGCGCCGTCTTGCGGGCAAAGCCAATCGTCCATGTCGTGTCTTTGTGCATAATTTCGGAAATAGCATTGATTTAGTGTTGACGCAATAGCTGATGCGTGTTTTATTCACGCCAACACAGCAATCGAAGAAAAGGAAGGCCGCATCATGCATGGCAGAAAAGACCCGAGCGCGGCGGCCTATCGGCGAGCGATGGTAGGCGTGGAGCGGCCCGGACCCCTCCACCCAGGGATCCGTAGCGGCGCCGTCGTGATCCGGCTCCGATCACTTGACAATGCACGGCGTGAATTGAGCGCAATGACGTCCAAGTTAGAGCATTACGAGGACGAGTTCTCCCTGGTCCAGCTTCGCGCCATGCGCAAGGCGATGATCGCGCTGCGTGCGTACATCAAAACGTTGGAAGCCTAAGCAAAGGAAGGCCAGCCATGATTGATGCTGCACTGAAGCCAAACGCTCGCTACGCGATTGACGCGATGCGCGAGGCGATAGGCGCGCTGAAAGCGTTGGGGCGCGAAGGCGATAGGTCCAGCGAGATCATCAGGCGTCTGGAAATTGGCATCGAGAAAATCGGCGGGCAGGAAGAATGCTCGCACGATTATTCCGAGGGACGGCTATTGCCGGATGGAGGCGTCTCGGCGCGTTGCAAAAAGTGCGGGCATTGCGCTCGCACGCAACGGTGAAATTTAGCAAAGGAAGGCCGCCAGATGACGATGGATGAGTGCGAAGACGCGGCGCGGCGTTGCGCTATGGGCCTGCCACCGTCCGATTTCGGTTCGACCCGAGCGATCCAGGCGTTCGCTCATACGCTACGTGCTGCGATACTAGCGGAACGCGAGGCGTGCCATCGCGACGTGACGGCTGTCGCATACCCTGAATGGGACGACGACGTGCCACGACATCATCGCGATGCATTCGAGCAGTGCGCCAACTTGATCGACATACGCATCAGAAAGCGTACATAAAAGGCTGGGATATGGTCTCGAAACTTAGCAAAGGAAGGCCTCACCGTGAGCGCAACGGCGGAACCGATTTTCTACAGCGAGGTCACAAAGCAAATTTATGTGACGGCTCATGTTGGGTATGGGCGGCATGTCTCCCTGGAAATCAGCCCGGACGGCGTCCGCATCGACGTGCATCTTGATCCAGACGAGGCTCGGGTATTGGCGAATACACTACTGAGCGCGGCTGATGCCGCAGATCCTCCCAGAGACGTGCCGCAAACGGGTGTCGAAACTTAGCAAAGGAAGGCCAACGGAAATGACGCAACACGCAGGACTACCCGTCGCAGGCTACCAGCCACAAAGCGACGACAGGGTGCAGACGGTCAATACAGCGAAAGCGTTAGAGGAACGCGTATTGCGTCACCTCGACACGATCATGGCGCATCCGGACTACGACAAGCGCATGATCGCCATCGCTCGCACGGGCATCCAAGAGGCGTTTATGTGGGCCAATCGCGCAGTTTTCCAGCCGGCCCGGATCGACCTCCCCGAAGATAGCAAATGAGGGCCGGGTAATGGGACTGTTCGATGATGTGTCGTTGAGTGAGACGGTTCGAAACCTGGTTCGCGAGCAGTACCTTGGCCACAAAGAAATCCTCTCCGACGGCTGGCAGACAAAATCTCTCGAGTGTGAGATGGAGACGGTAGTCCTTGCTGATGATCATATTTCGACGGGCGGAGAACCCCGCCCTCACTTCACGGGAGAGGTTCGATTCTACCGGGGGGCAGGCACCCCTCGCGACCCATCATGGGAGTGGCTGGAGTTTATTGCGGTGTACGTCGACGGCAGAATTATCGCCGTTCGTAATATTCCTGAAACGACAATTTGAGGCCAGGCATTCGCTGCTATCA
>JANLPY010000570.1:0-11464 GCA_031367505.1 Hyphomicrobiaceae bacterium | reverse complement strand
CATCTCTTAGGACTAAAACGCGACAAGCAAGAAGGCCCCCGATCGGGGGCCTTCTTGCTTGTATCAGTGCTGCATTATTGCTCCGGCAAAGTGCTGCAAACTTCCTCCGGCGTTGACAAATTGGGGTATACGATCGTGCCTACTGGCCAATAGGCGCTGCGATAAGGCAAATTTGTGGCCATTTTTAATAAGCCCATATATTTTGCAGATTTCAACTACCTGCCTTTTTTTGATGGTTATTTCGGAATAATCGGCAGGCAGTAACGTTGTCTCCATGGGTATACATTGGGCCGATAGTGCGCTGAAATGTTGGCGTGCCTCCATGATTGGAGCGCGCGATGGTGTGCTGGGCCGAAGCATGGTTCGCGCGAAGTCACCTCGCCTCGAAAGCTTCGCTGACACTGCGCGGCCGGCCAACGATCACCTGCAATTGCCATGATTGATGAAAGGAACGTGCATGGGGTCGCTCCCTGGTCTCGACTTGAACGTCGTCATTTACACCTCAGCACTCCTTGTTATTTGGGGCGTGTACAACACTGTCCGTGCACGCAAGGATAGGACGAGTCGTGCGGTTCAGACCGCCGCAATAGAAGCGGGCATGGGCGAACCCGCGTCACTACATCCGGTGATTGATCCTATCAAATGCCTCGGATGCGGCGCGTGCACGCGCGCCTGTCCGGAGGGTGATATCCTAGGAATGATCAACGGTAAGGCGGTATTGATCGAGCCCACTCAATGCATCGGTCATGGCGCTTGCAAGGCGGCGTGCCCGCGCGATGCAATCACGCTGGTATTCGGCACGGCGACACGCGGCGTCGATATTCCAATGGTCGGTCCTGATTTTCAGACCAACGTGCCGGGGATCTTTATCGCCGGTGAACTTGGCGGCATGGGTTTGATCCGAAATGCCATCGAGCAAGGGCGCCAAGCGATTGAACACATCAAGCGTCTGCCGGGCTTGGGACGGACTGGTATGCTCGATCTGGTGATCGTCGGTGGCGGGCCGGCTGGTTTCTCGGCATCGCTCGCTGCAATGGAGCAAAAGCTGCGCTTCGTCACGGTCGAGCAAGATAGCTTCGGTGGTACGGTCGCCCACTTCCCACGCGGCAAACTGGTTATGACCGCACCGGCCAATCTCGCCCTGGTTGGCCGCATGTCGTTTAAGGAAGTGAGCAAGGAAAAGTTGCTGGCGTTCTGGAGCAGAGCTGCGCGCAAGGTCGGTTTAAAGATCAACTACGGCGAACGGCTGGAAACCATTACCCCGAATGGCGCCGGCTTCGATGTCAAGACAACGCGGCAGGCATACCGCAGCCACGCAGTACTGCTGGCCATCGGCCGGCGTGGCACACCGCGCCGGTTGGGAGTTCCCGGCGAAGAACTCGAAAAAGTCGTCTATCGTGTCGTCGATCCTGAGCAATATCGGGGTAAGCACGTGCTTGTCGTCGGCGGCGGTGATAGCGCGCTCGAAGCGGCGGCCAGCATTGCCGAGGAGCGGGGAACTACCGTAACGTTGTCATACCGCGGCGATGCGTTCGGACGAGCGAAGCTCAAAAATCGGCAACGCGTCGATGCTGCCATGGCTTCTGGTCGCATGAAGGCGATCTTCAATTCGAAAGTCACGCAGATCTCGCCGGACAAGGTGGAAATCGAATGCGCGGCCAAGCGCCGCTCGATCCGCAATGACGCGGTCATCGTCTGCGCCGGTGGGATCTTACCGACCCCATTTTTGGAAAGCGTCGGCATCGAAGTAGAGAAGAAATATGGAACACGCTAACTGGAGAGCGAGCATCGTTTGGGCCGCTGCCTGGTCGTTGTTTGCACTGCCGATACCGTTTGCAGCAGCCCAGGAACGCGGCCAAAGCGCTGCGGACGCCGCCGTTCGTAGCGGCAAATTCGATGTCGCGATCGGCTTGTTGGAGCAGGCGGCGAAATCTGGCGATGCCGAGTCGCAGTACCGCCTGGCGTCCCTCTTTCGATCTGGCCGGGGCCTCACACAGGACGATGCCCTTGCGGTCAAATGGATGAAGGCTGCTGCCGAGAAAGGCCATCTGAAAGCGCAAGTAAATTTGGCCAAGATGTACCTTGCCGGTCGCGGCATTGCGATCGACAAAGCCGCTGCGCGGTCGTGGTTGCAAAAAGCGGCGGCCCAAGGGCACGACGAAGCACGGCAGCTATTGAGCGAGATCAGCACGTCATCGAACGAACCTGCAAAGCCCGTACCGGAGAAGTTACCGCCGCCACCGGTCAAATCGTCCGTGGCCACTATCACGGTCGACCGCGCGATGATCCTCGACGCTGCAAGCCGCGATAACATCGAAGTTCTGCGCAAGCTTCTGGCGGCCGGGGCTGATTTGAAGATCCGCGACGACGATGGCAATACGCCGCTCGCGCGTGCAGCTGCCGCTGGAAAGGCGCCTGCCGTGGCAGCGCTCATTGCAGCTGGTGGCGATCCAAACGCGCGCAACAAATCCAACGAGACGCCGCTGATGTTGGCGGCCGGCAAAGGGCATGCCGATGCTGTTGCAGCTTTGCTCGCCAGTAGCCCCGACCCTGACGCGGTCGATAAGAACGATGCAACCGCACTGCTCCGCGCCTTGCGCGGGTGCCACGGGGCAGTTGCTCGCAGCATCGCAGCAAAAGGTGGCGTACAAATCAACAAGCCAGCAGCGAACGGCATGACGCCTCTGATGATTGCTGCCGCCAATTGCACAGGTGATGTCGTCGAAACGTTGATCGCCAAAGGGGCGCAGATCAATGCAGCCGGCCCTGACGGCCGGACGGCACTGTGGTCTGCTGCTGACCGCGGCAACGAGCCGGTGATCACCGCTCTTCTGGCCGCAAAAGCCGATAGCAAAATCTCTGATAAAGAGGGGCGCACACCGTTGTTGCGGGCGCTGGAAAATCGGCATGTGACGGCTGGCCGCGCATTGTTGAAGATCGAACGCAATGTCGAGCACCAAACGAGCACAGGCAACACCGCATTGATGCTTGCCGCAAGTACCGGTGCCACTGATGTCGTCAAAGATCTGATCGCTGCGGGCGCTCGACGCGATGCCCGCAATGCTCTCGGCTATACTCCGTTGATGATCGCTGCGCGCGAAGGACACGCCGATGTTGTCAAAACGCTACTTGCCGCTGGTGCGGATCCGAGTTTGCGCAACAAGAGGCGTGAAACCGCCAAGGAAATCGCAACGACATCGGGTCATGCGAGGGTAGCAGAAATGCTGCGTTAGTTCGTTCCGGTTTCAGCTCAACCGATCAGGGTGACACGCCCAGCTTGAGCGCCGCAGCTACAATGCGTTGCTGCTCGGCCGGCACATCGTTGAATATGGTGAGCGCCTTGACGAGTGCTGCCTTGGCAGCATCCGCTTCACCCAGAACCTTGCGCGAACGGATCAACTGGATCCAGCCGTCGGCATCTCTGGGGCTCGTCTCCAGACGGCTGGCAAGACCGTCGACCATTCCGCGGATCATCGCGGTGCGATCCGTTGGCGCCATCTTTTCGGCGGCCTTGACGTCGTCCGAAGTCGGTCCGCGCGGAGCGGGCGCAGGGGCTGCCGCAACATCTGGTGCCGCCCCGCGATCCTTTAACGTCTGCAGGATGCCGCCGGACGTTGGCTGTTTCGCCGGTGACTCAGCTGGACTTGCGTCTGCAGCGGCCGGCAGCTTGGCCGTCACGTCGATCCCGAGTTCACCGGCAAGTAACATCACCCGTTCCCACAGCTCAGGTGCCCAAGCCTCGCCGGCGCCGACATCGGCCAGTATCGCGACCCAGCTGTCGAGAGCCGCCCGTTTGTCACCCGCCTGCTCCTGCACCAGTCCCTTGAAGAACCGGGCGCGCGGCTCCTTCGCGTCGAGCGTCAGCACCCGGTCGAATATCGCAATCGCATCGGGCTTGACCTGCCCGTCGGCCGCCCGCACCAGGGCTTCACCGTACGACGCGAGCAGCGCTGCGTTCTTGGGTTGGACATCGACGGCCTTGCGATAGGCGTCGGCCGCCTCTGCGTAGCGATCGGTCGAGAAATACGACCAACCGAGCATGCGCAGCGTCTCGGCATTGCCGGGGTCCTTGGCAAGACGATCGACCAATCGCTGGATCATGTCGTCGACCGAGCCAAGGGCTGCACCCGCATCACCCGGCTGCGCTGCGGCAGGAACTGAGGTTGGACCCGAGGCAACGGCTGGAGCGGCACCCGGCGCCGTCGCGACTTGTTGCGGCGGCTGAACCGGTCTCGTGTTGGCCGCTTGCTCAGTCCTTGGCCGGCCAGCGTTCGGCTGAAATGACGAACCTTGGATCCGATCGCCGAGAACGAGCGAGGTCGGCTCCCGCGACACTGACGGCAGATCGGGCCGCCCGCTGTTTGAGTACAGGATCGTGCTACCGAGCACGATGATGCCTACCACACTGACCACGGCAATGTGCCGTTCGCCGAGCGAAAGCACGCTGGACTTTGCTGCTTGCATGCGCTCCGCGCTGAGCATGCGACGCTTGATCTCGACATCGGCCGCTGCCGCCAGTTCGGCGTCGATCACACCGTCGGCCCGTTCGCGCGCGACCTCGGTCAACTGGTCGCGGTAGACTTCCAGCGCGCTGGCCCCGGCCACACGCCGCTCGTCAATGCGCCGCAGCAGCGGCGTCGCCAGCCAAACCGCCGCGATCGACGTCATCAACGTCAGAATAATCCAGAGCAGCATGATCGTATCCTCATCTCGACGGCGTAAGCAGACTTAGGACTTGGTCCCGTCGCCTAGCATCTTCGCCAGTCGCTTCTCGTCTTCCGCGCTCAGCGGGTCCACAACGTCTTCGGCTCCCCGCCGCGACTGAGTTTTCAAGGTCCAAAACAGCACCAGCAGAGCGAGGCCCAGCAGCAACGCCGGACCAAACCACAGCAGCACAGTATTGAGTTGCATCGGCGGCTTCAGCAGCACGAAATTGCCGTAGCGGGCGACCATGAAGCTGATCGCCTGAGCGTTGCTGTCGCCGGCCGTCAGTCGCTCACGCACCAGCACCCGCAGGTCCTTGGCCAACGGCGCGCTTGAATCGTCGATCGACTGATTCTGGCACACGACACAGCGCAGCGTCTGACTGATCTCGCGCGCCCGCGCCTCGAGCACCGGGTCCTTCAGCATTTCGTCCGGGGTCACCGCAAACGCTGCTGCCGAAAACGCGACAACCAACATCGCCGAACACAGCAGCGCTTTGAACAGACGGTTCATCGCTCGAGCCTCAATGACGCCAGGAGCGGCTCGAACGTTTCTTGCCAGACATCCTCGGTAATGGGCCCGGCATGACGATAGCGAATGCGACCCGTGCGATCGACCACGAACGTTTCCGGCACACCGGTCACGCCAAGGTCGATGCCGAGCCGCCCGTTCTGGTCGTCGCCAACCTTGAGGTACGGGTTGCGTTGCGACTTCAGCCACTTGAGGCCATCGCCGGGCTTGTCCTTCCAGTTGATGCCATACAGCGGGATCGCGCCCTCATTGGCAAGACGCAGAAGCGTTGGATGTTCGACGCGACAACCCGCACACCAGGATGCGAAGATATTGACGAGCGACACCTTGCCGGCAAGGTCCTCGGTTTGAAATCCGGTCGAGCCGACCTCCAGTGCTGCGAGCGCGAACTTCGGTGCCGGCCGATCGATCAGCATCGATGGCATCTTGCGCGGATCGTTGGTCAGCGCAAAGCCGAGGCCAGCCGCGATCACCGCGAACAAGAGGAGCGGCGCGAACTGTTTCAGTCTCGGCATCGTATCGGGCATGGCCGGTGAACTCCCTATTCCGCCGCGACCGGTTGAGCGGGCAGCGCCGGTGGCGCCGGTCGCCGTGCCGTCCGTGGCATGCCCACACGCAACCGCCGATCCGCCAATGACACAAAGCCGCCGAGCGCCATCGTCAATGCACCCAGCCAAATCCAAGGCACGAAGGGATGGTAGTAGAAGCGCACCGGCCAGCTGCCTTTGTCGTCCGGATCGCCGATCGTGATGTAGATGTTCGAGATCAGGTTGGTGCGAATGCCAGCCGACGTCGTCAACTGCTCGCGCACCGGATAGAACCGGCGCTCGGTGACCAGCGTCGTCAACGGCCGGCCGCGCACCAACACGTCGAACGTCGCCTGTTGGGCTTCGTAGTTGGGGCCCGGCAGAACCTGCATTTGGCGAAACCGTACATCGTAGCCTGCGTGCTGCAACGACTGTCCCGGCCGCAAGATCTGCACTGTTTCGGTTGCCCAAGCCGACATGCCGGTGACGCCAGCAACCGTCACGCCCATGCCGGCATGGGCAATGAGGAGCCCGTAGACGGCAAGTGGCGTATTGCGCGCAAGATTGATCGACGTCTCCCACGATGACACGCCAAACCGCACCCGATAAGCGAACGCCACTAGCGCTCCGCCGACCAGCCAAATCGCGATCGCCATGCCAACCGCCGGCCCGATCATGCCGAGAAAGCCGCGGCCAAACGACCATGCAAAGACCATCAGCAGCACGCTACCGGCAGCGATCGCTGGATATTTGAGGCGCCCGAGGGCGGCGCGCAAATCGCTACGCTTCCATCTGAGCATCGGGCCAACCGACATCGCCAGCAGCAACGGCAGCATCACCGGCACAAAGGTCAAATTGAAGTAGGGCGGGCCAACCGAAATCTTGTCGTTCGTCAACAGATCGACGACGAGGGGATAGAATGTGCCGAGAAACACGGTGCCGGTCGCCACCAGCAACAGCATGTTGTTGAGCGTTAGCGCGCCTTCGCGGCTGACCGGTGCAAACGGCGCGCCGTATTTCAGTGTTGGCACGCGGATCGTATAGAGTGTCAGGGCGCCCCCCGTCGCGATGATCAGCAACGCCAGAATATAGACGCCGCGCGTCGGGTCGGTGGCAAATGCATGCACGCTCGTGAGGACGCCGGAACGCACCAGGAAGGTGCCGACGAGACTGAGCGAGAAGGTCAAAATGCCGAGCAATATAGTCCAGCTGACCAGCGCATTGCGCCGCTCCACGACGAGCGCCGAATGCAGCAACGCCGTGCCGGCCAGCCACGGCATGAACGAGGCGTTCTCGACCGGATCCCAGAACCACCAGCCACCCCAGCCGAGCGTATAGTAAGCCCAGGCACTGCCGAGTGTGATGCCGATGGTCAGGAAGCACCAAGCGCCGAGCACCCAGGGCCGCACCCAGCGCGCCCAAGCCGCATCAACCTTGCCCTCGATTAACGCTGCCACCGAGAATGAAAACGCCATCGAGAATCCAACGTAGCCCAGATAGAGGAACGGCGGATGGATAGCGAGGCCCGGGTCCTGCAGGATCGGATTCAAGCCATTGCCATCGAGCGGCGGCTGGTCGAGGCGCGCAAACGGGTTCGATGTGAACTCGATGAAAGACAGGAAGCCCAAGCTGATCATGCCTTGTACGGCGAGCGCATTGGCCTTGAGGGTGGCTGGAAGATTTTTTCCGAACGCCGCCAGCATTGCGCCGAACACGGCCAGGATCAGCACCCACAGCAGCATCGAGCCTTCGTGATTGGCCCACACACCCGACACTTTATAGACGAGGGGTTTGGCGGTATGCGAGTTCGCCGCCACGATCTCGACCGAGAAATCCGAAGTGACGAAGGCATAGGTCAGCGCCGCGAAGGCGATGACGATAAAGGCACACTGTCCCAAAGCCGCCCTGCTGCCAAAATTCATCAACTCGGGATTGCCCCGCCGGGCGCCAATAATCGGCACGACGGACTGCGCAAGCGAGATGGCCAGCGCCAAGATAAGTGCGAAGTGACCGATTTCGGGAGCCATACTTTTTCCAACCTCGGGTTAGGGCGGCCAATCATTGTCCATCGGACAATAGCGGCAATCGCTCAGCCGGCGCCGAAATCGATCGCGCTGACGCGCCTCCGACTCGTCCGATAATTGCCGGTGGAACCACCCTTGATAACTCGATCACGCCGACGCCCCCGGGGCCCCTACCCGCGTCGGCTTCCTGGCAATTTGATCTGCAACCAGATCAACTCGCAAGAGTATAGCTGCGAATTGGTCCCCGGAGTGCGGCCAAAACATGACCATCAGCGCATTGCGGCCTGCCGTTCGGTCGCACGGGAGGTGTCTTGTTATAGTCGTGGCACCTGCTGATTGATGTATAGTAGGTCCATGCTGAGAGTGGGGCGATGCAGGCGTTTCGGCGAGACGACGGTTTGGCGACGGATATGTGACAAAGACAATCAAGATCACGGTGATCGACGATCATATCTATCGCCTTCCTATTGGAGGCAATAATTATGCCCGCATTGCACGTGACGCAGTCTATCCAAATCCGATATCCCGGGTGCTGGCGTGAAAGCGGACTACGGATGGGCTATTCACGATCCTGCGGGACGCTGTCCATCTGATTTGCAAGCACTCGAAGCTGGGCGGTCTGCTGTTGAAGATCAACAACCCGAAAGTTCAAAACGTCGCGGATACTGACCATGCCAACCGCAAATCCATCGACTTCCACGGGCAAGTGGCGAATATTTCGCGACAGCATCGTAGATGCGACGATCGAAACTCTGTCGTCGGGCATACATGTGATCACCGTTTTCGTCATGAGATCGGAAACGCGCAGCGTAATGAGTTCGGCGCCATGTACGGCAAGGCCATAGGCGACATCGCGCTCCGAAATCACGCCCTCGATCGTGCGCCCATCGCTGCTCACAATCGCCGCGCCGATGCGCTTCTCGCGAAGTAGGTTACAAAGGGCTCCAATAGTGTCCGACGGACCGATGGAGATCACAACCGAGCCCTTCAACGTCAGAACGTCCCTCACAAACATGAAATGTAACCTCCGCCAGTTTGAACGCCGACGCCCTACGGTGCAGATGAGCGGCGGTCGTCCATACTTCTAGATTAGCCCAAAAGCGCTCGTCAAAGGCATACATGGTATCACCAGCAACGGGCGAAGTCGTCACGGTCAATCAAAAATCAGCGGCGCGATACCGTCGCCCTTCTGAAATGGCCGGATTGGAGCGATCGTGCGCAAGAACGAGAGGCAGAGCTAGCGCTTGAGCGCGACGGGTTGCCCTGCGCCGCGAATGCCATCGGGCACGGGCACGTCAGTTGTGTCATAGTTGGTGTTCAGCGTCACGGTCGGTCCGGAGTTGCCGGTTACCTTTAGCGCGACGATCGCCGTGTACGCTGACTGGTCCGCAATCGGCTTATTGGCATCGATCGAAAGCAGTCCGGTCGGCAGGTAGATTGTGCCCAAAAGCTGGCGTGCGTTGTCGCTCAGAATTTCGTGCGCCACGCCGATTTGCGACCGCGAACCAAAGAACAACATGCCGGCCATCGAGCCATTCTTGGGCGCGGCAAAGCTAACAGTGGTGCCAGTGTTGAAATAAAAACGCGCGCTGGCGCCTGTGAAGAAAAATCCAACACCGCCGCCTGAAACGGTTGCGGCTTGATCCACGTATAAAGGGCCGTCCTTCATGATGAAGATACCCGGCTGGAAGGTAACGGCGGCAGTACCGCCGATCTTTATTCCGCCGCAGTAAGTCCCAGGCGTCAACGAGACAGTCTTGCTGGTGATGACTAGGTTTGTCGCCGCGCAGCCGCTCGGGATGGGTTCAGGGCGCCCGGCAAGTGGATCTTCGAATTGAGGGCAATCGATCAATACGTCGGGCGTAAAATTACCTTGCCCGCCGGCCTTGCCACCGGCAGAGCATATCACGTTTGCTGTCAGCATCGAGCTGTCAAACGCCTTGATTCCGTTCGAGTGTTTGGAATTCGAATACACCCCGCAATTCTGCCCGATGATCTTTGCATTCTTTTGCAGATAGATTGTTCCTATGGCCGAAGGGTCCAATGCCAACAAACAAACGTTTGGTTTGCCGATGACCACGGCCACTGAATTGGCATTCAAAGGAAAATCGAAAAGATTGAAATAGGATTTGGTCGGTTGCGTCAGCAGAACCTGGACTTGAAGTGGCTGGCCGCTGGAGTCGACGATCTTGGTAGTCGATGAAACCGCCTGCTGCGGCTTCTTGGAGGCGTTGCCGCCAAGTGAGGCCGTGACCACGGATTCTACCACCGCCGTGATATTTTGCCGGTTGGCATCAGCCAGGCTGAGTTCTTTGGCACCAGCAAGCGAAGCGGCATCAGCGAGGGTCTGCAAGCGTCGCTGATGGGAATAAAGATTGCCGAAGTCAATGGCTCCCCCCGCCATCAAAATAAGTACCGGCAATACAATTGCAAAAATAATTGCAACGTTACCGTCTTGTGACTGACGAAAACGCCCGCATCCAACACTCAAAAAGGCGTGCCCAGTCGTGCGGGTTGCATGTGATTTAGCAACTCTCATAATGGACCTCCGCCGTCACCGGGGCGCGGATCAGCACTCGCTCAGGTGGCAAAATGAACCGGACAGTCGTGCCTCGCTGCGTCATGGAGCGGATTTCCAGCGCGCCACCATGTATTTCGGCAATTGCCTTCGCAAGAGGTAGACAATCGGCTGCAATGCCATCATCGAATATCCCATTCAACGGATCCAAGCATGACGAAATATCGTCGGGATGCATCCCAATGCCTTGATCGGCGACGCTGATGGAAAGCAGGCCGTCCTCGAAAATCTGAGCCCTGATTGTAACGGTCCCATCGGCGGGCGAATGTAAAAGCGCACTGCGGATCAGGCATGCCAAAGCCGTCTCAACGGCCGCACGGTCGCAGATCAGAATAGCGTCGGACTTCTGCTCGACCTGCACCAAGTTAGGCGATACCTTATCATCCCCCCCTGCGGTGGCGACCGCGGCTTGTAGAATTGCGGCGAGATCCACGCGCTGATTGGAATTGAAAACCTCATCCGCCAAATGCTTCGATATGCGATGCGCTTTGACGGCGAGGGTTTCAATTGTGGCTACCTTTTCGGCCGCGGAATGCAAGTAGGGCAATCCTGCAGTGTGGGTCTCATTCGACGGCAGTGCGAGCTTGGCCTGTTCGATATCGTGCCTGATCCGGATTGTCCCTTTGGATACCTCAGCACACAGATTGGCGAGGACGGCGTTGCTGTATTTGGCCACAACGCTCGATTGATGCTCGATGCTGCGCAAACGCCTGTCGGCATCAGCCAAACGAAGGAGATGACTCACGTGATGCTCGAACGCTCGCCAATTCAACGGTTTCATTAGAAACGAGCTGGCGCCGGCGCTCAGGGCCCGCTCGATCGCGTCAGCGTCACTCATCGAGGTGACCACGACGATTGGCATATACTTGGTGCGCGGATGGGCACGCATGCATTCGATCAGTTGAAAACCATCGAGCTGCGGCATGCTGAGATCGACAATTGCCAGATCGAACGATTGATTGAGAAGGCGCCGCCAAGCCTCTGTCCCATTCTCTGCCTCGACAACGTGCACATTGAGGTTTGCCAAACGCGAAACTGCGAGCTCGCGAAAAATCGGATCATCGTCCGCGACGGCTCTGTTCCGCCATTAAGTTGAGGCA
>JANLPY010000551.1:0-2013 GCA_031367505.1 Hyphomicrobiaceae bacterium | reverse complement strand
TCGACTTCGTCGACTTCTACGGCAGCATCGCCATGGACGAGTTGGCCGGTCTCTTGCGGCCCCTGCCGACCTCGGTCGTCGAGCATGTCGTTTGGGACGTCGCAATGCGATCACGTCCATTCGTTGGTCCCCTGTCGTCATTGTGTTCGCAACCTACCCCCGGATGTCTGGCGGGGCTTTCGCTCGGTGCCGCCACATCTCCCATTGTCGGAGAGAAGATCGTTGCTCATCTGTTGGAGGCCGCCCAGCTTTCTGACGCGATCACCTATGCCGACAATGTGTTCGTCACTGGACGATCACAGCAAGAGATGCAGGCGCGAATACACCGGCTAAGCGCGAGCATTGCTTCGGCCAATGTCGGACATCTGGGGCTTAGGGCCGATCCTCCGCGAGACGCCCGCCTGACTTTGCCTTTCGAGTTCGTGAAGCACGAAGGGCGAGTGGTCGATGACCACATAGTTTGGGGGCCGGGCATCAGGAAAATCCTGCAATACCGAGTGGGCGCTGCGGAGGTGGCGAGCCCCCGTCAGATCGAGTTGGCCGAACGAAGCCTCGCGAACTGGCGACGATACTACCCGCAGTGGCGCGAGGGCGACGTCCACGAGGCGTTTTATCGAGCCGAATTGGCCGCCCGGCGCTTCTATATCGAGAGTAGTCCAGTCAATCGAATGACCGCCGTCCATGCGATTGTCCTTGCCCATTTCGCCAGTGGCAATCACCTCACGGTCTTTGACCTTGTTCCGACCGAGGGAGACCCCAATGGTGCCCGTCGCAATGAATTGATAGCCGAAGTTGTCCGTTGGGTCGACGAAGCGAACTCGCGAGCCTCATCCCACGACTAGCGGGCGATATGCCTCCCGTCATTTGGATCACGACGAGCAAGGAGCAGGCTCTGGTGGCGCGACAACTCAATCCGAGAGATTGCCGCTATCCATAGACAGCTCGGGTGCGCCAACAGGAAGCCGACCCATCCATGCGGGTCCGAAAATCTGCGATGCACCCGATAGTGGCAAGATCGACAAATCGGCATGGTCAAAAGCGGGATGAAGTAATTTTCCGTGTGAAAGTGAAGTCCGCTTCCCCCACGACCGCAGATCGAACAGGCTGATGCTTCTGGGAGCCAACCTTTGCGGCAAGCGATCCGCACTTTCTGCCACCCCGATATTCGCTCCTCGCCGGTTGCTCCGTTGTAGCTGCCGGGTATCGGCCAGCCCCACCTCGGCAAGGGGCAACCCCGCGCGATTTCATGGTCGACCAAACGCTCTATTTCGACATCAGCGCCCAAACGTCCGGCTCGCATCAAAATGCCTCGGCCAAGATGCGGTAAACGGAAGCGCGCGACACACCGAGTTGACGGGCAATTTCGCTGGGCCGCTTACCGGCGTCGAGCAATTCGCGCATGGCTCCGGCTTTCGCTCGGGCGGTCGGTGCTCTGCCGCGATAACGCCCCGCCTTCTTGGCACGCTCGATGCCTTCGCGCTGCCGAGAAAGCATAATCTCGCGTTCAAATTGCGCCAGCGCCCCGAACATCGTAAGCATAAGTTTGCCCGAGGGCGACTGCGTATCGACAGCCGTCCCTCCAAAATCAAGGATGCGGAGCGCCACGCCTTTGGCGTCCAAGGTCGATACGATCCGCAGCAGATCACTGGTCGAGCGCGCGAGCCGGTCCAGCCGGGTGACGACGAACGCATCGCCCTCGCGTGCGAAATCGAGCGCCGCGTCTAGCTGCGCCCGGTGCGCGACCGAGGAGACTTGCTCCTCGAAAATCTTGTCTGAACAGCCATGGGCGCGGAGGTCCCGAACCTGTGCCTCATACCCCGCGATTTGTTCGGTGGTTGAAGTCCGCGCGTAGCCGATAAGCATCAGAGAAACCTGCGAAAATTGTCGATCTCCAAGGAGCCTAGAGGGGTGTGAGGCAGCGACAAGGGCAAAGTTGAACGCGCGAATTGCGCCGCTTATCCGGCTTTCATTCACTCTAATATGTCATACCAACCAGCGGTGAGGCTGACTCAC
>JANLPY010000542.1:0-2525 GCA_031367505.1 Hyphomicrobiaceae bacterium | reverse complement strand
TCCACTTAAGATTCTCGCCATCAGATTCTTGAGCCAGTATTGCCCCGTCCGTATCGACTCGATAGCCAAGTGATTGCACTTCCGCTTTGTCCCCGCAGAGGAGAGCCGCCACGCCCGTCATGCCGGTACCGCAGAACCCATCTAACACCACGTCGCCGGGTTGGGTGTAGTGAAGGATGTACCGCATGATTGCCTTGTGCGGCACCTTCGTGTGGTAGCTGTGTGCGTTATAGATGGGGTCGTTTTTGCCTTCGCTTACATCGGCGGTGAAAGGCTCCTTGAGATAGGGGGTACTCGGTTCATACAAACTACCGTAACGCTTGATGAACTCTGAAGTGAATGGGTTCGGGCAGGCGGTGTAGTACGGTGGATCGGAGAGGGTGAGGATGTCCTCGTCTTTGGCAAGTGGGAATCCTTCGACGTTTCGAAATATTGGGTCCTTAAGTCTTTCGCGCAGCAAATCAAGAAAGTGCTCGCGGCGAGCCTCTTCGCTTGGAAAGGTCTGGCCCAAGCATTCGACCGGCCCTGGCGTCGAAACTTCGAATTGGAATAGCGACTTCGATGTTGTCATTTCGTATGTTTCTCGCCTGCGATGCTCGGAGCGTCCTGACCCAAGAGTGTTTTGATTTGGATGCCTGCATCGGTCAATACGTACCGTTGCTTTGGTGAGGTCGGCTTGTCTGGCAAGGTCATACGGAGCACGCCTCCTTGTAGCAATGGGGCGACGTGTTGCGTCATAAAGTGAGCACGCTGCTTGAGGCCAGACGCGACGCGGAGCTGGGCCAGCGTTCGCGGCGCACCGGCGTTGTTCACGATGGCCCACTGAATGGCCGTCAACTGGGCGAGTTGGACGCCCGCATTGATGGACGGTTTGCTAACTTGTACAGTGCCTTGTACGGTCGATCGTCCATCACTAAGAATCTCTGTACCTGATTGATTGTGTTCAACAAAACTATCACGATTGCCCTGGAAGCGATCTCGAAACGGCGCTGCGAGTCGATACAAATTGCCGTTTTCAGCGGGTGGCTCAACCAGAGCTTGTACAGTGAGCTTCTGTACAAGTTGAAGCGCTCCTTGCCCGTTCAAGCCGGTTAGCCCTTTTACGTCAATCAGGTCGACATGCCCCACTCGGGTGAGGTAGGCGAATACAGCCGCCTCCTGTTCGGATAGTCTGACCCCGATATCCGCCTGCGCGAGCAATTGGGCTTCGGTCAGCAATTTTTCCCGAATCAGTCGGAGCCGAAAGGTCTTCTCGACCTTCTCGTTTTCGATGACAGGTAGTGTGTTGCCGAGCCGCCGCCAGCTTTCAAAAATCGCGCCAACGCCCGAACCGGCCTGATCCGACAAGCCAATGCGACGGAACAGGGAGACGATGCTTGGGTTACGAACAGGCTTTTCGCCTGGGTCAATCAACTGCTCAAGGGTCGAGAAGGCGTCGCCGGGATTAAAGAACTCGGACTGGTCCTTGAAAAACAGAATGGTCGGCCATCGCGTCTGCTCGCCAAAATCTTGGTGGATCAACAGGTTGATCACCGCTTCGCGAAATGACACATAGTCGGGCGGATCGTCGATGCGCCGCATGCTGCCGGGGTCAATGGCGAAGGCGTGCTCGGAGTGCCTGGTGTAGAAGTTGACGAGGGATTGCCAAGTCTTGATGAGATTTTCTTCCGGTATTGGCGTCAGGCGATCCGCCCAGCGGACATCTGCCGAATAGTCAGCCTTGCGTTCGCGATACACGCGAAAATCGACGACCGGCCGACTCAAAATCTGCCGGAATGCCGCGTCTGTCCCGAACACCAGCACGCCGGCGCGCGTTGGTACCAAGCGATCCTGCTGCTCGGCGATCGCGGCCATCTGTTGCAGGAATTCAGTATCAGAAAGCTGCTCGTACCGCCCGGGGATGCGCTCCGAGTGGCGCTGGCGATACCAGCGAACGGTGGGCGCATCGAAACAACGCTCTATGCTGAGGTCTGGCAGGGATTCCTTGTCGTAACGAACATCGGCACCATCACGTAGAAAGCGGACCTGTTCTTCCGGCGTGCAGGTGTCGTCCCGACTGCCGCGCCGAACGTAGGCCTTGCGCGGATTACCATCGATAAAAACCGGCTTCTCTTCTCGCCGCGCCTCGGGAACGAAGAAGACGAGAACCTTCCCCTCGGGCAGATTGTGGAGTTGCTCCCTGATCGGCAGCAGCACGCTGATCTTGTTGCGATCCCGGACCTGACCCAGAAATCCACTCTGAACCTCATCGACGCTCGTCACCCCAACGACCTCGAAGATGTCGTTGGCCTGCCGTACCCCAAAAACGAGGTGACCGCCGATAGTGTTGGCAAATGCGCTGACTGTGCTGAGCGCATCCCGGGGGACTGCCCAGGCGGCCTCCTTGAACTCGATGTCGTTCCATTCGATCGAGTTCAATTTGGCCAGCAGTTCATCGCGCGTCATGGTCATTCGACGATGAAGCGCAACTTGCGTGCGTCCTTGCCGCGGATGCGCTCGGCGATGAATTTCTCGAAGCGCGCTTT
>JANLPY010000497.1:0-2480 GCA_031367505.1 Hyphomicrobiaceae bacterium | reverse complement strand
ACCATGCATATCCCCGGCACACGGGCCACCGTTGTGGGAGGACGTTGGTGCGCAGGTGGGTGAGGGTGCCCGAGTCGAGCCAGACTGGGATTTGGCGGGGCAACCGGCACCGAACTACGAGGTCGATCAGCGCGTCAACTGGTGAGTGATCAAAACAGCGATTCAGACCCGCTGCGGGAGTAGGCTGCGCGCGTGGCAGACCGAAAGCCAACTAGCGGCCAACGCTCTGGCTATTGAGCGACTGTGTCGGCTCAAACTGCGTAGGCCATAGGCTCACAGGCGCCTGGATACCAAAAAACCGTGTCATACTTTGCCTCATGCGATTGAATTTCCTATCCGCCCTATCCGCTCTCACCCTCTTATCATCGCGCGGTCGCCGACGCTGGCGTCGACGTCGCGAGTTCGACCACGCAGCAGGAAGCGAGCAATGACCACCTTGGTTAGCTTGAGCGTCACTGGCGCTTCACAGAAGAACGTCATCGACCAGAACGTCTGGGCGGTGGTACGCAAGAAGGCGGGCGTCGTCCTGATCGACGTGCAAACAGGCCCGAAGGGGACGCCCGACGAATGGAAGACCATCAAGTGGACGGGCGCCGTGCCGGACAAGACGCGCGCCAACCGAGGCGTGGTGCCCCTGGATGTCGCCGGGAAGGTAACGGTCAAGGTGGAGTGCGGCCTCACGTCTCGATCCATCGACCTCTGGATCGTTTCGGCCGACGTCGAGATATTGACCAAGGGTTTGCGGCCGAAAGGCGCTGCTCCCCGCGACCTGGCCACGCGGGATGGATCCGAGAATCTCGGGGCCGTCACCTACCCGAGCATGTCTCAAAACGCTATCAACGACAACATCGCCGATGACGATCCCGACCCGAAGCACTTCGTGTTCAGCACCAGCGCCTCGGGAAAGATCGTCGCTGTCGGCACGCTGCTGCCCAACGGCGTTTCGAAGGTTCTCAAGGCCGGCTGGACTCTTCGGCGCGAAGTCTTTTGCCATACCTGGCTCGACGGCGTACAGCAAGATGGCAAATCGTGGACGATAGCCTGGACCGACGACACATCTGGCCCGCGCTACTTGCGACTGGTACCTGGTGACGAAGGCAAGATCTACGACCTCGACGAGCCCGACATGCGATGGGGGAAGTACAACACCGAGATGTTCGAGAATTTTCGCCAGTGGGTCGAATGGAACGGGGAGCGCTGCTCCGAGTACGCACTCTGGCACTTCAACGTCAGGTGGCAGGCCAAGGCCGACCCTCGGACCCAGATCGAGTTGATCGATTGCGGCACCGGCAATCCGGCGCTGCCCGACAAGCCGCACTACGCGCGGCGGAACGCGCGATAACCGAAGTCTTCACCTTGCGGCGCCGAGAGCGGGCCGAAGTGGGGGCTACCTCCGCCAACTTCGGCGCGGCTTGCAGACGAAATTCGTCCGCCGCGAAAACCCGCAACCAGTTGATCTTGAGCGAAACACGCCGAGCCCGGCTCCGCGCCCGTCAGCGTGAGGGAGGACTGGACCGCGTCTTTCGCAAGTGCGTTGGTCAAAGCGCCCTCTGGCGATCTTGTTTCGAGAAAGCTTTGCTACAAGGACCCTACATCCGGCATGACGGATTGCACGCAGCAAGGCGAGATATCGGCGAACAATGCGATGTTCCGAATGGTAATCATTGGGGGCATAGCCGCCGCTTTGAGTGACGGCTCAAGGTCGCCGAGTACAAGCGAAACGTCAACGGAAAATATCATGGGAAATGTGAGTAAGGACGAGGACGACGTAAGGCGCCGTCAATATGAAAACCGTGCGGCGTCCAATGTCGGTAGGGACTTGCCTCATCCCGACTACTGTATTGCACCCAATGGTCCATGAATGAGTCGAAGGCCGCCTTGGTTGTAGGCCTCACGCAGAACCAAAACCGGACTTCTGTACGCCTCACGCGTAACGGCGGAACGGTCCCTATCCCCGCAGGGTCACAGGGTCACCCATTAGCCACCCCCGTCAATAGAAACAAACAAAACTCTACGACCGAAGTCGTATTTCCTTCCTTGCCAAACCTGTCTTCCCTGTCGCCGAGTTCGCCGCACACTTGGTTCTCACTTCTTGGTTGCGCCGCTGCGCACCAGTCACCCATCAGGATCAAGGCCTGCGCACATTCCTGGGGTCAGGTCTTTTGTTATCGCATCAAATCGAAAAATAGTGGCAATTCGCTTCTTTTGCTCCCTCCAATCCAAACATTCCCGCAACCAGGCAAGCTACTTGCGTCAAATGGCCAGAAACAACGGTGTGCGCGCACACACCATCCAGAGCGAATAATCTTTCCAAAAACTCACCTTTCAAACTACCATATGTGAATTACAATGTAATTCAATTTATGGAGCAAACATGGCTGCAAACCAACTTGTACAGACACGAATTGACGGCGCAATCAAAGACGAGGCGGCCGCCGTGTTGGCAGCCATGGGTTTGACTGTTTCTGACGCTGTGCGCC
>JANLPY010000494.1:0-5356 GCA_031367505.1 Hyphomicrobiaceae bacterium | reverse complement strand
AATCTGACATGGACATAGCCTATTCCATTTTCGCGACATCAAGTCAGCGAGCAGTGCCAGGTCCATTTGACCGATGAGGGAATCGGATTTTTTGAGCTTTACGCTCAAAAGAGTGACAGTCCGAGCTAGAGAACTCGCAGTGGCCAAAGACAGAATCTGGTCGCCGTATTTCACCGAGATTCGATTTGATAGTTGCTTCGCGGCGCTACGGCGGGAAGGGTGATCGCGGCCCCGATTCCTGTGTCGGAAAAATACTCAATCGGGGTATGGCGCGGGAGGCTCTCCGGAATTGGCAGCCCGCACGCTGTACCGGCCGGCCAGATCGAGATGGATCAACCGCGCCTCCGCGCTCGTCGATTTTCGGGCCATCGCCAGTGAGGCACGTTTGCGAAGAAGCCAATACATCTGGTCCATGACGGTTTCCCTTGGGAATCGTGGGTCAAAAGGCGCTTACGAATAACTGAGGGAGCACTGCCTGGCTGCACGTTGGCGGCGATTCAATGCGTCGGAAATACGCAATCCCCCTTAGCATTTCCTGCCGCTTGATAGGCTAGGATCATTCGATGGTACTACCACTGCTCACCCTCGTCACAATGCTAGCGCAGCCGGGCGAGACTGCGCTTGAAGGATATTGGCGCAACCCGAGCGGCAGCGTGATCATATCGATCGCGCCGTGCGGCGAGGCGATGTGCGGACGGGTGGAATGGGCGTCCGACAAGGCCGTAGCCGATGCGCGCAAGAGCGGCACCGATCCCGTGGTCGGCGTCGAGCTGCTCAGTGGCTTCATGCCCAAAGGCGAAAACAGGTGGAAAGGCCGGTTATTCGTGCCGGACCTCAAAAAAGCGTCGAAGGCCGAAGTTCGCCAATTGGGTCCCGACCAAATTAAGGTCACCGGCTGCGCGGTTGGCCGCTTGCTGTGCAAATCGCAGGTGTGGACGCGGACGGAAGCGGAATGAAGGAGCGTCGGGCAATCGGCGCTCGAACCGATCGTCTCCGCACGCCGCTGAGGCGAGGACTGGCTAGGGAGCGAATACTGTGTTCCGGACGAGGGTTGCCATTAACTTCGATGCCGAAGGGCGTTTCGCCAGACGGCAGTTTGATGATCCGGCGCCTGTCCGTTTCGGCTCACCGAGCGCCCTGACGGCATGACGTTTGCCGATGTTTCCTTCGCCACCGTCTATATGGTGATCGAGTGGGTTATCCGTCTCGTCATGTTAGCCCTCGTGCCTTTTCGCCGAACTCCTGAATCCGCGCGAGCATGGTTGTTGCTGGTGCTCTTCCTGCCCATCCCTGGGGTGCTCCTGTACGCGCTGATCGGCCGCCCCGCTTACCCGCGGCGGCGGCGTCGGCGGCTGGCCGGGGCCGCTGCACTCCTTGAAACGGCCACGGAAGAGATTGCGCACTCCCGACACTGCCGCCAACCCCGGCTCCCTGATGATTTTCGTCAGGCCGCGATGTTGATCGAAAAGCTCGGCCGGTTTCCTGCGCTTGGCAACAACGGCACCGAGCTGATTGCGGATTATGAGGGCGTCATCACCCGTCTGATTGCGGATATCGACGCCGCTCAGGATCACGTCCATTTGTTGATGTACATCTTTTCAGATGATCAGACAGGCGAGATAGTGATGGAGGCGCTCGTGCGGGCCTCGGCTAGGGGAGTCACGTGCCGCGTCCTCATCGACGCGTTCGGCTCCCGACGCTGGGCGCGCCGTATCGTCCGGCGGCTGTCGAAGGCAAGAATTGTGGTCGCGCAGGCGCTGCCGGTCCACCCCTGGCGGCGCGGGTCCGCCCGCGCCGACCTGCGCAACCACCGCAAGATAGCGGTAATCGACGGAATCATCGGCTATGTCGGGTCGCAGAACATCGTCGACAGGGACGCGGCCAAGGGGTTCACGAACGAGGAAATGGTAGTCCGCGTCGACGGCCCCACCGTGGTCGAGATGCAAGCGGTCTTCGCGGTCGACTGGTATCTGGAAACCGAGGAGATACTGTCGGGCGAGAACGTCTTCCGTCATCACCACGGACCGGGTTCCGTGACCACGCAGCTGATGCCGAGTGGACCGGACTACGGCGGAACAAGCATGGGTCAGCTGACCGTGGCGCTGATCCACGCCGCGCGCGAGCGAGTGGTCATTACCACTCCCTATTTCGTTCCGGAGGAAGCAATGTTGCTGGCTCTGCGGACAGCGGTGCTGCGCGGCGTCGCAGTGCATATCATCTTGCCGCTCAGGAGCGATCACCTCCTGGTGCGCCTCGCCCAGCAATCCTATTATTCCGGACTTCTCGACGCCGGGGTGCAAATCAGTCGCTATCGGAGCGGCTTCCTGCACGCCAAGCACATTAGCGTCGATGAAGAGGTGGTGCTGATCGGATCGAGCAACGTGGACGTGCGCTCGTTCGTTCTCAACGCGGAAGTGACGCTGATTATCTACGACCGGCAAGTAACCGCCCAGTTGCGGGTGCTTCAAGAGCGCCACATGGCGTCCAGCGACCTGCTGACGGTCGCTGACTGGGAGCGTCGGCCCCTTATCGTCAAGCTAAGCGAGAATATGGCGCGCCTCATCAGTCCGCTGCTTTAGTCGGCCTTCATGTACTTGCCGGTAGCAAGCATCTTCGGGAGACGGAGGCTCAGCCCAAGGCCGAGCACGATCAGTGCACTTATCACCACGAACGGTGCATTAGGAATGAGGCTGACATTGAAGAGCAGGCCACCCGCAGCCGAACCGATCGCTCCGCCGACGCTCGCTGCGGCGGTCTGCTTGCCGAGTTGCGCACCCTGCGCGCGTCCGGCCTTGCTTGAAATCCAGTAGGTCAGGATCGGTGCCAGAATGCCGGCGCTAGCCGCAACCACGCCGATTGCCGCCAGCATCAGTGTGAAGGACGAGGCACGGGGGACGAAGAACAGGCCCACGGCGAGGATCCCGAGTGCCGGCGCGATGAGCCAGCGGGTCGTTGCAGGTCTTACCCAAGGCGAAAAAAATATGATCGCTTGCATGACGATCATGACCAGACTGCAGGTCGTGAACATCAAGGCTATCTGGACTTGTGTCAGGCCGAGATCTTGCTTGCCGCGCAGCGCCAGTCCGACCTCGAACACTCCCACAGCGGCCGACACGATGGACGCCAGAAAAAGAAGGAGAGGGACCAGCCATCGCGAGGATTTCGAAGTGGCTTGGACACGTCTGGGCCCGGCGCCATTACGGTTCGTGTTTGGAATCGCGAAAAAAATTGCGGCGGCAGAAAAGAGGGTGATGATGGCGATGCCCGCAAGCGGATAAGACAAAGACCCGATCTCGCTTGTGCCGGGGAACAGGGTGGCCCCGGCCTGGGAGACGGAGACCCCCACCATCGGTCCCAACAGCACTCCGCTAATCCCCGCCAGGCTGACGAAAGTCAGCTTGCGTGCGAGTTGCTCCTCGGTCTTGGCGAGATCTCCAACCGTGGCGAGTGCGACCGGGGTCACTGCCGCGGCGAACAACCCGCTGAGAATGCGTTCTACGTAAATTGAGGGCAGCGTCTCGATGAACGCGAAGATAAACGTGGCCGCACTGAAGCCGAGCAAGCCGATCAGCAGGATGGTGCGCCTTCCGAAACGATCGGACAGCCGACCCCACGCCGGCGCAAACAGAAACAGCGAGAGCATGTACAAAGAGGTCAGCAGTCCCGTCGCGCGGGAAACCTGCGCCGCGTTCCCGTCGGGTCCCAGCAGCCGCTCGATCAGAAAGGGAAGCAAGGGCAAAGTCACGCCGAATCCCACCGACACGGCGAAGACCGCCAGCATCAACCCCGCCAACGCGCTGACCGGTATGTCTGTGGAAGGGGGGCGATCGGTTGTCATTTCACCATTCTTTCGGCGACCAAGTCCAACCATTGTTGATCGGGCCTTTCGACTGGAGCGTTCGCGTCAAATTGGTTCTGGCCGTAGCCGCCGCGCGGGACTGACGGCGCCATGTGACCTCTTGCAATGAACGCAGTATCTCAGGGCGCGCGCTTCCTCACCATAAATTCCGGTTGGACGACAAATTGCGAGGAGATCACACGCTTTCGTGACGAGGCGCCTAGTTATACGAGTTAGGCCGATCGGATACTCTAAGTAGTTTCCAAGGCTCCCCGCTCTTATGAATGCCCGCTATTGTAGGCTCCGGTTGCATTCCTCCCGCGACCCAACAGATCGGAAAAACGATGTCCCACGATCACCACATCAAGGCTGCCGAGCATCATGATGCCGCTGCCAAATCGCATTGTTGCGCCGCCGGCCATCACAGCAAGAACGATCAGGTATCGGCACATGAGGAAGCCACCACGGCCCACGCTCTTTCCAAAGAAGCCCATACGGCCTCGGAAGCTGCGCTCGCCATGAGCCCTCAAGCAGTCGAAGCTGGCGCCAAGTAACAGTTCGGACTGTCTGGACGACCGGTCGTATCGGCTTTCCCCTGGCCGATCGCCGGCTGCGAACTCTCCCTAATGGAATTGGCGAAGGGCTTGGAATGTGGCTGAGGAGGCTAACCGCCCCGTGCTCGCCAGAAGCTTTTGGGCGTGCGACGCAATGAGTCCGTGCAGATTTCTCACAGTTGAATCCTCGAGGTAAGGAATTCCATCATGGCAGGCGCAGTCAGTGCATCCGATTCGCCTGTCACGAGGGGTGCGGGCGCGGATCGGAGCACGACCAAGGCCTATCTCATCGGCGGGGGGATCGGATCGCTCGCCGCCGCCGCGTTCATGATCCGCGATGGCGGGGTGCCTGGCGCCAATATTTCGATCTTCGAAGCCTTGCCCATTTTGGGCGGAAGCCTTGACGGCGCCGGTGATCCCGTAACGGGCTATTCGTTACGCGGCGGGCGCATGCTCACCACCGACAATTACGAATGTACCTGGGATCTCTTCAAATCGATCCCGTCCATCGAAAACGACGGCATGACGGTGTTCGACGAAACCGTTGCGTTCAACGAGGAACATAAATCTCATTCGATGGCGAGATTGGTCGATAGCCGCCGCGCCAATGTTCCGGTGACATCGATGGGGTTCTCGATGCAGGAGCGCATCGAATTGCTCAAACTCAGCAATGCGGACGAAGCCGAGATGGGCGCAAGCTGCATCACGGACTGGCTTTCGCCGACCTTTTTCGAAACCGAATTCTGGTACATGTGGGTTACCACATTCGCCTTCCAGCCGTGGCTCAGCGCGGTTGAATTCAAGCGTTACCTGCCGCTTCATGCTCGAATTCTCGCGCATTGAAACCCTTGGGGGCGTCAAGCGCACAATCTACAACCAATATGACTCCCTCGTCCGCCCGCTGCAGGCGTGGCTGGAAGCGCAAGGCGTCAATCTCGTCGCCAATTGCACGGTGACGAGCCTC
>JANLPY010000409.1:0-2057 GCA_031367505.1 Hyphomicrobiaceae bacterium | reverse complement strand
AAGCCATGCTCGTCGCGTAGCCGATCGAAGATCCGCTTCGATGTATGCTGCTGCTTCTTCGGCCGGGTTTTGTCGTCGGCCAGCATCTTGTCGATAATCGCGACGAACGCATCGAGCTTCGGCCGCGCCGGCGGCTTGGTGTCACCGGGCGATGAATACTCCCGATTTGTGGGCATCGAAAATTCCCTAGCTGGCTTGTCAGCCTGAAGGGGCCGAGGCGCGAAGGCCCAACATCCCGCAGCGCTTCGGCCCCTTCAGGCTTTTCTCCGCGATCCGACCATTGTCGTCCGAAATGATTCGGACTGGGGGCGGCGCGGATGATCCAGCTTGGAGAACTCATTGTGATTTTGGATCTTCATCGTCAGGGCTTGTCGGTCAGCGCTATCGCCCGGCGCACCGGCCGCGATCCCAAGACCGTTCGCAAATATATCGAGCGTGGCTTGGAGTTGCCGGCGTACAGCCATCGAAGCGTCGGTCGGCCGAGTAAGCTAGCGCCGTTTCTTGATTATCTGCGCGAGCGCGTCGTACCGTTCCCCGAACTCAGTGCCGTGCGTCTGAACCGAGAGATCCGTGATCTCGGATATTCCGGTGCCTACACGGCCGTGAAGCGGTTTGTGGCCGCCATCCGGCCGGACAGCGGACCAAAGGCGTTCGAGGTTCGCTTCGAGACACCGGCGGGCCAGCAGGCGCAGGTGGACTTCGCGCGGTTCGTGACGGAGTTCACCGACGACCCCGGCACCACGCGAATTATCTGGCTGTTCTCGATGGTGCTCGGGCACTCCCGTTTCATCTTCGCCCGCTATGTGATGCATCAAGATCTGCAAACGCTGCTGCGCTGTCACATGCAGGCGTTTGCCGCGCTCGGCGGCGTGCCCGCCGAGATCCTCTATGACCGTATGAAAACGGCCGTCATCGGCGACAACGGGGACGGCCACGTCATCTACAATCGATCACTCGTTGCCCTGGCCCGGCATTATCGCTTCCATCCGAAAGCCTGCCGCCCCTATCGCGCCAAAACAAAAGGCAAAGTCGAGCGGCCCTTCAGCTATATCCGGCAAGACTTCTTCCTGGCGCGCACGTTCCGCAATCTCGATGATCTCAACGATCAACTCAGTGATTGGCTTGCAACCATTGCCAATGTGCGGCTTCACGGCACAACGCAGCGGGTGGTCGCGGACGCCTTCGTCGCAGAGCAGCCAGAGCTGCAGCGATTGCCTGAGACACCGTTCGACGCATTGCTCAAACTGGAACGCCGCGTCAGCCATGACGGCCTCGTCTCCATCGGCGGCAATTATTACAGCGTTCCCGATCGCACCCGCCGCGTCGTCGAGGTCCATCAACTGCCGGACGTTATTCGTATTCTCGACGCGGGTAAGCTGGTCGCCGTCCATCCGGTTCTCGAAGGCCGAAGACGGATACGGGTGGCACCGGATCATCGGCAGGGTGCCCATCGCTCAGGTGCTGGCAGCACGCAGCGACGCCGCGATCGAAATGACATCGCCGTTGGCCGTGCCGGTGAGCGCGTGCTTTGCCGGTCTCTCGACATCTACCAAGCGATCGGTAAGCGCCTGGCCTCGACGGAGGGCCGGTCATGACGATCCATACCCAACCCTCCGCACTCGACAGCATTAAGAAAAGCATGGTGGCATTGAAGATGCCGCGCGCCCTTGAAATATTAGACGCCTGCCTCCGACGCGTCGAACAAGGTGAGATCACCTGGGTCGAGGCGCTTGACCATATCCTGCTCGAAGAACTGACTTTGCGCGACAATCGCCGAGTGAGGATGGCGCTCATGATGGCGCGACTGCCGACCGTCAAAACGCTGGCCGGATTCGACTTCAAGTTCCAACCCTCGCTCGATCGTAACCGTATCTTGGCGCTGGCCGAGCTCAAATTCATCGAACGCAACGAAGTGGTTCATCTGTTGGGGCCGCCCGGCACAGGCAAGAGCCATCTGGCCACGGCCTTGGCGGTCGAGGCTGTGAAGGCTGGCAAAAGCGTTGCCTTCGCGACGCTCGCCGATATCGTAACCTCGTTGGCGAAAGCCGAGCGCGAGG
>JANLPY010000404.1:0-4059 GCA_031367505.1 Hyphomicrobiaceae bacterium | reverse complement strand
CGCCCGATCCTTGGCTTGCCCGAACGAAAGATAGTCTGGATCGCGGTCGGAGAATGATCCAAGGCGTAGATGGCGCTCTTTTCGCGTGCGCCCACTGCCCACCTGATATCGGCAGTACCAAGAGCGCGTACCATCAGGGAGGCAGTCGAGTTGGAGGCCCTGCACGCCGGTGATCGAGTAGCGTGTTCGGTGACCATTTATGGCCACTGCCTTGGCAATCAGTCGAGGATGTGGGTCTAGCTTCGGCATGCCGGTCCATTGCCACATCAGGTGGTCGCTGAGCAATCGTGGTCACGCACCAGTCACGCAGCTGGGTGAAGGATCGTGCTATCGGTTGACGTCTGGTGACGGTGAAAAACTCAAATATATATCGCCAAATCAAAGACGTTGGTGCGTCACCGGGCGTCAGGCGATATCAGCGAGCATCATGCTCAACGCGACTTTTAATCAGGTGGTCGTTGGTTCGATCCCAACCGGGCTCACCATATAAATCAATGACTTATTGAAAAATCATGCCGACGGTTCGTCAGAATTTCTGGCCGTGCTGGCCACATGCTGTCCACCGGAAAAGGAATTTGCGGGATCACCCGGGCCTCTCGCGCGCGAGGGCGACCCGCTTGGGCGACTGCGTTGTGAGACATCGGCCGGAAGTGGCGGCAAGTGTCGTCAGTGCGCTACCCCGAATGTGCAATGAGGCCGCGTGACCGCCGGAAACCGAGGCCGGCGATTGCATCGGCGCCGGGTATGTTGCGGCGAGCCGGAATGCACATGGGCGTCCCCGCGCCTGCTGGCGGTGGCAAGCGGCAACCAAAATCGTGATGTCATTGCCCCTCGGCCATGGCGGACGCTTGATCCCACAAGCGGACCTCAAGGGAAGCGAGCTTGGTGCCGGCCTTGCATTGATCGACCATGTCCGCAGTTGGGAGTATTGCGTCGGCGTTCCGCGTTCGTGCGACAATCGACAGCATCCGGGCGCAAGCGTGATTGCGGCGACCGAGTACGATGCTTCTTCGTGACCCACTTTCCCTTTCGAAGATACTTCGAAAACGGACCGCCTTGCAGCCTCCTTGCAGCTGTCACGTCTGGCGCGGCATGGTTCATCGTACCCCGGCATCATCCGTCAGCTGGTGCAACTCTAGGATGCTGATCCGCCCGAGCCCTGAGATGCATTTGATCAAGTTCGTTTGGCGTTTGTGGTTGCGGGGCTCATCGACAAGATCCGCACCTGTCATTCCTCTCGCGGCAAACAACATGTTTCAATCTCGCGGAATTCACTCCGGCTTGATGCCAGCGGTTTTGGCCACGGCGCCGTAACGCACGATCTCGCTGGCGATGAATGTCGCCGCCTCGGTGGGCGTGCTGGCGACGACATCGAGCCCGAGCTCATCGAAGCGCTTCTTGATGACGGGACTGACAAGCGCCGCCTGGATCTCCTTGCTGAGGCGTTCGACGATCTCGGGGGGTGTCTTTGCCGGCGCCACGAAGCTGATCCAGAACCGCATGTCCAACTGTGCAAAACCAACATCCTTTGCCGACGGAACATCAGGCAGCACAGGCGAGCGTGTATCGCTCATGACCAGCAAACCTCGCAGCGTTCCGGCTTTGATGAAGGGAAGAGTGCCAGGCACGGCAATGGTTGCGGCTTGTATGCGCCCAGCCATGACCTCGGGGATTACCGCACCGGCGCCCCGGAATGCCACGTGAGCGACGTCAATCCCCGTCGTGCTCTTGAAGAGTTCGAAGGCGAAGTGTGCATTAGTGCCGACGCCGCCGGAGCCATAGAACAGCTTGCCGGGTGCAGCCTTCGCTTGGGCGATAAAATCCTGGAATGTCTTGGCAGGGATGTCCGGATTGACCACGAGCAAATGGGGCACCGAAACAGCGTACGTTATGGGAATGAAATCCTGGCGGGCGTCAAACTGCAGGTCCGGCAAGAACCCGGCCGCAATGGCGAAGGAGAGATCCGCCGTCAATACGGTATAGCCGTCGGGCTTGGCCGCGGCGACGCTGCGCTAGCCGACCACGCCGCCACCACCGCTTCGGTTCTCAACGATCACCGTACCGAGCGAGCCGGTGAGTTGCTGTGCGACGAGACGCGCCACGATATCGGTTGTCCCGCCCGGCGCAAACGGCACGACCAAGGAAACCGGCCGGGATGGGTAGGTTTGCGCAACCGCGCATGTGCCCCAATGCATGAGCGAAGCTGCAATGACGAGGCCGATCGTTCGTAGCATGGTGCAGCTCCAGAGCAGGCAAGCCCACGGGCGTTGGTTGTGCCGACGATGGCGCCAGCATATCGCTTGACCTAACATTCGAATTGGCATTTTCCGGACAGCTCGGCTGCCCGTGATCATAGCAATGGAGACTGCGATGTCGAGTGAAGCGACCGAGATTCTTGCCGGTTTCGCCGCCAATCTAAAGTACGAAGATCTTCCTGACCGCGTGAAGGATCATTCGAAGACCTTGTTGCTCGATGCGCTCGCTTGCGCGGTTGCGGGGCGCCACGGCGAGGAAACCGGCCAGGTCCACGCATTGGCCGCGGCACTCGGTCAGTCCGGTGAAAGCAGTGTGATCGGCGGCGATCACCCGTCGCTTGCCGGAGCGACGGTGCTGAACGGATTTCTCATCACTGCCGTCACGATGTGCGACGCTCATCGCCCGACAATGACCCATTTCACGCCCGAGGTCGTGCCGCCAGCCCTGGCGATAGCCGAGCGTGACGATCTCGATGGTCGCGATCTGCTGGTTGCGCTGACAGCCGGCTTCGAGGTGACACCACGGATCGGCATCGGCGGCGACTGGCCGACGATGCGCGCCAAAGGTTGGCATGGTCCCGGCATATTCGGTCCGTTCGGCGCGGCTGCGGCTGTCGGTCGGCTCAGAGGCTTCGATACCCAGACCATGGCCAGGGCGTTCGGGCTTGCCGGCAGCCAGGCGGCCGGAACGTTCGCTGCCTGGGGAACGCCGACCGTGAAGTTCCACCAGTGCCGCGGCGCGCTGTCGGGGCTGATGGCGGCGCTGCTCGCCGAGCAGAAATTCGTCGCAACCGAGCACTTCCTCACCGAGAAGGATGGCGGCCTCTACAATGCCTACTCCAATGGCGGCAAGCCGGAACTCGCGACTGCCGAACTCGGCCGGCGCTGGGAGCTCGAGCAGATCGCGCTCAGACTATGGCCATCTGCAGCTTCCACCCAGGGGATGTATACGGCGCTGTTCGATCTCATCGAGAAGTACAAGATCGATCCCAAGACAGTGCAGAAGGTGCGCATCGGGCTCAGCCAGCCGGTCTTCGACCTGCATGGCAAGCTGCCGAACTACAAGGGCAAGTTCGAAGCCATGCTTTTCTGCGCACTACAGCGCGGCCGTGATCTTGCATGATCAGCGAATGACCCTGACCGAATTCGAGCCGGCACACTACGACAGCCCCAAGATGCGTTCTGCCGCGCTCGAGCAGATCGAAGTGCGGGTCGATCCGGCGCTCGTAGGCGTCGAAGCAACGGCCGAGATCGAGCTGGCGGACGGCAAGAAGCTGTCAGCACGTTGCAAGCACCCGCGCGGCTCGCCCGAAAATCCGCTGTCGCAAGCCGAGATTGAGAGCAAGTTCCGCGTTTACGCGAAGGGGCACTTGCCAGATCGTCATATTGACGAGACTGTCAAGGCAGTGGCTCGGCTGGAGGACCTCGCCTCCGTTCGCAAGTTGATGGAGATGTTGCGGGCGCCGAGCCGTAGCAACTAGACCGTGGCAATTCCGGGTCGCGCCAAAGCCGTGCTGGAGCCGTCGGCAATCTGGAGTTTTCGGTCGCCAAACATTCCGCGCGTGGTCGCGGGTTGAACGACCAGCGTGTCATCCCACAAGCCGACAGTCGCCGGCTCGTCCTCGCTCACGTCGATCGCGTGCCAGAAGTAATGTCACATCAGGCGGCGTACTTTAGTGATGGCTTCTGGTAGAAGGCGGCGATTTTTTCGGGGCGCCGCTGCACGTTCAGCATCGATGTCACGACTTTCTTCTTGAAATCCGATTTGCTCGCCACGGCCATGCGCCCCACGGTATCGGCCTTC
>JANLPY010000398.1:0-3565 GCA_031367505.1 Hyphomicrobiaceae bacterium | reverse complement strand
CGTCGTATCAGGCGGTGCGCAGCCAGACGGAGACGCCGAGGCGCTATCGGTACACGGGGAAAGAGCGGGATGAGGAGAGCGGGTTGTATTACCACGGGGCTAGGTATTACGCGCCGTGGTTGGGGAGGTGGGTGAGTTGCGATCCTATCGGGACAGTAGACGGATTAAATTTGTATGGGTATGCCAAGGATAACCCGATTGCTTTTGCCGACTTCGATGGCCAGCAAGCCTCGCCCAGGCCGGACTCGGGTGTAGAGCCGCCGCAACCCAAAGGGCCGCCGCCTTCCCCGCCGGCTCAGAATCCGCAACCGAAAACGGGCCAGGGTCCTGCGCCTGCTTTGCCGGTTGCGCAGAGACCTGAGGATCCGGTAGTCGCCCCTACCCCTCCTCTGACGATCGACAAAGGATTGCGGACGAATCTTGCGCCGCTGCGCAAGGATATCGAAGGAGATGTCCGGGAGGTTACCGAGATTCAAGACATCGTCGGCCGGGAAATCATCCCGAAGGATAAGCTGGACCTGTCGAAGAATAACCCGATGGACGACGAGCACCTCAAGCACGTCGTCAAGGTGGTCAACTGGGCCGTCAAAGGCGCCGAGGGCAAAACATTGGAGGAGAGGTGGGAGAAGGCCCGTTTGTCGGTCACGACATTGCGCCAGCACTCCGACAAGAATTCTGAAAGCCTGATTCTTCGGGACGCCCAATATTATTTGTGGGGAACGACCTACATCACGGACCGTGAAAAGAACGTCCCACTTCCAAATGTCTTGATGGAGCCTTACCTCGCGCTTCTGCCACACGATGTTTATACGGTACAGAAGTTTTTCGAAATGAAGACAGGGATAAGCCTTTTCGGGCAGGCCACCAAGCACCCCTACAGCGCCCTCGGCGGAGGATTCTGGTACGACCTGGGCGTCAACCACTTGTTACCAAGAAAAGGTGATCTGAAAAAGAATGTCATTCCGCCGACCTTGACCACGGAACAGGTCAAGAAATCAAACGAAATGGCGCAGAAAATCAACGCCGAATGGTGGAAGGGCATGGCCATCATGGCACGCTGACAAGTCAGTCCCGACGGAGAAACAACATGAGCACTCTGACAACAGACCATCCCGGCGAAGCTCGGACCTTTCGAGTTGCAGGCATTGTCCGTTTCGCGGACGGTATTCCTGCATCACGAACAAAGGTAGTCGCTTTTGATCGGGACCTGCGCAGCGAGCAGCCGCTGGGGGAGGCGTACACCGACCGGAATGGCGCCTTCCGCATCGAGTACTCCGAAAGACAGTTTCTTAGTCTGGAACGCGGCACCGCCGATCTGGTCGTCAAGGCCATCGATGCCGACGGGTCGATTCTCGTTGCTTCGCCGGTGCTGTTCAACGCGCCACAGGATGCAACGATCAATCTGACGATTCCGCTCGAGCGGCAACTGCCGCCGACGCTGTTCGAGAGGATAGAGGCGGCCGTCGAACCGCTGCTCGGTCGTGTAAGCGTCGAGGAGTTGGAGGAGAACCAGGAGCACCAGGACCTGACCTTCCTCGCGGGAGAAACCGGCTTTGAGAAGCGCGTGCTGGCCCGGTTCGTTCTGGCGCACGGCCTGGCGCGGCTGGGCATTGAAAGGGAGTTCTGGTTTGCGCTGCTCGGCGGCTCGTTCTTCGAGTTCACCGAAAAGAAAAGCCTGAAGGAAAACCTGGCGGCAGTTTTGGATGCCCTGCCGTCCCTCGACGCCACAGCTGTGCACAAGGCGCTTGCCAGCAGCTTCAACAGGCGCGAGATCCCCTCCAGTCTGCTAGTCCGGACGGATGCGTGGACCGTGGCCTTCCTCGAACTCGTCGCGCACCTTGTTCTGGGCGATCCCAAGTCGCCCACGTTCGTCCGGCTGGCGCTCGATGATGCAGGCATCGACAGCACAGACAAGCAGGCAAAATTCGCGCAGTTGTTCAATGAGCACCGAGCGCTGACGCCCGAGTTGCTGGCGGCGCTGGAGAAAGACGCGGCATTCAAGAAGGAGGAGATTGCGGACCTGCGTACTTCGTATCAACTGGCCGATTTAACTCAGGCTGACTTCTCGGTCGTCAAGATGCTCAAGGAAGAGTTCAAGGTCCGTCAGCCCGAGCAGATTCGCACGCTCGCCAAGCGCACCGAACGGCAGTGGGTCGAGCTGATCGAACGCAAGCACCAAGCCGGTGACATCAAGTTTCCTTTCGGATTGACCCAGCCCGCCGTAAACGTGCGCTTGCCGGAGGCGGAGATGTTCGCGAAGACCTTGGAGCGACAGTTTCGCGAGGCTTACCCCACGGCCGCCTTCGCGGGTGGACTCGAGCGGGCCTTGGGCAATGGCCGCGCGCACGGCGTTCGCAACGCCGAGGTGTTGGGCCGAATCATCGAGCGCCAGCCCGAGTTCGACCTGCTGCGAACACCGATCGACGAGTTCCTGAGCACGGGCATCCGCTCCGAGTTCCAGTCGCTGGCGAAGGACGAGACCTTCCGTCTCGAACTCAAGGCGGTGCAGCGTGTATTCAAGCTGGCCCCGACGTTCGAGGCTACCGACGCGATGCTCGCCGACGGCCTCCACTCGGCCCAGATGATCTACCGGCTCGGCGAAAGCGAATTCGTACGGCGCTACGCGGATCAAGCTGGATTTTCGGCCGAAAGCGCCCGCATGGCCTGGAATCGCGCCGCCGACACGCATGCGGCGGTGCTGACGGTGATCGGAGATCTCGCGTCGTTCGATTCAGGGGTACTCCCGGGCGTGCTCAAGAGCAGCCACCCGGACCTGAAAACGTTTCCGAATTGGGAGAACCTTTTCCGGTCAGGAGACATCTGCCACTGCGAGCAGTGTCGCTCGGTGCTGGGCCCGGCGGCGTACTTCACCGACATCCTCATGTTCCTGCGCGACCGCAGGGCCGCCAATCTGGCGTTCTCGGTCAAGGACATTCTCTTCAAGCGTAGGCCCGACCTGGGCTACCTCGAACTCAACTGCGAGAACGCGCTGACCACGTTGCCGTACGTGGACGTCGTTTGCGAAGTGCTCGAGCGGGCGGTCGATGCGGCAGGCGACAACGATCTGGTACTGACGGGCTTCAACGCAATCCCGGCAGCGGTGGCGGCCAGGAAGGGCGCTGTGGCGAGCGCTCTCACGGCAGCGCTCACCGATCCGGTAAACGCCGGCAAAGAGAAAGTTGCATTTGGCGTCGACTTCTCGCTATTGCAGGTGGATCCTGCGGACCCCAATCTTTGGGTGGTCCATGGCGACGATGCGACCTACCTCCTGAAAAAGAAGGCAAGCGCTGATTTCTTCGCCGAACTTATTCCGAACACGAAGGCGAGCAGCGGGGAACTCCGGGCCTATCCGGCCTATGTCAACCCGAAGGCCTACTTCAAACTCCGGCAGGCGCGCTTCCCGCTCGCGCTGCCGTTCGACCTCTTCGCGGAAGAAGTCCGAGCGGCGTTTCAGAAAAGCAATCTGCAACGCTGGGATCTCATGCGCACGTTCCACGCACCCGCCGCGCCCAACAACCCGACGGACGGCGAGATCGCTGCGGAGTATTTCAACATTAGCTGCGAT
>JANLPY010000355.1:0-2370 GCA_031367505.1 Hyphomicrobiaceae bacterium | reverse complement strand
TGGCTCGCGCCAAGCTCCATCTGCACCAGCGCGTTGGCCAGCGGGCCGAGCCCCATTCCGCCATGTTCGGTCGGGATGAACGGCAGCCACAGACCTTGCGCGCGGGCTTTGGTACGAAGTGCCGCGAGCAGTTCCTTGAAGTCTCGGCCCTGCTCGAGCTCTTTTTCAGCGGGAATGCATTCATCATGCACCCACTGGCGAACCTTCTCGCGGATGGCTTGTGCTTCGGCAGGAATCTGGAAATCGATGGCCATCTGGAACTCCTGTTAAGGGTGCAGCGCCTTCAAGCGCAGCCAATCTCGACCGATAGCACTCTGTTCAATTGGCAACTAGCCCCACAGCACGACTACAAGAAGGGACTCGCTCCTCCTGAGCGTTAGACCGAGCGCAAGCGTCGCAGCGCTTTTTGTCGCAGCCCAGCGGTGAGAACGCCATGACAGCCCTGGTGCCGCTGAACCCAAAGTAGATTCCATCGATGATATGATCCCGCGAGACAGGGCCGGTGCGGTGAGGCAAAACATAAAGACCTAATCGTCGCCTCCGGTTTGCCGGTCAGAACAGCGCTGACGCAGGCGCGGGGGACGCATGTGAGGTGTGCCGCAGCTGGAGATACCCGCATCCACCGCGGTGAGCGGCCAGTGGTCGGAGGCAACAACACAGTCGAGCACTTTAGCAGGAGGCAGTGATATGGCCCGCCTAAGGAAGTCAAGGCGCTGGGAAAGGCAGCTTGAAAGAAGGGGTCAACCGGACGGCAATGGCGAGAGTGAAGCGCGAAGCCGACAAGGCTAAGCGGCTGATTATCAGAGCCTGACGCAGGTTCCGCCAAAAGCGCTATCTCCTTTCATAAGCTGATCACGCCCCTGATTGAACCCAGTCAGGCCATGCAACTTGCTCTCATGCGGAACGTGTTGTCATGCTGCTCAAGACTGCCCGCACCACTCCTTTGAGCGACGTTCCCCTCGCATCCGCTCGGTGCAAACCTGCCCGTGTGTCCGCCTGAAGTTCCTGATCTAAGCTGCCGCATTTATAGAGGCGAAGGCAGCATTACCAGATCTCGCTGGAGGCGGGGCGTACGCGGACCACAAACCCGAACGGACCCGGCGTTTCTCAATGAACGAGCGTCGGCTTTCACGTCTTTCCGACTAAAACCGGACAGTCCGGACTCGACCCGATAGCGGACCTTGCCGATCCCATCGTTGCGTGGTGTGATGAGGGATGCGACGCAGAGCGATTATGGTGGATGTGGATGGGGTTCTTGTCGTGCACCCACACACGAGCGGTTGGAGCGTCAACCTGGAGCAAGACCTCGGTATTACACCGGCAGCGCTTCAAGAAGGTTTTTTCAAACCGCATTGGGACGATGTGGCGCACGGTCGCGCCACGCTGCGCGAGCGACTTGTGCCTGCACTTGCCGAAATTGCGCCGTCCGTCACATGCGACAGCCTTGTCGAATATTGGTTCAGTAACGACGCGCACCTCGATCACCGATTGCTTTGTGAGATCGAAGTGCTGAGGCACCAAGGCGTCGAAGTGTATCTTGCGACGGTGCAGGAGCACGAGCGCGCAAAATTCCTTTGGGAACGGCTCGATCTTCAAAGCAAGGTTGATGGGATGCACTATGCGGCGGCACTTGGCTGCTTGAAACCGGCAGCGGAGTTTTATCGCTCAATCGAGCGTGAAACCGGCCTTATTCCCGAGGATATATTCTTTATCGATGACAAAGCGGAAAACGTCGCCAGCGCGCGCGATTGTGGATGGACGGCGGCGCTCTGGACTGGCGAAGAGACGCTACATTCGCTGATTGCTGATCAGCAATGGAATGTCCGCTATCCACCCCTAATGCGCCGTTGCGGCCCGGCGCTGACCTACCCGTAACCTGCCATTTCTCTGGCGCCTTCGGGCATCCGCGCTAAACGTTGAGGCCTCCTTCTCGGTAGGCGCGTGCAGAGGCACGCTTGTACTACGGGGTAGTCGCGCCATCGGTGTTGAAGATGTCTGCTGCGACCTTCCACTGGCCGTCGATGTTGCGCCAGACCACAACGTACTTACCAATGTCCTTCGTCGGGCCGTTGGGCCCTGTGAGCGACAGCAGATAGGTCCCTTGATCGAGGGCCATGTCGCCGCCTTTAGCAACCACAATTTTATCGGCTTTGAACGTCAGCCCGAACCCCGGCATCTGCATAAGCCCGCCCCAAGCCTTCTCAAGTGCCGGCTGACCTTGTGCGATCGGAGCGCTTGGTGCCATCATGGCGCCGTCTGATGCATACAGTTTGGATACCGCAGCCGCATCGTGATCACGGATCAGTGTCAGCCATCTATCATTGGTCTTGCGTATAGCTTGCTCGTGCGCGGCGACGTTGTCGTGGGTTG
>JANLPY010000295.1:0-3178 GCA_031367505.1 Hyphomicrobiaceae bacterium | reverse complement strand
CACCCTCTGTACTACGGCAATGTCATCGACACCTTGCGGGGGACAGCCCAGCCCGAGATCGACGGCCGCGAGGGCCTGAAGTCGCTGGAACTGCTGATCGCCATGTACATGTCGGCGCGAGACGGCAAGCGGGTCAGCCTGCCACTCGCCTATTGACGGCCGCGCCCGCATGTCCACGGCCATTCACCCTTCGGCCATCGTTGATGCGGGCGCCGTGCTGGGCGACGGCTGCCGCGTCTGGCATTTCGTCCATATCAGTGCCGGCGCGCGCATTGGCGAGCGCTGTTCTTTCGGGCAAAACGTCTATGTCGGCCACGACGTGAGCATCGGTGACAACGTGAAGATCCAGAACAACGTGTCGGTGTACGACGCTGTCACCATCGAAGACGATGTGTTCTGCGGGCCCAGCATGGTGTTCACGACTGTCTACAACCCGCGCTCTGCCGTGACGCGCAAAGATGAATATCGCCGCACCCGTGTGTGCCAGGGTGCGACGCTCGGCGCCAACTGCACCATCGTTTGCGGTACGACGATCGGCCGCCATGCGTTCGTCGGCGCGGGCGCCGTGGTCAATCGCGACGTACCCGACTTTGCATTGATGCTCGGCGTACCCGCGCGCCAGGCAGGCTGGATGAGCCGCTTTGGCGAGCGGCTGCCGCTGCAGCTTCGTGGCGAGGGCGAAGCGCTTTGCCCGCACACCGGCGACCGCTATCGCCTGCAGGGCGATCGGCTTACGCTGCTTGCCGCCTGACCACCCAACCAGAAACCCGCCATGAATGCACCCGAGATGCTGCCGCCGCTGCAGTTCATCGACTTGAAGTCGCAATACGCTGCGCTGCGCGAATCGATCAACGGACGAATCCAGCGTGTGCTCGACCATGGCCAGTACATCATGGGCCCTGAGGTCAAGGAACTCGAAGACAGGCTGACTGCGTATACCGGTGCCGAACACTGCATCACGGTGGCCAGCGGCACCGAGACACTGCTGATCTGCCAGATGGCGCTCGACCTCAAGCCCGGTGATGAGGTCATCACGACGCCGTTCACGTTCGCCGCGACGGCAGAGATGATCGTGCTGCTCGGGGGCAAGCCGGTGTTCGTCGACATCGAGCCCGACACCTGCAACATTGACGCGAGCCTGATCGAAGCGAAGATCAGCGCGAGAACGCGCGCCATCATGCCGGTCGGCCTGTACGGGCAGTGCGCCGACATGGACGAGATCAACGCCATTGCGCGCCGACACGGTGACATCCCGGTGATCGAAGACGCGGCACAGAGCTTCGGCGCCACCTACAAAGGCAGGAAGAGTTGCAACCTCAGCACCTTCGGCTGCACCAGCTTCTTCCCGAGCAAGCCGCTCGGCTGCTATGGCGACGGCGGCGCGATCTTCACCAACGACGACGCGCTGGCGCAGGCCTGTCGCGAGATTCGTGTGCACGGGCAAAGCAAGCGCTACACGCACACCCGGGTGGGCGTGGGCGGGCGCATGGACACCTTGCAGTGCGCAGTCGTGCTGGCCAAGCTGGAGCGGTTCGACTGGGAAGTCGAACAGCGTCTTGTGCTCGGCGAGCGATACGGTCGGTTGTTGAACGACGTGCCGGGCGTGACGCGACTGACTGTGCGCCCCGACCGCGATTGCGTGTGGGCCCAGTACACGGTGTTCCTGGACCGACGCGCCGACGTGCAGGCGATGTTGCAGGCGCAAGGCGTGCCCACGGCCGTGCACTACCCGAAGCCACTGCATCATCAGCCGGCCTATGCGGCGCTGTGCTGCCCAGACTGTTGCCCCGAGAGCGCGCGTGCGGCCGGGCGGGTGATGAGCTTGCCGATGAGCCCGGACCTCACGGCCGATCAGCAGCGACGTGTGGTTGACTCAATGAGTTCCTGCGTGTGAAGGCGCAGGCCTCGTTCTTGATCGGTTCTCTAATCTGGCGAGTTCAGGTCCACTGATTGCGATGATGTTGCGTGCGCGGCACATCCTCTCTACTACCGGTGCCACGTTGGCGAGCGGGGGCTTCGCGCTCGGATTGACTATCTTGGTGGCGCGGCTCTTGACACCGGAGCAGAACGGCCACTACGCGCAGTTTGTGCTTGTGTTTAACCTGGTCTACATTGGTCTGAATTTTGGTCTTGGACCCGCGAGTACGTTTTTTGTCGCATCAAATCGCGCCTCGGTACGGGCTGTGTCGCGATTGAATCTGGGTGTGCTGGTTGGGCTGACGTGTTTGTTGGTTGCGGCAGCGTGGCTGATTCATGGTTCCGGGCTGGCTCGATCGGTGGAGGGCTTGCTGAAGATGCCGCCCACCGTTCTCTATGTCGGCCTCATCGCGGGCATTTTGCTTTTGTCGATCAACCAAGTCATGGCCATTCTGATGGGAGGTCATCGATATGACCTGGTCAACGCCTTAAACGTTTCACGGGCAGCTTTGCCGTTAGTCCTTGTCGGCGTGTTGAGCCTCGCTTGCGTGCCGTCGGTCAGTTTGGTCGCAATAGCGCAGTCGGTCGCGATGGGGCTGGCTCTGCTACTTGCAGTCTGGACCGCGCGTCGTTCATTGTTGAGTGCTGACACCGGTGCCATCAACGGTTCGACTCGTTACTTGTGGGCGATGTTGGGCTATGGAGGGCTGGTGTATCTGTCGAACTTGCTGCACTACTTAGCGATGCGAGGTTTGTTACTGCTTCTGTCGTATTTCAGTGCGCCGGAATCGGTCGGGTTCCTGAGCCTCGCTTTGCTATTTCTTGAAGTCACGTTGCTCTTACCGAGTGCCATTGGACAATTGGTGTTCCCCCAATCCAGCATCGCAGGCTTCAACCACGCAGCCCTCGATCTGGTTCTGCGGGTGAACATGTACATCGGTCTGGCACTGGTCTCGTTGATCCTGCTGTTTGCGCAACCGATCGTAGCGCTGCTTTTGGGAGAAGCGTACGCGCCGGTCGCACAGACGTTGATTCATCTTGGGCCGTCCGTCGTTCTCCTTGCGGTGCCGCGAATCCTGAGTCAACTTCTTTCGGGCCAAGGGCATCCGCAGTACCCATTGATGGCGGCGGTCCTGTCCTTATTGCTGGGTACGTTTGTAGCCATTTGGGCCATTCCTCGGTGGGGATACCTTGGCGCCGCATGGGTGACCAATCTCGTGTCGGCGATCACGGCCACAGTCACCCTGATCGGATACTGCCG
>JANLPY010000261.1:0-8167 GCA_031367505.1 Hyphomicrobiaceae bacterium | reverse complement strand
AAAGCGGATATTGAGATTGCGATCCAGGAACAGCGTCGCGATATCGGTGCTGTAGAGCACGTTCTGCAGGTCGTTGGCCGTCGTGCGCTGGCGTTCGAGTGTCTCTTGCAGTTGGGCGTTGAGTGCGGTCAGCTCTTCGTTGAGGGACTGCAATTCTTCCTTCGAGGTCAGCAGCTCCTCGTTCGTGGACTGGTATTCTTCATTGATCGATGAGGCCTCCTCGTTGATCGCGCGGTGCTCTTCGTTCGAATAATCGAGATTGCGGATGGCGCCTTGCAGCTCGGTGCGCGTGGCCGCGAGTTCCTGCTCCAGTTCAGCGACACGCGTGATGCTACCCGGAACGACGGGTAGGCTCGGCGTCGTCGCGAGCACCTGTGCGTCGGCGAAGCAGACTAACAGCAAGTCTTCGCCGTCACTAACGAGTGGCCGCACGTCGATGTTGAACGATACCGGGTTGCCATCACGGGAGATTTTGCCGCCGGCAACGACAATCCGCGTGTTGCCCTGAATGGCCTGCTGGATCGCGATCCTGAGTTTGATGTGCAGGTCATCGTGCGCCATGGCCAGCAGATCGTGGGTCGGATGTCCCGGTGCCACGCGCAGATAGTGGTCGGTGGGCCCGAGCGAATAGAGGCACTCATGGCGACGATTGATCAGAACGGCGGCGGGCGCATAGGCGTCCAGCACAGTCCGCCGGCAGACCTCGGCCAATGCCGCCTGGCGCGAGGGCCCGCGGCTCTGCACCTGACGCACCGGCAGCCGCATGCCATCGCTGGGACCGATCGAGAACCCAATCGCGCCGGCCCGAGTCCCGCCAATACGCCGGTATATACGTTCGGGTTTGGCAACCACTTCGAAGCGCCCATCCGTTTGGTTGATGGATTCCGCACTCCCGAGCACGAGAAGTCCGCCGTCACGCAAGGCGAAATGAAAAAGCGCGAAGACTTTCGCCTGCGCCTCGAGATCGAGATAAATGAGGAGATTCCGGCACGACACGAGGTCGAGACGGGAGAAGGGTGGGTCGGCGAGAACATCCTGGACGGTGAAGGTGACCGCCGCGCGCATGTCGGAGGAAACCCGGTAGCCGTTTTCCTCTTTTGTGAAGAAGTGCGCCAACCGACCAGACGCCACATCCGCCTCGATCTTGCCCGGGTAGAGCCCGCTGCGCGCGCTGGCAATCGCATCGGGATCGACGTCGGACGCAAACACCTGGAGCTTCAGATTGCGTTGCGCGGTCGTCATGGCCTCTTTGAACAGGATGGCGAGGGAATAGGCTTCCTCGCCCGTGCTGCAACCGGGAACCCAGATCCGCAACGGCTGGTCAGGCGGCTGGTTGCGCACCAGCTCCGGCACGATCGATTTGGCCAGAAGGTCGAACACCGCGGCATCGCGAAAGAAACTCGTGACATTGATGAGTAGGTCGGTGGCGAGCAGTTCGAGTTCGTCCTTGTCGCTGCGCAGAACCTCGAGATAGCGATCGATGGCGCCGATGCCGTGGCCGTGGAGAGCCATGCGGCGTTCGATCCGGCGCCGCAGCGTGCCTTGCTTGTAGTGGCGAAAATCATGCGCGGTATTGGCGCGCAAGAAATCAATGATGCCGGGCAGCCAGTCTGGCGATTGTTGGCCCGGCGTAGCCGCGTCTTGGGAGACTAACGGGGCGGCGCGCCTGTCGTGCTCGATGAGTGCAGCCGGGATCTCCGCCACTGGCGACACGAGGTCGACAGCGCCGGTTGCGATGGCACTCAGCGGCATGCCGTCGAAACCCGCCTCGTCGGGCTTCTGGGCGATGACGAACCCGCCTTTGGCTTTGATCGCTTTCAGCCCCTGGCTGCCGTCGGCCCCCGTTCCCGACAGGATGACACAGACGGCACGACGGCCGTACTGTTCGGCGAGCGACAGAAGCAGGAAATCGAACGGCAACCGCGCACCATGGCGCGCCTCGGGCGTCGACAGATGGAGAGCACCGTGTCCCACGGCAAGGTACGTTCCGGGCGGAATAATATAGAGGTGATCACGCTCGATCGGCATGCCATCGACGACCTGCCGCACGGTCATGTGGGTGTGGGCAGCCAACAGATCGACCATCATGCTTTCATGGGTCGGGTCGAGATGCTGGACGAGAATGAAAGCCATGCTTTGGCCAGCCGGCATCGCTGCCACGAGCTTCCGGCAGGCATCGAGGCCGCCGGCGGACGCGCCGATGCCGACGACGGTGAAGTCATCAGTGTGATCAAGGGGCCCAAGTGGGGTTGTCCCGGCCAATGCGCCATTTGGCAGAGATAGCGAAGGGGCCGATCCGGCCCGAGGCGGACGACGTCCTGGCATTTTGAATTGGTCTCAAATGGCGGCCTCCCAGCAGGAGGCGAAGCCGGATTGTAGCACATTTGCGGCCGGAGAGAGAGCAAAAGGCCGGCAGTTGTCGGCAAGGCCCTGGGCTACCCGTTGCCCTGGCGAGTTTTCGATCACGCAATCCGCCGCACGAGACCGATCACGAGCAATAGGCCAACCGCGCCGAGCGTAGCCGAGATGATCTGTCCGATGATGTCGCCGCCCGGGATGAACCCGAGACGCGGCAACACCGCAGAACCGACGAAGCGCCGACGATACCGACAACAATATTGCCGACCAGGCCATAGCCGTAACCCTTGACGATGAGGCCAGCGAAGTAACCGGCGACGCCGCCGATCAGCAACAGGATCAAGATAGCTTCAATCTGCATGACATGTCTCCATGAACGGTTTGGTGGCCGGATCCGGTTGAGCGTGAGTGTTGTTCCAGCGTCGCGGCCGACTGTGGATGCAAGAAGGCCACAGTGCTGCCGTCCAGGGTAGTATCGGAAAATACTCATGCCGCGCCTTTGATCCAACGCAAGCGCGGCCAGGGACGACTCCTACTCAGTGGCGCATCGCCGACGCTGCCAATTCCAGGTCAGCAAATGCACGCCCGGAACTGAGTATTTTCCGAGGCTGACCCCAAGTGTCCACGAACGTCTATTGTGACACCGACTCGTAGCACTCGGTGAACGATATTCTGACAGATTGCGTGCGTGTCGCGTCCGTTGAGCCGGCCTTGCCTGCTGGCGGCACTGTTCCAGCTCGATCCAGGAGATCCAACGATGCACCCGACCCACAACACGTTGTCCGAAACAATCCGGAAGCAGTCCATCGAGCTCCTGAACAAGCATCTGGCAGCCGCCATTGATTTGCATGCCCAGGTGAAGCAGGCGCACTGGAACGTGCGCGGTCCGGGGTTCATCGCGATCCACCAATTGTTCGACCGCGTTGCCGACGATGTCGAGAAATTCTCGGACCTGCTCGCCGAGCGGGCCGGCGGGCTTGGCGGCACGGCGCACGGCACCATCCAGGCGGCAGCTGCGCGCTCCTTCTTGATCCCCTATGACCTCGGTCTTGCCGACGAAAACAGTCACGTCTTTGCGGTTTCCGCGGCGCTTGCGGCCTTCGGCCAATCGGCGCGTGATGCAATTGGTCTGGCGTCTGGCTTCGGCGATGTCGACACGGCCGATCTGTTGACCGAGATCTCCCGCGGCATCGACCAGCAACTCTGGTTCGTTGAGTCGCACACGGCGCCAAAATCGCCGAAACCGCACGTCGTAGAGATGTGACAGACAGCCGCGATGATCGCGACGCCGAACTCACACACGTAGGTCGTTGCCGGGGCAAGTACAGCCGGTGCGCCACCGTTATGTTGCCGCGAACCCCGGGCAGATTTAGCCCCAGAAGACCGCATTGGAAACAGCCATGAGCAAATCGAACACGAATCTGCCTATGATTCCTCACCGGGCCTTCATTGTCGTGGCGGATGGCACACGCGCCCACTTCTATCGCAACACAGGCAACGAGAGCCACATCTCGCTCGCCGCCGATGGCGAACTCAAGCCTTCGCATTTGAATGACGATGGACCTGCGGGAAAAAGTCCGCCAGAGCGGTCGAAGCATGAGACCGACGAAGCGACCTTTGCTAAACAGCTCGCCAACGAACTTTATCGCCGCGTCCACAGCGGAGATTTCGCGGCCCTTGTCTTGATCGCTGATCCGCAAACACTGGGCCAGATCCGCCCGTCGCTGCACAAGGAGGTGCAATCGCGGATCATTGCCGAGATCGCCAAGACGCTGACGAAAGCCTCGATCGCGGATATCCAGGCCGCGCTCCACTAGGGCGAGATCTGAGCGCCGCGTAGTAGTCGACCGTGTCGTGTGCGTGCACCATTCCGAGATCAAAGGCAACGTGCATCAAATGAACCCTCTCCGCATCTTGGTTGTCGAGGATGAAACCGTTCTTGGGTTGCTTTTCGGCGAGGTGCTCGAAGGCATGGGGCATATCGTCTGCGCCATTGCGGCAACTGAGGGCGAGGCAGTCGCCGCGGCCGGACGTTGCAAACCGGACCTGATGCTTGTCGACATCCAGCTGGCCGTCGGCAGCGGCGTTTCGGCCGTTGCGGAAATACTCCGCAATGGGTTCGTCCCGCACGTGTTCTACAGCGGCGACATTGCCGGCATACGAGCATCGCGTCCAGGTGCTGTCGCGCTCCAGAAGCCTTTTCGCGTCACCGAGCTGGCCGACGCGATCAACAGGGCACTCGGTATGCCCGCGAGTGCCAGTGAGCATTCCGCCGCTCAGGCCAGTGGCTATCCGCCCGCCAGCCCGAGACCGGCATAATTTTTCACGTAATGAGCAAGTGTTTGAGGTGGGAAGCGACCTCCCCGTTGGGGTGTTTTGTGAGGTCCTGCGCGACCTCGCCAATGATCATGGAACGCACGTCATCGGAAAGCGATGATCTGAGATCACCCAGTGTCACAGGTGTCGCGACGATGATGAGCCGATCGTAGGCGTGTTGCTCGAGCCCGCGGCGGAGAACCTCCGCCAACTGGTGCGCGAACTTCGTCTTGAGTTCCCGATGCGGGTCCGAATGCGGGGCAATGGCGGAGCGTCCTGGACCGTGCGAGCTGAAGCTGCGGCCCTGCCGGTCCGAGACGAGTTCATGCGTGGCGGAATGGTCGGCCGAGAATTCGTGGCCCTTCACCTCGGTCAGACCGTGTCCGGGCCCGTCATTCTCCAGAATGCGAGCCCGTGCGCCATCTGCAATCAGAACCCAAGTTTGCAACGGTTTCATGTACACTTCTCCAATTCGAAGCTTCCTGTCGTCAATTTCGCCGCGGCCGATTCCGTCGCTTGCAAACTGAAGCTCCGGGACCGGCGCGGCTTTACTGCCCTAACAGCCCTGTCACGCGTGGGCAGGGACCAGAGCAACGGCGGACTCTGCCGACGCGGTGCCGGTGTGCACATCGACGCGTGACGCATTTGCCGTGCCGAGGATGGCTTTGGCGCGGGCGATTTCGTCCGCAGAGCCGTGTGCCATCACAAGAAAGCCGTCGGCCTTCACGGCAGCTTCGTATTGGATCACGCTGTCTTTCGGTATGCCGATGCTGAAGAGTGCGGCGGCAAGCGCACTCAGCCCACCGACGACGACTGCGCTATCGATGGCGGCGACTGCCGCGGCGGCGAGATACCCAAGCACGACGACAGGACCGACGACGGGTGCCGTCACGTACAACCCGCCCAAGAACAGCCCCCAGAGACCGCCCCAGACCGCGCCCTGCACGCCCCAGAATTTGACGCGATCACCCATATTGTAGAAACCGATCACCTTTTCTTCCGTATGGAAGCCCTTGCCGACGACGCTGAGATCCTTCATCGCAAAGGCAGCCGAGGCCAAATTCTTCACCGCTGTTTCAGCGGCGGTGTGATCGGTGAATGTCGCGATCACCGTGTCAGCGTTGGCCGTGCCAGAATTGTGCATCTGATTCTCCTTCAGGATTTTCGGTGACGCCCGGAAGGTCCGGCGCGTCACGAGCCAACGCTAACGCTACCCTGTAGGGTCAAGCGGTCGGGAGCCTCGGAATCTACTCAGTCTCTCCCTGTGGCTTCGGCGGCTGAGACCAGCCGTTCCAGCCCAGCTGGCAGCAATTTTAAGTACCCATCCGCGGACCCAACCGCGGTCCTATAAGCTGAATTGAGTAGAATCCGAGCCTATCGCCAAGATCGCGCCTCGGCAAGAGTCACCCCCGTTGATCCCGCAGCGCCGTTTCGAGGGTCAGCAACAATGAGCGTTCAGCTCCAAGGAGACCAGCCATGCCGAATGCAAGTCACGCCAAGGCCGCCACAGACCACAAGGCCGCTGCCGAAGCCCATCAAGCCGCCGCCGATCTTCACGCGAAAGGCGATCACACTGCCGCGCATGAGAAGTCGGTCAAGGCAAAGAGCTCCGGCGATATGGCGCAGAAGTCGTCGACCGATGCACACAGCAAGAGCGCAGCGCAAGCCAAGAAGTAGGTCATGGGCAGCGGGGCGATCCCCGCTGCCTGCATTCGGCGTTCGGCCAATTTTGAACCGGAGTCCAAACATGACTATTTCAAGTAACGCGGTCATCGCGATCGTCGCCGTCCTGATTGCAGCCTGCGGTTTCTATTACTATCAAAGCCGCCAGAACGTGGTCGAAATCAAGCTGCCGAGCATCAGGATCGAGAAGCAATAATCGATCGAGCTTGACCCGAGACCTGTTACGGCGTGGCGGCGGTGGCGACAGTGCAATCGCAAACCGCCGTCGTCATGTCGTCAGGAACTCGGCTACACCATGCAGCGGCTCGACCCGCTCGCAGATGATCTTGAAGCTGGCCAGCAGGGGTACCGCCAGTAAGACGCCGACGAGGCCCCACAACCAAGCCCACAACATAATGGCGATGAAGATGGCGACCGGATTAAGCAGCAAACCGCGCCCCAATACGATAGGCGTGATGACCTCGGCCGTAACACCGACCAGAACCAACAGGATGGCTGGAGCGGCGAACGCCATGGGCAAGCTATCGAAAGTTTGAACGCCGACCATTGCAAGGATCGCCATGCTTGCGAGGGCGCCGACGTAGGGGACGAAATTGAGCATTGCCACGACGACGCCCCACAAAAGTGGGTTCGGCATGCCGAGGGCAGCGGTCACAACTGCCATTGCGACACCCAAGCCGACGTTCACCGACATAACGCTCAGCAGATAGAAGGAAATATCGGCTTCGATCTGGCGCGTTATGTCCACGGCCCGCTTCTTGTCGCGGAACGTCGGGATGACGGTGACGAGCTTGCGCAAAAACACATCGCCCGACGCCAGCAGGAAGAAGAGCAGGAGCGTCACGGAAACGCCCGCCCCGATGACCTGCGGCGATCCCAGCAGCAACATATCGATGAGCGCCGGCCGCACAACGCGAACCTCCTGAGGTCCAGCGGTGTTGGCGGCCCTGGCCTGCTCCTGCAATTGCTCCGTTGCTTTCTTGATGTCATCGAACGGCTTCGTGAGCCCCCCAAATTTTTGCTGTATCTGGTGGAGGCTCTGCGGCGCTCGCTCGATCCAGCTTTTGGCCGGACCCGCCAATGCGAACAATCCAGCGGCCAGCAGTCCCATCACAGTGAGGACGACCACGCCGGCAGCGAGTGGGCGCGGCACATGAAGCCTTTCCAGCAGTGCCACCGGCGATGCCAACATCATGCTGAGCAGCACCGCGACTGCGATCGGCGCCAAAAGTGACGCGGCAAAATAGAGCCCGCAGAACACCATCAGCACCGCGATGACGTTGAGCGCCCACGATGGAGCAGGCGCTGGCCAAGACGGCAATCTGCGATCCTCGTCGCGAGGATCGGCTGCCAACTCAATTTCGATAGCGGAGGCCTCGTCGTTTGCGATGCTTTGAGTCATTGCTCGCTGAGCTCCCGGTTGCCGTGGACCGCAAAACGTTAGGACGTGCGTCCGGGCTTGATGGCGATCAACTTTTCTATGGCGTGGACCTTGCGGTCGACGAAGATGACATTCGGCAATTCGATCGCGGCGCCATGTTCACCGGCCATGGTCGCTTTGAGATCGCCGGCACCGAGCCCCAGCAGCGACCGGAACAAATCCGAGCTGAGTTTCTGGAAGCGCAGGCCATTGGTATCGAAGCTTTCCGCCCCGCCGCCGATGAGGCGCTCCTCGGTCATCTGTCCGGGCCGGATGCGCCAATAGGTCAATCGGTCGAAGACGAAGAACATCAACAGCCAGATGATCAACAGTCCCGTCGAGAACACGAGATAAAAGCCGGTATTCATATGCACTGAGAGATACGGGATC
>JANLPY010000256.1:0-4262 GCA_031367505.1 Hyphomicrobiaceae bacterium | reverse complement strand
TCCCGACGCCAAGGCGTGATATCCGCAGTGGTAAATCGTGCAAGCGGAAAGCCCGCACCTTCCGCACCACCGAAGTTTGCTACTCCGGGAGCAACATCATGTTGCCACTCAAGGCAGGACCCATGGCAGGAATCATCGGCCGGTTCTGCACCGTCGGCGGGCACGTTATTTTGGAGGCCATGAGGCCATCAAAAGCGACCCTTTCATCGGACGTACCGCGCTCCCATCTTGAGATCACTCCCGCCTGGCTGACCGCCGTGCTGTGCAATAACATTCGCGGTGCCCGCGTTGTCGACTTTCAAACCACCGGTGGCAGCATCGGCACATCGACACGCCAGGGATTGCGACTTCTCCTGAACGAGGAGGCGCGCCAGGGAAATGTGCCATCACGCGTTTTCACCAAGTGCTCAAGCCATTTCAACCAGCGGCTGATGCTGGGCTTGTCCGGCATGATCAACGGCGAGATCGGCTTCTACCCGCAAATTCGGCCACAGCTGGATATTGAGGCGCCCAGGGGTTATCACGCCTGCATTGATGGCGCTTCATGGCGCTCGATGGTTCTGATGGAAGACGTCGTCGCTGCAAAGTCAGCGCGGTTCATTTCGACGGAGACGCGCATCACCAAACAGCAGATGGAAATCCTGCTGTCCAACATGGCGATCTGGCACGGTCACTTGTGGGATAGTCCGCAGCTGAAAGGCCAATTGAAATGGCTGAGGACGCCGGCAGATTTCCTGAATACCATCAAACCGCTCGGCTTCAGATATCTCGCAAACAGGGGTATCAAACGCGCCTGTGCAGTAATCCCGCCAGAATTGTTGGCGCGCACCGACGCGTGCTGGGAGGCACTTGCCCTGTCGTTCGAACGCAACCTGCGCGAACCGCAGACATTCCTGCATGGCGACCCCCACATCGGCCAGACTTACATCACGCCTGATGGCAGGATGGGTTACGCCGACTGGCAACTCGTCATGCAGGGCGGATGGGCCTTCGATGTCGCCTATGCGCTGGTGTCGGCCCTGACTGTCGACGACCGGCGCAACTGGGAACGGGAGCTGATGCGGTTTTATCTCGACCGCCTTCACGCTGCCGGCGGCCCCAGACTGTCGTTTGACGAAGCCTGGTCCAGCTATCGGCAAAATACCATCTATCCGTATTTCTGCTGGCTGATGACCATCGCCGGCTCGCGCCTGCCGCTGCTGCCGGACATGCAACCAGAGACCGTCTCGCTCGACATCATCCAGCGCACGGCGCACGCGATCCATGATCTGGAGTCGTTGAAAGCCGTCACTGGATGATCATGCCAGCCGACAGAAAGGTCTATACAAGTTAATTGCTGATGGCTTGCCCGATGGGCGAAGTTGCCAGAATGCGCGTGCGCCGGATTTCCTTGAACATGTAATGGGTGAAGGTGGCCATGACGCTGCCAAATCCGACGACCACCCCATGAAATGCCCACCAGCCATTGATCGCGAATGGGCCGGCCTTGAAATAGGGAAGGAAGGTCAGCGGCGCAAAACTGATGCCGATCATGATCGCCAGCCAGCCTGTCCAGGCCGGAAATACTACCGGTTGCTTCTGGTCGATGATCGCGAAAATCCCGATCGCCACAAACTGGATCGTGGTGATCATCCAGGTCATGTTGAAGATGTACCAGGCGATGAAATGTAGTGTCTTGATGATTTCCGGATTACCGGTATCGGCTATCTCGGCGCAGTAGACCCAGATCGCCGGGCACATCACCAGAATCCATGCGGTCATCAAACCGCCGCATAGCTGCATCAACGCCAGCAGGGGCCTTTTTTCACGGTCCATCATCTGGACTGACAGCAGACAGGTCCAGGGCAGGTAGAGCATGCCGACGCAGGTCGTGAGCGACATGCCGAGCATGATGTCCGAGCGATATTTGCTGTAGTAGTTGGCGATGAGTTCGGCCGGGCTGTAGCGCGGATCCGGCGGCGCGGGGAAGTTGTGACCGAGGACGACCCAGGAAAAAAGAAATGTCGCCAGGAAAACTGGTCCGGTCCACGCAACGTAGTAGTGCACTTTCCGCAATGCTTTTTCCATGTTGGTCGTCCTCCGATTGGTTTTAGTCTACGCCAGTGTATACGAGCGTTTAATATTTGAAGCCCGATGCGTTCTGCGTCACTGGTAAAAGCCGCGCCCGCTCGAAAGATACGCCGCATTCAAAATCGCGTTGAGGATCATCTCGTGATCGGCACGACCGGTGCCGGCTATTTCATAGGCCACGCCATGTGCCACCGTGGTATGCACATACGGGGGACCAACCATGACGACACTGTTGCCGGAGAAACCCCAAGTCTTGATCGCGATATGCCCTTGGTCATGATACATGGCGATCACGACATCGTAACGGCCCTCAATGCATTGGCGAAACACCGAATCCGGACTGATCGGACCGACCACGTCAATCCCATCGGCGCGCGCCATTGCGATTGCGGGAGTGATCGCTTCGTCCTCTTCCCGTCCATAGGCATGCGGATTGAGTCCCGCTACCGCGATACGTCGCCCGGCGATGCCCCACTTCTGCATTGCGGTATCCATCGTTCGGATCAGGTGTATGACCGACGCCTGCTGGATGAGCCCGGGGACATCACGCAAGGGCACGTGGTCGGTCAAATGCGCGATCATCAGTGGCGCCGAACGTAACAACAGACAGGCGCCATTTGGTTTCTGTGACGCGATCGTTTCCAGCGTCCCGGCCAGTTGCATGGCGGTCGAACTGATCGGGCCCATCACCGTAGCGTCGAACGTGCCCGCACGGGCAAGCCGGTCGGCATATTCAAGCCACATACCACTTGCCCACCCTGAGTGCTCCACGTCGTGCCCATGACGCACCGCACTCATGTCAAATGCTACGGGCTCGATCACATCCAATACAGTGCTGCGTGCAGCACACTGGTCGGGCGTCTCGATGACCTGCAAATCCAGGGTCAGTCCGGCGATGCGCGCCGCATCCTGCATGACCGCGCCACTTCCGATCAGGACGGGACGACAGCAACCGTGCAATTGCCCTGTGTGCCAGGCCTTGGCCACCACTTCAGGCCCGATGCCGCACGGATCACCGATCACGATTCCGACAACAGGCAGGTCACGTTGCTGGTCTGTCATGTTCGACGGAAATCTTTCCCCAATGGATTCGTCGCCGGGCAAGGTTTCGGCGATCCGGTCAAAAAATCAGACTGAATAGATGTCGAGAACATTTGGAACAACATCATTCGCGACCACGATCTTCCGTTTGGCGATTCGCAGTGCGCCGTTGCTCATGCGCAGGATGTGCTGCTGCTGGCCGAAGAAATTATGCGTTTGCTCCTGCTTGTAGCTGTAGGTGACCCAGTTCGACTCCACGCAGATGTCGCCATTTTCCATCTGCGTGACACTCGCCACTTGCACGATATGACAGGTTCTGGGCAGTGGCGTCGAGGCGAGAGAGCGCTTGGTGCGGATGCGAAAAACACGATCCTCAAGCCCTGCCCGACTTGCGTAATAGATCAGCGAAATTTCCTTTTGCGGGTCATCAGTCAGCGTGTATTCGTCTTTCCAGCAAGGAAGCCAGTATTCGGCGTTTTCCAGATACAGATCGAGCCATTCATCCCATTTGCGTTGATCAAGCAACCATCCTTCGCGGGCTACCAGATCTTTGGCGGCTGCAATCAGGTCACTTGCCATTGACCGCCTCTTTGACTTTTTGGTCCCGCGCCAGCCCTTGCAAAAGCAACTCGCGCCAGCGGTGGTGCTGGTTCAGGTAGATACCTTCATCTTCCAGCTGCATGCCGCAATATTTCGGCGCAAAGCCCAGTTGTTTGGCACGACTATCGCCACCTGCAACCACTTTCGCAGCACCACGAGAGACATCGCTCCATTCGACATCGTGTGCCGCGAAACCTTTTTGGCTGGCATTGAAGGCAGCCAGATCATCCGGCGTGGCCATTCCGGCGGCGTTGAAAAAATCTTCGTACTGCCGGATGCGGCGCGTACGCAATTCCGGGGTATCACTCTTCGGCGCAAAACAGACGGTGCGAACCTCGGTTTTGTTGACCGATAGCGGCTTGATGATCCTGATTTGCGAACTCATCTGGTCCATGATGAAGACGTTCGGATAGAGGAACAGATTCCGCCAGCAATTGCTCATCCACCAGGCACGCTCGGTACCGAACTTTTCCGCATAGGCGTCGCGGTGTGTCCAGGAGGGGCGTATTTCCGGGTTTGGGGATTCGTTCCAAAGTACTACATGCCCATTT
>JANLPY010000237.1:0-2860 GCA_031367505.1 Hyphomicrobiaceae bacterium | reverse complement strand
ACGAGAACCGCTGCTGCAGGGCTGATGCTCCTGATCGCCTTCACGACTTTGATCGACATTTTCGCGCACAACGCCCCGGCTGAGATTATTGGCGCATGGTTTGACGCCAACCCCTTCGACGAAATCGCTGACCTGCGTCTGCTTTGGGCGATGCTGATCGCCATTCCACTGACGTTGGGTGGTGGACCGTTGTCGTTGGACGGACTAATCGCCCGGTGGCACCGATCGGCCGCTGGATGAGCCGTCCTGTGTAGTCGGCAGACCGCCGTGACACGGGCCCTTCGGCTGCTCCAAATGCTGCCGAAGGGCCCGTGTCAACTTGCAACGCCAGTCCACAGCGTATGGCTCGAAAGCCTTGTCGACCGGTGTTGCAGCCAAGTGATTGACAAAGTTAGAAAACGTCTTGCAGGCGATGGCAAGAACCACGCCCAGAACCTGCTGTTCGCCATAACCGGCGGCGAGGAAAGCATCGACTACCGGCTTTCCGGGATTGCCGCGCGCTTCCACCATGGCTTGCACGAAGGATGACAAGCTTTGCAACTTGTTATCCGGCAACGGCGTACCGGACCTGACTGCGGCAAGAACGTCGGGTGCGACACCGGAACGCTTGTCGGCAATCATGGAATGGGCTGCCATGCAGTAAGTGCAGCCGTTCACCCGACTGATGGTCAGAAAAACCCCTTCTTGTTCGGCAGGCGTGAACCCCGCCGTCTAGCGGAAGGCATTATAGGTCGACAGATAGCCTGCCAGCACGCCGGGCAACTTTGCCATGTAGCCATACATGTTGGGCAACATGCCCAATTTTGCTTGTGCGCCCTCAAGGAGGGCCTTTGCCGCGCCAGAGGCGTTGTCCAACGTCACCGATTCGAACGACAACTGTGGTGTTCGGGTCATGAGTGATCTCCCACATTTAAAGAATGATCATTCTATCAATTGATATCTTCAAGATCACCACCTATTTTCAGAACGATGAGTTCAAAAAATGATGATATCGGTCCCGAGCGTCGACTACGCGGGCGCCCGCGCGTTTCAGTGCAAAAAGACGCGCTCGAGGCTGCGACCTGCGTGTTCTGGTCCGAAGGCTATGAGGCCGCGTCGGTCGATCAGCTGTGTCGGGCGATGAAGATGCCGCGTGCCAGCCTCTATCAGGCTTTCGGCGACAAGGAGCATTTGTTCCTGGCTGCCATAAATCACTATGGCGACACGCGGGTCAGACCGCTTGCCGCGGCACTTGGCCCGACAGGGTCGTTGCGCCAGGACCTGGAAGCTTTCTTCGAAAGCGTCGTCGATCTGGCGACATCAGATGCCGCAACGTCGGGTTGTCTGATTTCCTGTGTGCTTTCGGATGCTGCGGGGTCGAATCCGTTGTTTCGTGCCGAATTGGATCGGCGTTACGCGTCGATGGAATCCTGGATCGCTGAGCGCTTGGGGATGGATGCGGGACCACTGTCCTGCGCGCCAGAGGTGATGGCATTGGTGCTGGCTTCGGTCGCAAGAGGGTTGACCCTGCGGGCGCGGTCGGGTGCCACGGCAGCCGTGCTGAAGCCCGTCGCCCGCGCTGCCGCACTGGCTTTCGTTCAGCCCGCTGCGGTCTGACCCTTGGAGATCGTCTTCCAAAGGTGAGTGTAGCGGCACTTGCGGCGCATCTCGTCGGTCATGTCCATCACGCGGACGTGCTTCTTGATCCCGGCGCCTTCGAGAATTCTGTTCATGAAATTGTAAAGCGAGGTGACCGAGATGATGTCGAACAGCCCTTCTTCGGAAAAGCCCGCGTCGTAAATCGCCTGGGCATCCGCCATGCCAACCCCGGCAGGGTCCACCGTCAGGCGTCACACCTAGGCCAGTACCGGGCGCATGCGTTCCGAAATGCCGGGATGGTCCAGATCAATTTGCAGATTTCCAAAGACTTCGGCAGGAATGCCCCAAGCTTTTGCATGATCTCGATGCGCTGAACAGCAATAGTGGCAGCCATTCACCGCAGAGACGTAAGCGGCGATCAACTCTCGCTCGGCGACGGAAAGCTCACTTTCGTTGCGCAGAATGGCATCGTGATACGCAAGCAGCGGCAAGATGCCGCGGTCCGGTAACTTCTTGAACAACCCAAGCAGTTCCAGATTGGGGATCGACGGAAAGTGCGACATGTTGGTTCCTCCAATTCGGGCTCAGGCTATGAAGTCCAAGCCGGGCTGTCCACGAAAACGCTGCGGTTCGGGCGGGCCACTGGCGGCAGAGCTTTGGCGTGCGGACTTGTCTGACCCCAATGCCCGTCCGCTGTAACGAAATCCTGCGTCGTTGGTCCTGCCAATGAAGGATCACCGCACGGAGCCGCTTGATGATCAAATTCGTAGAATTGGCTATGCCAAACTGATCGACCCGTGGACGGTTGAGGTGGCGTTTACCGATGGCCGCACCCAACGTCTGACGACGCGGTCGATCATCATCGCCACCGGCGCCGCCCCCTTCGTGCCGCCGTTGCCGGGGTTGGAGGACGTTGGCCAACTGACATCGGACACGATGTGGGACAAATTGCGTGATCGGACCGAAGTGCCCAAGCGCGTCGTCGTGCTGGGCGGCGGTCCGATCGGGACCGAGATGGCGCAGGCCTTCGCAAGGCTCGGCGCCAACGTGACGCAGCTCGAGCGCGGCGCGCGGATCATGGTCCGCGAGGATGTCGAGGTGTCGGCACTGGTGAAGGCCTCGCTGCAGCGCGACGGCGTCACTGTGCTGACCGATCACACCGCTTTGGCCTGTGGCGTGACCGATGGGGCGAAGTGGATCGAAGTGGAATATAAGGGCCAAAAGTCGCGCATCGCGTTTGACGAGTTGATTGCCGCTGTGGCGCGCGCGCCGCGCCTGACAG
>JANLPY010000192.1:0-4686 GCA_031367505.1 Hyphomicrobiaceae bacterium | reverse complement strand
CATAAAAGGAACGAAAATGGTCGGCGGTTAGACCGTCTGCGGCGAAGCGCAGATGTCGGTCTATATCCAACGAAAGAAATGCTAGTTCTCCGTCTTCCGTTGAGCTGCACGGGCCGCGCAAACCGTGCCCGACGAGCCATGACGCCGCATCAAGACGCTGCCGTCAAGGCCACAAGGCGTGATCAGTCGTCCAACGGGGCGCTAAGCGCAAGAAGAGCTCGACGGCGTGCCTGCGTCGACCCCCGATGGAACGCGACCAGCATCTTGGCCTGTTCATCGTTGTCGCAGTATAGAAACGCGACGGGCACGCCCAAAACCAGCGCCAGACGAACGGACATCAGGTAGTCGGATGCATGTACGCCAAGCTCGTATCGATTTATCCGGGTCGATGCCACGAATTCATCAAGTCCGGCGTCTATACCGAGTTGCCTTTGGCTGAGACCAGCGGCGAGTCGCGCCTCCTTCAAGCGCTTCTGCCACACCCTTTTTACGTCATCGGGATTTTTTGACTCCAGCATGTTGCTACGAGAGTCGTAGTTTTCATACAATGCGACTACTACGACCTACGTAGTACGCGGGGGCTAAGGGCTAAGGCAAGCCTCGGGCTGTCGCCGGTGCCGCCGCCGGGTTTCGTTCTTCGGTAACGACGGCGGGGCGAGGCGCTTGGCACGGCCCGCGCGGATTTCGATCGAACCGAAAGGCTGTGGACCCGTGACGACCGCTGTTCACCAAGAAAGCACTGGCGACGCTGCGCCGACCCAGGGAACCGCGAGCGGTACTACCGGCCACGTGGCATCTCCCGAGACGCGTTTGAGCGGGCGAACCATGTCCAAGAACGCGCGCTTCATCGCGGCGCTGCTCGTGTCCTGCGCATTTCCGCCTTCGTACGCAGCAGATCAGCTTCCAGCCGCTGTGTTCACGAGCAAGGCCACCGGTGCACTCGAGTTGTCGGTGATGGAACACTCACCGCTTTACGCCGAGGTCGAACGCTCACCTGCACTTTCGTCGCGTCTCGTTGAGGCCCTGGCCAGCAAGGGCTTCACCATCGCCCGAGACAAGGGCAGCGCGAAGGCGGTGCTGATCTTTCGCGGCGACATCGCCCTGCTGGGTGGACCAAACTTCGCCAAGGGTATCAAGGTTGGCATCGGCGACGCCGTCGAAAAGTCACTTCAAGCTGCGAAAGACGCTGGAGGCGTCACTCAAGCCGACGTGGTGCAGACCGTAGCGGCCCTGGCCATCAACAAGGCCGCCTTCGACGCCGCAATCTCGCCGTTCTGGAAAGGCCTCGCCCTCAGCGGCATGGCCTCCGCCGTCGGTGAATCGACTGGCCTGAAAGGGAGCTTCAACAAGGCCTTGACCGGGGATGCGCGCGGCGTCTGCCTGAGTCGATGCGAGGATTGGAACAAGGTAAATCAGACGGTCTATCTCTGGATCGGCCTCCAGGCGGGTGACATCAAGAGCGAAGTTCGTGTCTTGACGAAGGTGTTTTCGGAGATCGTCGCACCCGAGTTCGTGATGGACCGCGCTCTTGCAGATGGACTTGGTGCAGTCCGAGTTGTCGACCGCAGCGCCAGCCAAGTCGAGGCTCGCCCATGAGCCGGCTCTACGCCTTGCTCTCGCTCCTCTGCGTCGGCTACTTCATGGTGGTGGTCGTGCGCGTCGTGATCGAGCTGATCCGTGCGCCGCGGGGCACGTTCATCGACGCACTTTCGGCGGCGGAGTTCGACAGGGAGGCTGACGACGAACACGATCCGATCCTGCGTGACCGCCGCTTCGCAGAAGCCCGAGGGGAGTACTTGAAATAGGATACGGGCGGCCTTGTGACTACTGTCAAACCTAAGGCTGCAGGAGCAAAGTTTCGATGAACCGCGTTTGTCGCTGCCAGCACAGAGAAATCGATATCCCCGGGCTCCGCCGTTTGTATCGCTGCCGCTGGCCAGCGCAATTGGATCGACGGGTGGACCATCTATGAGCGTTGAACGTCCCATCGCGCGCGCATTGGCCGGATCGACATTGCCTGCGAGCGAAATCGCCGCCGCCGACCCGCGACGAGACCCGTTGGAAGTCCAGCAGGGATGGGATTTCAAGGCGTTCGCCACCTTCCTGCGGGCTCAGGATGCCGATTGGGTGATGAACCCATCCGCGACGAGCAGATCGCCCGTGCTCGCCGCCCTGCCCCACCCAAACTTCGGTCCGACTTCTCACACCAAAAAGGCCCGATAGCTGTGCGCGAAGTTGATGATGACGACTGGGTGTCCGGGATCGCCGTCGCCTTGCGACAAATGCTCGCGGAAGGTGCGGAGGACGAAATGATCGAATCGTTTATCAACGCTCGGCGGCCAGGGGATGCCGACCACCCCGATCACTTGCCGTGTACACCGCCCCAACTTGCAAGCCCCCAGCAGATGGCATTGGGCCTGCCACCGGATCTGGCGATCGCGCTCGAGCGGCTCCGTATCGCGACACTGAGGCCAGTGGTTAACCGTCTGGACGCCGTGACGCTGCGCGCCTACATCGAAATCATCCTATCCATCACGGATCACGTCGTTCGAAGCGAGCAAGATCATCGCTGCTGGTCCAGCGCCAGCGTCATTGAACGCATGGCCGGTGCCGTCATGAACTTCGCGCTCAAGCACATCAAGTTCGAGAGCCAGAGTCCCGCGCACCGAGGTTCTATCCATTGATGGCCCGATGCGCCATCCTGCAAGTCTGAGAGCAGCCGTCATGGGATTTGCTCGCAAACGCCGGCGCGCCCACTGGCTGCAAAACCGCTGCCAACTGCAGCAGCGAATTCAGTGCGTCAGGGCCTTGCTCTCATCACTGCCCACCAGCAGCCCAAAACCAGTTCCTTTTTCAACCAAAGGGCAGCCTGGCTGGCCTCACGCCGGTTCAGGCGCTTCGGCGCCGCCTGGTCTCCAAAGTCATGATCTCGGCTGCTGGATTCCTTGAACGCTGAGCCCCACCCGAACTAACAGCACCAGCAATCATTCAGACCACAGCGCAATTGCGCCCACGACAACACAAGCGCCTTGCTGTTAGTTCATGTTGAACGCCATCGCCATCGCGGTACCGCCAGGCTCGCGGCCCTGGTCACCCCGGCTGGTTGTCTATAAGGGGTATCCAATTAGCTCCACAGTCGATGTCGGCAGTTAGGTCGGGAGCAGGCCGAGCAGCACGCGCCGGCGACCTTTGCAGGCAACGACGACGGCGTCGACAGACTCGCAAAGGCGGATCCGGCTGCCGGACTTGACCATCCTCCCAGACAGCGGCACTCAACGATCAGAAGTCACGCTGGAAGTTTGGGTCGCCCCGATTGGCACTCAATCGAGTTTCGGTGGGCGGGCGGGAAACCCTTGCCACGGGCTGCTTTAAGAGCCTTATGTGCACGAACAGATTTCATCCGCGTCGATCAAAATAGTTTATGCTGTCTGAGGAGGCGCATGATCGATGAGCACGGTACGGGTACTCGTTGGAACGAGAAAGGGCGCATTTGTTCTGACTGCCGACGGCAAACGTCAGGATTGGGACATCAGCGGTCCGCACTTTGCGGGATGGGAACTCTATCATCTCAAGGGTTCGCCCGCAGACCCCAATCGCATCTACGCGTCGCAATCCAGCGGCTGGTTCGGACAGGTGATCCAACGTTCGAGTGACGGCGGCAAGACGTGGGAAGCCGTCGGCAACAAGTTCGTTTACGATGGCATTCCCGGCACTCACCAGTGGTATGACGGCACGCCGCATCCCTGGGAATTCAAGCGCGTCTGGCATCTTGAACCATCGCTCACCGATCCCGATGTTGTCTACGCGGGCGTTGAAGATGCCGGGCTGTTTCACACGGCGGACGGCGGACAGAACTGGACCGAACTTTCGGGCCTGCGGGGCCACGGATCGGGTCCGCAGTGGGCACCCGGCGCAGGCGGTTTGTGCCTGCACACCATCATTCTCGACCCCGTGAATCCAGACCGGATCTACATCGCAATCTCTGCCGCCGGGGCGTTTCGTACTGACGACGCCGGCAAGACATGGAAGCCAATCAATAAGGGCCTGCGATCTCTCCACATCCCGGACCCGGTCGCCGAGGTGGGCCACTGTGTCCATCACATCGCGATGCACAAATCACGTCCGGGCACGCTCTTTATGCAGAAGCATTGGGACGTGATGCGGACCGACGATGCAGGCGACAACTGGACTGAAGTCAGTGGCAACCTGCCCACAGACTTTGGCTTCGTCATCGATGTCCACGCGCACGAACCTGAGACCATCTACGTCGTGCCGATCAAGAGTGATTCCGAGCATTTTCCACCGGACGGAAAGCTACGGGTGTATCGCAGCCGCGCTGGCGGTAACGATTGGGAAGCGCTCGGCAACGGGCTACCGCAGAGTAACTGCTACGTGAATGTCTTTCGGGATGCGATGGCTGTCGATTCGCTTGATGCTTGTGGCGTCTACTTTGGAACTTCTGGCGGGCAGGTGTATGCTTCGGCGGACGCGGGCGACAATTGGGCGGCGATCGCGCGTGATCTACCGCCGGTGCTGTCGATTGAAGTCCAAACACTCGCATGATCAGGATTCGCATCGCTCTGCCGGCACACTTGCGAACACTGGTGGGCGTCATCGAGGGTAGTGAGGTTGAGGTGCAAGTGGAAGGTCCGCTGCCGGTGTCGCTGCGGGCCGCGCTGGATGCGC
>JANLPY010000148.1:0-92567 GCA_031367505.1 Hyphomicrobiaceae bacterium | reverse complement strand
GGGCTCGGGCCGTATCAAGTTTCCCGATGGCTCCATGGTGCGCGTAAGTTATGATGGCAAGAACGGCCATCCTTACACGTCCGTTGGCCGGCATCTGATCGACACCGGGGTAATTGCTGCGGATAAAATGACGCTCCAGGCGCTCGGGGATTGGTTGAAGGCCGATCCTGAGCGGGGCCGGCGCGCGATGTGGCAAAACAAATCGTACGTTTTCTTTCGCGAGCTGAAGGGCGCGGAAGCCGAAGGTGCACTTGGTGTGCTGCATATTCCGTTGACGGCCGGGCGCAGTCTTGCCGTCGATGCCGGCGTGCACGCGATCGGTACACCGGTATACGTAAGCGCACCGGCGTTGACCCATGCGACGAAGTCTGGCGGCTTCAACCGGTTGATGGTGGCTCAGGATGTCGGGTCGGCCATCAAGGGACCGGAGCGCGGCGACATTTACTTTGGCAGCGGAGACGACGCCGGTAAGCTTGCGGGCATTACTAAACAACCGGCAAACTTTTATGTGCTTTTGCCGCGCGTCGCATTTCCGGCCACTGGAATCGGTCAGGAAAAGCCGACCGCATCGGCTGCACCAGTTGCGCCGTCCGGATCGTTGTCGCAGCGTGCTGACCCATGAAGCGGCGAGGTAAGGGCGGCCTAACCAGTGAGGATGAGGCGCTTTGGACGCATGTCGCTCGCAGCGTGACCCGCATGGAGCAACGGCGTCGCATCAAAGCGCCAGTCAACGCGGGTGATGACCCTGAAATTATCAAGGGCGAAAGAGAAATCACGCCGCGAGCGCCGGAAGTGGTTTCGCCGCCAACTAAAGGCTTCGTGCAACCGCCACCGCCGAATTCTCCGGTCGCTCCGCGGCAACCGGGTCCGGGCACGATCGAGCCTCGCAAGGCGAAACGCGTTGCCAAGGGTCGCGACGAGATCGAGGCCCGGATCGATCTTCATGGCATGCGGCAGGCTGAGGCACACGGTGCCCTTCGCGGGTTTCTGATGCGGGCGCACCAAAATGGGTTGCGCATGGTGTTGGTGATTACAGGTAAGGGCCGGGACGACGATCAGGATCGCCATGCGCCGTTCGATATGTTCCAGGATCGTGATCGCGGCGTGTTACGGCGCAACGTCCCCCGCTGGCTTGCCGAGCCGGATTTGCGGTCGATTGTCGTCGGTCACACCAGTGCTAGTGCGAGACACGGCGGTGATGGTGCGTTCTACGTCCAGCTCCGCAACCGCGAAAAGTTCCGAGGTTGATTAAGCGGATTCGTCTTTCGGCTCGTCGGATTCTTTGCTGCCGTCGTCGGGCGGCATGATGACGGTAACGCGGCCGGCCACGATATCGACATCGGGCACGTAAGCTTCGACGAACGGCACGAACTCGGTCTTGGCGATGCCGTCGCGCGCAAGTTCCAGTAGGTCGCCAGCGCCAAAGTTCTCGACTGCTTTGATCAATCCGATGCGGTTGCCGGCAGGGTCGACAGCTTCGAGGCCGATCAGGTCTTCGTAGAAGTATTCGCCTGGATCGGTTTTGCCCAAGGCCGAGCGAGGCGCATGCAATGCCGTGCCTCTGAGGGCTTCAGCGGCGTTGCGGTCGGCAATACCCGCGACGCGCACGACGACGCCTTTCGGCATCACCCGCACAACTTTCAGCTTGTAGGTCTTGGTGCCGGTCGCGTCTGACAAGGGGCCATAGGCATCGATGCCGGCTGGATCACCGGTGTAGGTCTTGATGACGACCTCGCCGCGGATGCCATGTGCACCCGCGACGTGACCGAGGAGAACGAGTTTTTTATCAGGTGCCACGAGGCGACCTTCCTTAGAGATCGAAGACGCTTACGCCGCTGGTGCGGCGGCTTCCTTGGCCTTGGCTTCGGCCTTGGTGGCTTCCGCCTTCTCACGCTCGACGCGCTTCTTCTTCGGCAACGCCTTCTCTGGGTTGACCGGCGCGGTGCGCTTCATCAGGCCATTGGCATCGAGGATACGGGCAACGCGGTCCGACGGCTGGGCGCCAACCGACAGCCAGTACTTCGCGCGTTCGAGGTCGAGCTTGACGCGGGTCTCGTCGGTCTTCGGCAGCATCGGGTTGAAGGTGCCGATCTGCTCGATGTAGCGGCCATCGCGCGGCGAAGCGCTGTGGGCAACAACGATGTAGTAGTACGGGCGCTTCTTGGCGCCGCCACGTGATAGGCGAATCTTGGTGGACATTGGTGGTCTCCTAGTTGGCTTGGTTCATGCGTTGATTTGTGATTGCGAAGGTTGGTCTAACGCCGCGGCCGGCCCTCGCCAGAAATTCATTTCTTCTTGCCCGGCAATCCGGGCAGACCCGGGAAGCGCGAACCGCCGAGCCCCGGTAGTCCGCCGCCACCGAGGCCGGGCAGCTTCGGCATTCCGCCGGGCATAGGCGGCATACCTTTCGGCATCTCGCCCCGCTTCAAGCTTTCGAGCATTTCCGGCGAGATGTCGGACGGCATACCGCCGCCACCCATTCCGCCACCGCCAAGCCCGAGCATGCCGGCCATTTTGCCCATCATGCCACCCTTGTTCTTGGCCATGGCTTTCATCATGTCGGCCATGTCGCGGTGTTGCTTGATGAGCTTGTTGATCTCCTCGACCTTCGCCCCGGAACCGGCGGCGATGCGGCGCTTGCGTTTGCCGTCGAGGATCTTTGGGCTCGCCCGCTCCTTCTTCGTCATCGACATGATGATCGCGTGCTGGCGCTTCAGCATCTTCTCGCCGACGCCGGTATCGGCCATCTGCGATTTGAGCTTGGCGACGCCGGGCATCATGCCCATGATGCCGCCGAGACCGCCCATTTTTTCCATCTGCTTGAGTTGGTCGGCCATGTCCTGCAGATCGAAGCCACCCTTCTGCATCTTGGCGGCCATCTTTGCCGCTTGATCGGCATCGACGACACCGGCGGCTTTCTCGACCAGGCTGAGGATGTCGCCCATGCCGAGAATGCGGTTGGCGATGCGGTCGGGATGGAAATCCTCGAGCGCGTCCCACTTCTCGCCGACACCCAAAAGCTTGATCGGGCGGCCGGTGACCGCGCGCATCGACAGGGCGGCGCCGCCACGACCATCGCCGTCGACGCGGGTCAGCACGATGCCGGTGACGCCTAAGCGGCCTTCGAAGGCTTTCGCGGTGTTAACGGCGTCCTGGCCAGTCAGCGCGTCGGCGACGAGCAATGTTTCGTTCGGTTTGGTCGCTAACTTGACGGCGGCGACTTCCTCCATCAGCACTTCGTCGATGGTGGTGCGGCCGGCGGTATCGAGCAGCACGACATCGTAGCCGCCGAGGCGGGCGGCCTCCATCGCGCGCTTGGCGATTTCCAGCGGTTGCTGGCCAGCGATAATCGGCAGCGTTTCGACGTGGGTCTGTTCGCCAAGAACACGAAGTTGTTCTTGGGCTGCCGGACGCCGCGTATCGAGCGACGCCATCAGGACTTTTTTCTTGTCCCGATTGGTCAGTCGGTAGGCGATCTTGGCGGTCGTCGTCGTCTTGCCGGAGCCTTGCAGGCCGACCATCAGGATCGCGACCGGTGGCTGGGCGATGAGATCAATCGGCTGGGCGTCGGAGCCGAGCATCGCCACGAGTTCGTCGTAGACGATCTTGACGACCATCTGGCCTGGCGTCACCGACTTGATAACATTCTGGCCGACCGCTTTGGCCTTCACTTTATCGGTGAAGTCCTTGACGACATCGAGCGCGACGTCGGCCTCGAGCAGCGCGCGCCGAACCTCCCGCATGGCCTCCGTCACGTCCGCTTCGCTCAACGAGCCGCGGCGCGTGAGTTTATCGAGGACGCCGGATAAGCGATCGGAGAGGGATTGGAACATGCGTGTAGCCTCGTCTTTTAAGCGCCGGGAACCTTCATGGCCTGGAAGTCGACCATGACGTGTTCCTGATATGGTTTACGGGCGCTCAATCGGCCATACCAGTGCTCGACATTGCCGAGGGTAGGACGTTCGAGAGGCAGGTTGAAATAGCGATACATCATCGTGCCGACGGCGATGTCGGCCATCGTGAGCTGATCGCCGCAGATGAAAGCACGGCCGTCGAGATGGCGATCGAGAATGCCAAGTTTATCGCCAACGCGCTTCGCGGCAGCGGCGATGCCGGCATTGTCGCGCTCCTTGGCAGGTGTGCGGATCAGGCCGAGGAAACAGACGGCGATGACGTCACGATAGAGTTCAGTGATCGACCACTCCATCCATTGGTCGGCGCGGGCGTAGGCGTGGCGTCCATCCGGAGCGAGTTTGCCGCGGCCGTAGTGTTCGCTGAGATAGCGGACGATGGCGCTCGACTCCCACAGGATGAAGCCGTTGTCGTCGATCACCGGCACCAGCCGGTTCGGGTTCATCGCGCCAAATTCGGGCGTGTCGAGTTTGCCGAAGGCAGCGCCAGCATCAATCCGTTCGTGTACAAGGCCAAGTTCGCCGACCGCCCACATGACTTTTTGCACGTTGACCGAAGTCTTGCGTCCCCAAACCTTCAGCATTGGCTAACTCCTTGACGCAAAGCAATTTATCACCCGCGAGCGCAACGCGCTGGCGGATGTTGACCCCCTTGTCTCCCGGAGTTTGCAGCGTGCAAATCCATGTACGAGGCGGCGGCTCGATGGTTCGGGCCGGTAATGGTTGAGTGGTGAATGCGCTGCTGGGCAAAGAAAGTCAAACAATTTGCGGCACCACGGTTGCTCAGGCAACGTCGTATTCGTTCGTGATGGGAGGTCGTTTGTGGCATAGTCAACGGATCGGAGCGCTGCGGCGCGTCTTATTTATTATGGGCGCGACGAATTCCGGGAGGAATGCCATGACCAGACGTACGACACGCGTTCTTTGGGGCCTGATTGGTCTGTGTTTGTTCGCCGGTGCGGCCATTAGTGTGGCTTTGTTTGTCGGCCCGCCAGAGTGGGCCCGTTCAATGGATTTGCGACGTCTCGAAGTCCTGCTCGACGCCATGGCGTTGCTGTTTTGGATGCTGGTGTTCGCCTTTTATTGGGCCAACAAGAAGGACTGATCTGCGGTTTAGTCGAATTGAGCGATTGTCACAGCCGCGTGCCTTCGCCATATAGCGTGCTATGCCGTCGATCGCCACCAGTGCGCCACTGCCCTTTCGCAAGATGAATGGTCTCGGGAACGAGATCGTCGTTGTCGATCTGCGCGGTACGAAGCGGATCATAAACGCTGGCGAAGCACGCGCGGTCGCGTTGGATCCGTTGTCGCGGTTTGATCAGATGATGGTGCTGCACGATCCGAAGACACCCGGTACGGAAGCATTCATTCGGATCTATAATACCGACGGGTCGGAGGCCCAGGCGTGCGGTAATGGCATGCGCTGCGTGAGCTGGTTGGCGCACAAGGCGATTGGCCGTGAACATTTCAAATTCGAGACGCGGCCTGGTGTGTTGGCCGTGGCCGTCGTTGATCAAGAGAATATCACGGTCGACATGGGCGAACCGCGCTTCGCCTGGAACGAGATCCCACTGGCTGAGCCGTTTTACGATACCAAGCGGATTGAGCTGCAGATTGGGCCGATCGACAATCCGATCTTGCATTCTCCCTCGGTCGTGAATGTCGGCAATCCGCATGCCGTGTTCTGGGTGAAGGATGTCACGATCTACGACCTCGGCCGGTTCGGACCGATGCTGGAGAACCATCCGATATTTCCCGATCGGGCGAACATTTCGCTCGCTCAAGTAACATCGCCGATTTCGATAACTCTGCGGACGTGGGAGCGCGGCGCCGGATTAACCCCTGCGTGCGGCTCCGCTGCTTGTGCAGCTGGAGTGCTGGGCGCACATACCCGACGCACCGATCGCCGTGTGACGGTGCACGTACCGGGTGGGGCCCTGTCGATCGAATGGACCGCCAATAATCGCATATTGATGACCGGACCGGCTGAAGACGAATATGCCGGTGTGTACGATTTTTCCGCCGGCGCAGCGCAGCGGTTGAACTGATCCAATGCGTGAGCCAACGATCATTACCCTGGGTTGCCGGCTCAATGCATACGAGTCCGAGGTCATGCGTAAGCATGCGGTATCGGCCGGGCTCGATGACGCGATTATCATCAACACGTGCGCGGTGACGGCGGAGTCCGTCAGGCAAGCAGGACAACAGATCCGCCGGTTAAGGCGCGAGAATCCTGCGTCGCGCATCATCGTGACCGGTTGTGCTGCCCAAATCGAACCGCAACGGTTCGCGGCCATGGCCGAAGTCGATCACGTGATCGGTAACGTGGAAAAAATGCAGGCGTCGACGTTCGAAGGTTTCGGTCTAGCCGGCACCGAACGCGTGGTGGTCAACGACATCATGAGTGTGCGCGACACGGCGCATCATCTGATTGACGGTTTCGGCGCATTGCCACGTGGCTACGTACAAGTGCAGAACGGCTGCGATCACCGTTGTACCTTCTGCATTATACCGTTTGGCCGCGGACCTTCGCGATCCGTACCTGCCGGCGAGGTCGTTGCACAAGTGCGGCGCTTGGTCGAAAACGGCTGTGCCGAGATTGTGCTGACCGGCGTCGACATCACTTCATACGGACCCGATTTACCCGGTGAGATGACGCTCGGGCGGCTGGTGCGGATGGTACTGAAGCACGTGCCCGAACTCAGGCGTCTGCGATTATCATCAATTGATCAAACCGAGATAGATCGAGATCTGGTGGATGCCATAGTCGAAGAGCCTCGCTTGATGCCGCACTTGCATCTATCGATGCAGTCCGGCGACGACATGATCTTGAAGCGGATGAAGCGCCGGCATTCCTCTGCTGAAGCCGCCCGGTTTTGCCAAGACGTGCGCCGGCAACGGCCAGACATCGTGTTCGGCGCGGATCTGATCGTTGGTTTCCCGACGGAAACCGAGGAAATGTTCGAGAATACACTTCGCATTGTCGACGATTGTGGGTTGACGTTCCTGCACGTGTTTCCGTACTCGCCGCGCGCGACGACACCAGCCGCCCGGATGCCGCAAGTTGCGAAATCCGCGATCAAGGAACGGGCTTTACGTCTTCGCGCCAAGGGCGATGTGGTGCTTGGCAACTATTTCGATGCGCTTGCAGGCCAGACGATCGAAGTCATGATGGAAAACGGGCGTATCGGGCGGACCCAGCAATTTGCTGAAGTCGAACTCAGATCCGAGGTTGCGCTAGCAGCGGGCACCTTCAAGTCCGCAAAAATCAATGGTCATCGCGAGCGGCGTCTCAACGCAACGGTGGTCTCATGACGGATGCGCCTAAGAAGACCGGCTTCATGGGCCGGCTGTTCGGCCGGGGGGCGGAGCATTCGCCTACGGCTACTGACGAACATGCCGATCAGCCAACCCAGGTCACTGAAACGCCGGCAGCGGATTCAACGCCGGGCATCGTGATACCTGAGCCGGCAGCCGAACCGAAAAAGGGTTGGTTCGCTCGATTGACGTCGGGCTTGTCCAAGACCTCGTCGAAACTTGCCGAAGGCATAACCGGCGTCTTCACAAAACGTAAGCTCGACGCCGAAACGTTGGGTGATCTCGAAGATGTGTTGATTCAGGCCGACCTCGGCGTCGAAACGGCGACCCGCATAACGGCGATGCTGTCGAAGAACCGGCTCGACAAGTCGATAACGCCGGAAGAAGTGCGCGCGGTTCTAGCCGCCGAAGTCGAGCGGGTCTTGGCACCGGTCGCCAAGTCATTGGTGATCGACGGGAGCCATAAGCCGCATGTCATCCTCGTCGTTGGCGTGAACGGCGGCGGCAAAACGACGACAATCGGTAAACTTGCGAGCCAGTATCACGCTGAGGGCCGCAAGGTGGTACTGGCTGCCGGTGATACGTTCCGAGCGGCGGCCATCGATCAATTGAAGGTCTGGGGCGAAAGAACGAGCGCTATCGTTATCTCTGGTAAGGTTGGTGCCGATTCGTCGGGCCTCGCCTACGATGCGATGCAACAGGCGCGCGAACAATCGGCCGATGTACTGATCGTCGATACGGCCGGCCGGCTACAAAATAAGCAAGCGTTGATGGAAGAGCTCGAGAAGGTCATTCGTGTCATTCGAAAATCAGATGCGAGCGCACCACATGACGTCGTTCTCGTGCTTGATGCGACCACCGGGCAGAACGCAATGTCGCAGGTGGATGTGTTTCGCGAACGTGCCGGAGTGACGGGCCTCGTTATGACAAAATTGGACGGTACCGCCCGCGGTGGAATACTCGTGGCAATTGCTGCCAAGCACGGTCTTCCGGTTCATGCCATAGGCGTCGGTGAAGGTGTTGATGACCTGCAGAGCTTCAATGCGGCAGAGTTTGCGCGCGCCATTGCACTCGGGTAGGACGTTTAGTCGGGGGGCGGCCGGACGTGACGTTGAAGCGAGCCGGTCGCAAAAGGGACGAGCAACACAATGAATTGGTTGAGACGCCACTTTCCGTTCAATGCTGAGCAGTCGATCAATATACTGAGCGAGTTCGGCCCGCTGATCACGATGTTCATCGTGAACGCGGCCTACGGTATTACGGCCGGCACTTACGCACTGATCGGCGCGACATTTGTCGCGATCGCGACAATGATGTGGGTGCTGGGTCGTCCGCCGGTGTTTCCGCTCATCGCCAGCGCGGTGACGATCACGTTCGGGACGCTGACCATCGTCACTGGTGACAGCATGTGGGTGCAGATTAAAGTCACCATTTTCAACATGCTTTTCGCGCTGTTCCTGTTTTACGGGCTCTACAACGGTAAGAATTTTTTCAAGTATGTCTTCGACAAGACCTTCCACTACACGGAAGAGGGTTGGAACAAGTTCACGTGGAACTTCGCCTGGTTTTTCGTTTTGACGGCCGTCGCGAACGAGGCTGTGCGACAAGGTTTCGCGGATGCCAACTACACGCTTGGCACGTATAAGTTGGATGGCGTGAACATCTGGATCTTGTTCAAGTTATTCATCGTGATGCCATTGAGTGGCTTGTTCGCCTGGTGGCAGACGACCATCATGCATAAGTACAGGCTGCCTGGTGACGGCGGCGGTGGGCCAGCCGAATAACCCTCCCGGCCGTTACGAACTTGAAACAAGCCATCAACGTCGACCGCCCTGCAAGTGTTCACGGAGTGCTGTAATGTTGGATACCAATCACAAGTTGCCCGCACCTTCCGCAGAGCCTGAATTTGATAGCAGGCAACTCCTCAAGATGCTGGTCGAGTTGGGACCGTTGGTGGTCTTTTTCATCACCAACGCCATGACGAAAAGCATTTTTTGGGGCACCGGAGCCTTCATGGTCGCGACGGGGATCGCATTGATTGCGTCGCGTGCATTGTTTGGGCGTGTACCGATGATGCCCCTGATTTCGGGTGTCTTCGTATTGGTTTTCGGCGGTTTGACGCTATGGCTCCAAGACGCGCTGTTTATCAAATTGAAACCCACAATTGTAAATACACTATTCGCCTTGATTTTACTTGGCGGATTGGTGTTTGGTCACTCGCTTTTGCGGCATGTATTGGGTGACGTATTCAAATTGACCGCAGCCGGTTGGCGTTTGCTGACGTTGCGTTGGGCGCTGTTTTTTCTGCTACTTGCGGGTCTGAATGAGATTGTCTGGCGCAACTTCTCGGAGGAGTTCTGGATCGGTTTTAAAATGCTCGGTGTCATGCCACTAACAGTTGTGTTCGGTGTCGCACAATTAGGGCTGTTGCGTCGATTCTCGTCAGTGGAATCTGCCAGGTCGTGAGCTAAAACACAAAAATTGGTGCAAAATCGCACGATAATTATGGCCTTCAAAACTGTTTAGACAAGTAATCTAGCGAAATCGTCGCCGACATACTGGACGATGTTAAAGAAATCAGCTTTTCTATGTGTAGCGATGGTCCTTCGCCGAATTGGAGATAGTTCCATCGGAGGTTGTGGCTATGTTTCGCTCCGTGCCTCACGTGTTCGCTCAATATCCCGCTGTCGGAGAATGTCACAAAAACCATGTCAAAGGACAAGTCAGCAGAACGCCTGGAGCGTTCTCCTATTCATCTGTTGCACCGTGCTGGCCAATGCGCTGGCGACATCTTTCAATCTGAAATGTCGACCGGTGATCTGACACCGCGGCAGTTCGCAGTTCTGGTGACAGTCGCCCATCATGAAGGCCTTAGTCAAACCAACCTGGTGGATCGTACTGGCATTGATCGGTCGACCCTCGCCGACATCGTTCGGCGTATGCTCAAAAAGGGTTTGATCCTACGGCGTCGAACCAAAGAGGACGCACGCGCTTATGCCGTTCGACTTTCTGACGAAGGCTGGAAGGTGTTGAAGTCGGCTGAGCCCTTGGCAAAAAGGATCGACGATAAGATCATGGCGGCGTTGCCGGGGGCGAGCCGAGAGCGTTTTCTGCAGGATCTCAACGTCATTGTGGCGGCGTTGGGGAATGCAGCGGCAGTCACCACTCCGGTAAAATCGAAGAATTGAAACTGCGGTTGCGATATGGAGCGCGGGGCTCCAACTATATCGCCGGCCCAGGTGCCATCCCATCTGCGACTGCACCGACTACGAACCGGATTTGTTTTTGCGTCTCCGCGTAGTCGAAATCGCCTAGTTTGCTGTCCAACGAAATAGCGACGATGCCATGCACGGCAGCAAATAAAGCGCGGGCATTGATTGCGCGCGTCTTCGGATCAGCGTTCGTCGGAGTGAGTATCGCTTCGACCAATCCGAACAGCTCACCTTGCCGGTCACGGTACCAAACCGGCACTTCGGCGTCCGGTGACATCTGATGTTCGAAAATTGCACGCCACGCCTTGTTGTGCGTGCTGGCAAAGTCGAGGTAGGCCAACGCCAACGCCATCAGCCGGTCGCGTACTGGTGCCTGGACTACATCAGCGTTGGCTTGGGCCAAGTCCTTTCCCAACGCCGTAAGCGTGTTTGCATTGGCTTCGATGATCAACAAATCGAGGCCACCAAACACGTTATAGAGTGTGCCGACGGCACAGCCAGCGTCATGCGCGATCCGTCGGGCTTGGAGGGCCGACAGCCCTTCGGTAGCAACGATACGCGTTGCGATCTCCAGCATCTGCTCACGCATTTTGGGGCGATACGACGTCTGCTTGGTAGTCTTCATGGCAAAGTCCCCTTGCGGACATATCCGTAGGTATACGGCGGACAGCACTCAATGGATGCGCCGCCGAGTCTTCAACTAGCACGAAGCGTATTTATGAACTAAGTTCAATAACGGTGTAGAGGTAACATCCTTGAGGTATGAGCGCGGCAGGTGAGCGATCGCTCGCGTTGACGTCCGCATGCCGCTCCATGCACGCTAGCTTACGACAGTCGATGGTGCGGCCAAGAGGGCGATGATGAAAGCAACAGCAGGTTCGAAGACAAGCCAGTTGGCGACAGTAAATGCAACGAACGCGGCGCTGGCATCGGCCAATCCAAAGTTGAGAGCATTCGTACAGCTGACACCCGAAACGGCGCTGGCTGAGGCCGAAGCCAACGACCGGCGCGCTGCTAGTGGCACTCCGCCACGCTTGTTCGAAGGCGTATGTGTTGGCGTCAAAGACATCATCGATGTAGCAGGCAGGCCAACCGGTGCCGGGTCACTTACGCGCGAAGGCATTGCGTCAGCAAAGGCGGATGCGCACGTGGTAACCCGGCTGCGCGCGGCCGGAGCAATCGTGCCGGCCAAAACCCACACCGTCGAATATGCATTCGGGGGATGGGGAACCAATATAACAGTCGGTACGCCGTGGAACCCGTGGGATGAGAAAACACATCGCACGCCGGGCGGCTCGTCGAGTGGTTCAGGGGTGGCCGTCGGCGCAGGGTTGCTGACGGCCGCACTGGGCACCGACACTGGCGGTTCGGTTCGGCTACCGGCAGCTTTCTGCGGCTGTGTCGGCTTGAAAACGTCGATCGGCCTGGTTGGGCGCACTGGCGTCGTGCCGCTGGCGGACACGTTCGACACCATCGGCCCGATAACCAAGGACGTTGCCACCGCCGCCCGGATGCTGGCTGTGATGCAGGGCGAAGATCCGCTCGATGCGACGACGTTCGCGATTGAGCGCGCCGATCCGTTGGCAAATCTGGAGGCCGGAGTTCGCGGAATGCGTTTCGCACGATTGGCTAAAGAGGATATGCCGCTGGCGACGCCCGACATGCGACAGGCTTTCGACCAAGCCGTTCGGCAAATGACCGATGCGGGCGCTACGATCGTGCCATTCAAACTGCCAAAATCGCTGCATGAAATCACACGGTTCTGTGGGCGGATCATGGCCGCTGAAGCGTATACGCACTATCGTCAGTTTGTGGATGATCCGAAGTCGGCGCTGCACCAGAATATTCGCGAACGCATGGCGCCGGGAGCAAAGATTCTCGCAACCGAATGGCTCGATATGCGGGCTGCGTGGAAGGCGGAGGGTGCGCGCTTTCTGCAAGCGATGGACCGCTTCGACGCGCTATTGCTGCCGACGACGCCGTTCACCGCGCATCCAGTGGCGACTGTCGATGAAGCCTTGAGCCCCGGCGGTCATACGCGCTTCGTCAACTACCTGGAATTGTGTGGTTTGTCGGTGCCGATGTCGGTCGCGCCTGATGGTCTGCCGACCAGTCTGCAAATCGTCTGCCGGCGTTTCGATGATCACCTTGCCCTGCGCATCGGGCACGCATTCGAACAAGTGCGCGGAGCGTTCCCGAAGCCAGCCGTGTGGTGGTAACGGCTCGACTAGGCCGCATAGGCAAGCACCCAGCGATCACACCTTCTTGAGGCGGCGATAAATTTTGCGCCGCGGTGTATCCGGTGGCCTAAGTTGGCGCGTATCTACTCAACGTCACAATCAGGATCGAGAGGTGCGAGCCCATGTCTGATCGAGCCTCACGCACATCGTTCACGTCATTGCTCAGCAATTTGGTGTCGGAGAGTGGGTTGAGCGTCGAGCGCAACCTGCCTTACGGGCCGCATGTGCGGCAAACGCTCGATGTTTATCGCGCCGGCCGCGAGAGCAAGACGTCGCCGATCGTGCTGTTCTACTACGGCGGAGGCTGGACCTCGGGCGATCGGGCCACTTATGCTTTTGTCGGCTCGGCGCTGGCCGCCAATGGCGTGACGACCGTGGTTGCCGACTACCGATTATTTCCGCAAGTGAAGTATCCCGCTTTCAATGAGGATGCGGCGCTGGCATTCGCCTGGGTTCACGCCAAAACGGCCGAACAGGGCCGCAGACCGATTATCTTGATGGGTCATTCGGCGGGCGCTCATATCGCCTCGCTGGTGACACTCGATCCGCGCTATCGTCGTGCGGTCGCGTCGGATTATCCAGCACCAGCGGCGTTGATCGGGTTGTCCGGCCCCTATGGGTTCGACCCGACGACGTGGAATTCGACCAAGGCGATCTTTGCCACGGCGACGTCCGCGGATGAAGCGCGCCCGGTAGCGTTCGCTCGCAACGGTGGCCCGCCGACGCTGCTGATCCACGGTGCGGACGATACCGTTGTCGAGCCGGTTGCGGCCGAGATGATGGCGCAGGCGCTGAAGAAGGCTCGAGTGCCAGTGATCAAACGCATTTACCCCGGCATCGGACATGCGGGGCTGATTGTGACGTTCGCCCAGCCATTGCGTTGGCGCTCCCCGCTGCTGGAGGATGTGCTGCAGTTCGTGCGCACGATTTAGTGCGCGAGCGAATCGACGCGAACTAGCTAGAGCCGCATCCGGCGCCGTGTGTCGTTGCCGGATGCGGCGGAACGATCATCAATCCCGCTCGACGCACATGGCGACGCCCATGCCGCCACCGATGCATAGGGTGGCCAAGCCCTTCTTGGCGTCGCGGCGCTTCATTTCGTAGAGCAGCGTCGTCAGCACGCGGGCGCCCGATGCGCCGATCGGATGGCCGATGGCAATCGCGCCGCCGTTGACGTTGACCTTGGTCGTGTCCCAACCAAGGCCCTTGTTGACGGCGCATGCCTGAGCGGCGAACGCTTCATTGGCTTCGATCAGGTCGAGGTCGGCGGCTTTCCAGCCTGCCTTTTCCAGTGCGAGTTTCGAGGCCGGAATTGGCCCGGTGCCCATCACCGCCGGATCGACGCCGACGCTGGCCCAGGAGACGATCCGGGCGAGCGGGGTAATGCCGCGCTTCTTGGCTTCGGCGGCGCTCATCAGTACGACGGCGGCGGCGCCATCGTTGATGCCTGATGCGTTACCGGCGGTTACCGTGCCGGCCTTATCGAAGGCCGGGCGGAGCTTCGATACGCCCTCGAGGGTGGTGCCGTCCTTGATGTATTCATCGTCCGAGACGATCACGTCGCCCTTGCGCCCCTTGACAGTTACCGGCGCGATTTCATCCTTGAAGCGGCCGGCTTTGCGCGCCGCCTCAGCCTTGTTCTGCGAGGCGACGGCGAACTTGTCCTGTTCGTCACGCGTGATTTGGAACTGCTTGGCGACGTTCTCGGCGGTGCCGCCCATGTGGTAGCCGTTGAAGGCGTCCCACAGGCCATCCTTGATCATCGTGTCGATGAATTTCATGTCGCCCATCTTGGTGCCGTCGCGAAGGTGAGCGCAGTGCGGCGATTGGCTCATGCTCTCTTGACCGCCGGCGACAACGATCGTCGCCGAACCATCCTTGATCTGCTGAGCGCCAAGTGCGACCGCACGCAGGCCCGAACCGCACAGTTGGTTCATGCCCCAAGCGGGAGTTTCAATTGGAATGCCGGCCGCGATCGATGCTTGGCGGGCCGGGTTTTGTCCGGCTCCCGCTGTGAGGACTTGGCCAAGGATGACTTCGTTGACGTCGGCGGCTTTGACGCCTGCGCGTTCGATTGCGGCAAGGATAGCGACCTTGCCCAGTTCGTGCGCCGAAACGCTAGACAAAGCGCCGCTAAAGGAGCCAACGGGCGTGCGGGCGGCACTCGCGATAACGATGGAAGTATCGTCCTTGGACATGGGTGGATCTCCTTGAAAGCATTGCTGGGCCCGAGCGACGGGCAATTACGTGAGCGGTAAGCCTCGCTTGGTGCGGCCGATCACGGGGATTTCGCGATGCAACCGTAGCAAATTTCTACGTTAAGAAAAGCGTGTTTTCAGGCGTGCGGCCGTGCATTTGTAGATTGCGACCAATCGGGAGAACCGTCGATCACGAAAAAATTGAGCACAAACAACTGGTCGCGAGCCCCCGCTTTGTGGTAGGTTTGCTGCATTGCGGAAACGTCCGCGTTGGTAAAACTAAAGTGCGGTGTTCATGTCTGCTGCCCTCGAACAACCAGCTCCACCCGCGCCAAAGCGCGAAGCCGTCGTTATCAAGAAGTACGCCAACCGGCGGCTCTATAATACCGAAACCAGCGCCTATGTGACGTTGGACGACCTCGCCGGGATGGTGCGGTCCGACCGCGATTTTCTGGTGTTCGATGCCAAGACGGGCGACGATCTTACCCATGCGGTATTGACGCAGATCATCGTCGAACAAGAGGCGAAGTCCGGTGGCCACACACTGCTTCCGGTGCCGTTCCTGCGTCAGTTGATCCGATTTTACGACGATAGTATCGGCAAGATGGTGCCGAGTTATCTGCAGATGAGCCTGCAGACGCTGGTTAACGAACAAGAGCGGTTCCGATCGCAGTTCGCGCCGTTCTTTGCGCAATCGCCTTTTGGAAGCACCGCATTCGAGGCAATGCAGGAGCAGACGCGCAAAAACATGTCGATGTTCGAGCAGGCAATGAAGATGTGGACGCCGTTCTCGGCAGCGATCCCGCTCGGCACCGCAACGACGGCTGCGGGGCTGCCAGCAGATGCGGCAGCGACAGCCGCTCGTCCGGCCGGATCTCGCCCAGCCGTTGTCCCATCGCAGGCCGCTGGTGCCGGTTCGGCGGCAGCGCCGGTTCCCGCTACAACGGGCGATCTTGCCGAACTCAAGGTTGAACTCGCCGCAATGCAGCAGAAGATAGAAAAGCTGTCGAAGGTGCGCGAGTGATCTAATTCGGCATTATTCTAGCTCGCGAGGGCGAACGGGCCGTTCTTGTCGTTCGCCATCAGCGGTTTGCCGAAATAGAACCCTTGCAGATAGTCGATCCCGGCGTCAGCTAGTAGCTGGGCGGTGGCTTCATCGCCGACCCACTCCGCAACGGTTGTCATTCCGAACGAGCGGGCGAGTTGCGCCATTGTGGTGATGAAAATCGCGTCGGTTTTGTCGGCCGAAAGGTTCTTCACGAATGCGCCGTCGATCTTCACCATATCGACCGCGAGGTGCTTCAAGTTCTTGAACGAGGTGTAGCCGGCGCCAAAGTCGTCGATGGCGACACGGCAGCCGAGCTCTTTCAAAGTATCGACGAAGGCGATCGATTGATCCAAGTCGTCGATTGCCGTCGTCTCGGTGATCTCGATCGTCAGCCGTTCTGTGATCTGGCGTTGGCCGCCGGTCAACTTGTGAAGCGCCGTCATCCATTCGTGATCGCTGCAGGTCAGGCTGGAAACATTCAGCGAGAGGTGCACGTAGGGATGCGTCTTGGCGAAGGCAACGGACATCTCCAGCGTTCGCCGGTCGATAAGGCGCGACAATCCCAATTGCTCTGCAACTTCAATGAATTCGCCAGCTGAGACGATACGGCCGTCGGGCTGTTCCATGCGGAGCAGACATTCGTACAAGACCGGTAAACGCGTCGTCGTGGAGACGATCGGCTGCAACGCGAGCAACATGCGGCCTTCGTCCAGCGCAGTGATGACGTCGTCGGCGATCATGATGTTGCGGCGGCGATTGCTCTCGCGAGCCGGATTGGGTTCGAACGCATGGAAACAATCATGACGTTTCATGCGCGCGCTATCCAACGCCGAAAGTGCGGCGCTCGCTGCCTCATGAACCGTCGTTGCCTGAGCCGGAACGTACACACCACCGATCGAGATTGTTGCCGACAGTTGGCAAGCAGACGTGCGCATCGGCGTATCGCGGATGGCCTTCATGAACCGTTCGGCCGCAATGCGCACCGCACCGGGAGAGCAATCATTGAGAATGATGCCGAATTTGTTGGACGAGTAGCGGCCCAACGTGTCGCCGGTCCGCAGCTTATCTTTCAACACATGACCGATGGTCGCGATGATCTCGTCACCAACATCAAATCCGAATGCCTCGTTGATGACCGTCATGTTGTTGACCGAAGCGACCAGAAAAGCGGCCTGTTGGCCGGCCTTCTTCGCGTGGTTCATCGTGGAGTCGAGCGCTTCGGTGAGGCGGATGCGGTTCAGCTGACCGGTCAATTCATCGTGGTCACTGCGATGCAGCAGGCGTTGTTCTTCCTTGTAGCGCTCGTTGATCACGCGGATTACACCGCGAGCGCGGACGGCGATGCCGTTCTCGCCGGCCCACCAGCTGCCGTGATCCTCGAGCCAAATTGAGAAATCGCGTCGTGTGCCTTGCGGCAGGAACCGGTACTGGATGCGGTATGGAATAGCTTTTCCAGTGACGGAATGTTGCGTAGCGATCGCTTGGCTTCGGCGGCTCAGATGTTCGGCGGCTATGAGCTGTTGGAAATTGGCACCGCTGGAAATGGCTTCGAGCGATTTGACGCCGAGCACGTGGATTGCATTGCTTTCCCAGTCGATCCGGTCGCTGCCAATGTCCCAAATATAGGCTGTTTCCTCGACGGCAGACATGATGTCCACCAAACCGATATCGGCGCGGACATTGGATGAACCGGATAAAAACGGGCTCGGCCCTGCGGCAGGCTCATCCAAAAGTGCAACTTTAACCGGAATGGAGTTCACGGGCTGATAACCGATCGTTCGCCGCAGCAAACGGCTGCCGGAGCACTTCTACTCCACGAACGTAGGCGAGAAACGCTAACGAACCCTTGAAGGTGTCGTGGCGACGTTCACCAAGGAGATACAAAAAAGCGGCCGGAATGGGCTCCGGCCGCTGGAAAATAGGTTCGCTGAACGTCGCGGAGTTTACTGTTCACCACCGATATTCAGATCGCGACGAGCAACGCGGATGCCGATCGTGTAGCCGGCCACCACGTCGATCAGTGTCGCAATCATGATCAAGAAGAACACCGAAGTGGCGGCCTGCGGGACGATGATGAACTCGATCAAGCAGACAACGAACACCAGCATCGAGAGCCCGTGATCAAGTAGAGAAGCGGTCGACGTGTAGGTCGACTTCAGCAGCTCGACGAACAGCAAAAGCAGCGTCATGAGCAGGACGAAATCGCCCCAGCTGAACATCCACGTTGCCTTAATCATCGGGATCGAAAAGATTTTGGTCGCAAGTGTCACGTTCGGGTCTGGACCGCCGGCGAGGACGATCACGTTGTAAAGCAGGAACGCAATAACGATCAGCGGCAAGGCGCGCAGGGACATTTCACAACTCCAGAGTGTGCTGACGGCGACAATGCACGCCACTTGACGAATTCGGGTTGCAAATCCGGACCACGAGTTGGTTCGTTACCCGGTTAATCGATCGTCGATCAAACGTCCGTTTTAGGCTCGAGGATCTGACGGCCGCGATACTTGCCAGTCTTCATGTCGATGTGGTGGGGACGACGACGCTCGCCGCTTTCCTTGTCCTCGACGTAGGTCGGTGCCTTCAGGGCATCGGCGGAACGGCGGAAGCCACGCTTCATCGGCGAAGTTTTTCGTTTCGGAACGGCCATTGACGTAAGTCTCCAACATGGAACCGTGCCGGAAAACCCGTAACACGGCGGTCTCGGTGAATAGATAGTAGTGGACAGCGGATATGACTGTTTGGGCACGGTCAGGCGGATTTGTGGCCGCTGACCCACCCGGTCGAGGCGGCTTATAGCGGACAACGGCACAGAATGCCAGAGCGCATCGGAATACTTCTGAGACGGGAATTGGACAAGGGGTCCAGCATGCGGTCTGGGCAAGACCGGCGCGGAACCCCTTGTCGCTCAGACGATTGCCAGGAGGAGGGGGGCCCGGCGACACGCCTAAGATCGGATTTGTGAAAGCTGTTACTTCGAGATACGCAAACGGACGATGTCTTCAGCAATTTGTTTGAAGGCGGTTTCAAGTTCGTCGCCATTCTCAGCGCGGAAGAATTTGGCGGTTTCGCTGGCACACGACGACAGTGTGTTGATCACGCGATCCTTATAGGCGCCGGCACTATTGAGGTCGAACCCGACGGTGTAGACGATCACACCCTTGGCTTTCATGCCGTTGCAGATATCGACCGAGAGCTTGCTGGCCGTTACTGCCTCGGTTGATCCATCGCCTTTGTTGATGCCGCCAATGGTATTGTAGACGCCGTCGGTCATCAGGAGCACCGTTTTGATGGTGCGGCCGTCGTTGTAGGCGGCCGGTTTGCTGGCTGAGGGCCAGATCGCCGACCAGTTCGGCGACACCAGATACCAGGCCCAGGAGGCGCCGAGCTGACCAGCAGTCGAGCCGGTGGCGTTGTAGCCGTCGACCGTGGTCTTGAGCATCCTTTTGTTGTCAGTCATCGGGACAATCGATGCATTCGGGCAAGCTTGGGCACCGGGCAGATCAGCGCTGATCTTGAAGGCATCCGGTCCGATGGGCGCGGCATCGGTCTTCTCGTTGGTCGCAGTCAAGCGCTCATAGGTGCAGTTGTTCGCCGATGCGCGGTTACCGTCGACGGCTTTAAGATAGGGTCCGACGTTAACGCCGGCCGAGAAGGGGGCAAAGCCGACGCGTACTTTCTGGCCCGTGGGTTCATCGGGGATCAGAACGTCGAGAAGGTTCTTGGTGGCGCGCTTCAGGTCGGAGATCTTGCGGCCGCCCATCGAACCGGTGACGTCGAGCTGAAGTCCCACTTCGATGTCTTTGGAGTCGAAGATTGCGACAGCGCTTTTGGGTAGTGACATCGTCTCGATGCCAGCAACCCGGGCGAATAACATCGGGACATCGGCCGCTACATTGACACAGACGGAACCCTTAACGCGGTCAATATCGACGGCGAAGCTGTTGATCTTGGCGATGTTCCCGCCAGCGCCTTTCATGTTCAGATCGAAGTATTTCTGAGCCAAGGCGGTAACGTCGCCGTTGCTCAAGTTATTGATGCGCAATCCCTTTGCGGCAGCTAGTGCGGAGGCGTCGATTGCCGAGCTAATCTTGTTGTTTGCCTGATAGGTCCGGCCCACGTCGATGGCGAGACCGGTTATCATGACCATCGCGAATGAGCACAGGCTGAAAATAATTGCGATCGTTCCGCGTTCGTCAGCAGCAAACTCGCGAATTTGGGTGGATGCAGCGCGTGTCATCGATTTTCTCCATGTCCAGCGGCGAACCGCTCTGCACAGGGAGAATGCAACCCGGGTGCCCAGGTGCTTCGAAGGGGTTAAATGCCGTCAAGAACGGTTGAGAAACAATTAAACTTCGACCGCCATTACGCTAGTGCATTGAAAATACTAGATTAAATTTTCAGGGACAAACGCAGCAAGAGTGAGCGGAATTCTCTTATCAAGGCATGGCGTCCCATTTGAAGAATTCGGACGTACCAAATTCAAACGCCCAAAAGGGATGTGTCAGAAATCCCAGGCGATACCGCCTTTTTCCCAATCCCCATAGCGCACAGGATCAGGACCTTCGCGGCCACCGATTTCCTTTGGGCGTGCACTTGTGCGTTCGTCTTGAAGCCGCCGCCGCTCGGCTGCTTCCGCGAGCGCGCGCTGGGCTTCGGGACTGAGCACCCGGGCCGGACGTGGCTCGCTATCGGAGTTGCGACGTTGCAAGTTTTCGGGGTCTCTCATCGTAGGATCTTTCGTCTCGCTCTGGGACAGCACGACTTGCCACCTTATATAGAGAGCAGTTCGAGTAAGTCACGCCGGTATAGGCCAGAAAGTGAGACGAGAGGATCGATGCCCAGCAATTTTCTCAAGACTGGTCTGCTGCTGATTGTCATGACGGGTATTTTTCTCGGCATGGGAGCGCTCGTCGGCGGGCGAGGTGGTCTCATCATTGCCTTTGGCGTTGCGCTGGTGATGAACCTCATAACGTATTGGAAATCTGACCAAATTGTCTTGCGGATGCACGGCGCACAAGAGGTGGACGAGCACGCTGCGCCGGATTTCCATCGGCTTGTGGAGGGGCTGTGCCAGCGGGCGGGGTTGGCCAAGCCGCGCCTATACGTAATGAATTCGCCACAGCCCAATGCCTTTGCCACCGGTCGAAATCCGGAGAACTCGGCACTGTGTGCTTCGACTGGGCTGATCGACTTGCTGACCAAAGAGGAGGTCGCGGGCGTGATGGCGCACGAACTCGCGCATGTCAAAAACCGCGACACGTTGACGATGACGGTGGCCGCCTCGATTGGTGGCGCTATATCGATGTTCGCCAACATGCTCCAGTTTGGCATGCTGTTTGGCGGAACGCGAAACGCGCGTACCGGCATGTTCGGTACTCTAGTCGCGGCAATCCTGGCGCCGCTCGCAGCGACACTCGTGCATATGGCGATCAGTCGTTCACGGGAATACCAGGCCGATCAGATTGGGGCGCAGATTTGTGGCAATCCGCTTTGGCTCGCCTCGGCTTTGGTCAAGATCCAAAACGCGATCAAGAGTGGGGCTCGCAACGAAACGGCTCAACAAATTCCAGCGTCAGCCCATATGTTCATTGTCAATCCGCTGACAGGGCGTGGGTTGGATAATTTCTTCTCGACCCACCCAAGTACCGAAAACAGGGTTGCGGAACTTGAAAAGCTCGCGCAGGAGTGGGGCATGACGCGTGGCAAGGCGGAGGGTGGATTTTTGCCGTCTGCCGTGCCAGCGACCGGCCGGACGGTTTGGCCCAAGTCGAGCGATGCGCGCCGTGGTCCATGGGGATGAGTTCAATGGGATACACCGGCGTTCATGGTGGCGGCGCGGCGCGGCTACCATTCGGTTTTCAGGCACGGCAACTAGCCGTTATTCTCGTTGCCGCGGTTTTGCGCGACGGCCGTGCTTTGGACGATGCGATCGGCAAAGCCCACGGTCTGCCGCAATTCAAAGAGCTCGAGCCCCGCGACCGGGCGCTGGCACGGATGATCGCGACCACCGTTCTGCGGCGGCAAGGACAACTCGAGGCGGTCGTATCGACATTCATCGACAAGCCGTTGCCGGACAAGCGCGGCAACCTCACGCCAATTCTGCTGACGGCAGCCGCGCAATTATTATTCCTGGAGTCGGCTCCACATGCGGTCATCAATATTGCAGTCGAGCAATGCCGGCACGACGGCGGTGCACGCCGCTTCGGCAAGCTTGCCAACGCTGTTCTTCGCCGCACGTCGGAGCGGGGCCGCGAAATCATCGCCGCACAAATAGACGGTGCACGTCTGAATATTCCGGATTGGTTATGGCAGCGTTGGGTCAGTGCGTATGGCGAGGCGACTGCGTTGCAGATTGCAGCCGCGTCCCTGGAGCAAGCGCCGCTCGATATCAGCGTTAAGGATGATCCCACTGGCTGGGCCGAGCGCTTGGGAGCAACCGTATTGCCGACAGGTTCGCTGCGGATGGCAGCCGAGGGCCGCATCGAAGACCTGCCGGGCTATCTCGAAGGTGGGTGGTGGGTGCAGGACGCAGCGGCGGCACTACCTGCTAAATTGCTGGGCAACGTGACGGGGAAACGTGTCGCTGATCTTTGCGCCGCACCTGGTGGAAAAACCGCATCGTTGGCGGCGCGAGGCGCGATCGTGACAGCGGTCGATCAATCCTCTGAGCGGTTGTCCCGATTGTCAGCCAATCTTGCACGCTTGCATTTGGCAGCAGATGTCATTGCGGCGGATGCTACAACGTGGGCGCCAGCCGAACCGCTCGACGCCGTTTTACTCGATGCGCCGTGCTCAGCCACCGGCACGATCCGGCGTCACCCCGATATCCTTCGCCTGAAGCGGTCGACCGACATGGCGAAATTGGTGCCTTTGCAGGAGCGCTTACTCAGTCATGCCGTGACGCTCGTGAAGGTGGGCGGCACGATTGTCTTCTGCACGTGTTCGTTGGAGCCAGAGGAGGGGGGGGAGCAGGTCGAGCGCCTTCTTGCCTTGAATGCCAACGTAAGGCGTGAGCCCATAAAGGCTGAAGAAATTGGTGGCGACGCCAGCTGGATTACACAAGCCGGTGATCTTCGGACGCTGCCTTTCCACGCCGCGGGTGCCGTTTCCGGCCTTTCCGGACTAGATGGCTTTTATGCCGCGCGGCTCGTTCGCATCGCTTGATACACAGCCTATTGGCCGGCCGGTCTTGTATCGTCGCCCGCAGACCGTTATTCGATCAAGTATGGATCGGATGATACAACCATGTCGCGGCTGACGCTCGCCGAACAGACACGGCTTGCAAAGCTCGTGGTTGATCGCTCGTGCCGATCAGCATCTGCGCGCCTTAAGCGCTCGCCCATCTTGAAGTGGCGATATGGTGCGCCGATTGCCGACAAGCTCCTCATCGTGCCGCAAGACTTGCGCAGTAGCGATCCCAGTTTTGCTAGCGAAGTTGAATTTGGCCACTTCGGATTGGCGGGCGTCGTCGCCATGCTCGAAGGCCGGTCGGTGTTCGATGCTGTTCCGCCGAGCGCTGCCTGGGCCCGTGAACTGCACGGCTTTGGCTGGCTGCGTCATTTCTATGCGGCAGGGCATGTCGCCGCGCGTGACTATGCGTTGGCGTTGGTGGCGGATTGGCAACGGGCACACGGCCGGCCCTCGAATGGCATGGTATGGGAGCCAGCCGTTGCAGGGCGCCGCATGATGTCGTGGCTGGCCAACGCGCCGCTCATTCTCGATGGCATCGATCAAGCGACGTACGATGTGACGACGGATTGCCTCGCCGATCATTTCGTCCATCTGTCGGCGACCTGGCGCGATGCACCGGAAGGGCCGCAGCGCTTGGAGACCCTGACCGCGCTGTTGACAGGTGCACTTTGTATCGCCGGTCACGACGATGTACTCGAACCGCTGGGTCAAGCTTTCAAGATCGAGCTCGACAAACAAATTCTAGTTGACGGCGGTCACGTGAGTCGCAATCCCGGCGTGCTGGTCGAGATGCTGCTCGATCTCCTGCCGCTTCGGCAGTGTTTCGTCACGCGCGATCGCCAACTGCCAGACGGTCTTGATGATGCCGTGCGGCGGATGTTGAAGATGGTCCAATTCATGCGGTTGGGCGATGGACGGTTGGGACGCTTCAATGGCATGTCCGCGCATATGATCGACGTTCTATCGACCGTGTTGGCCTACGACGACCACCCGCAAGAAAAGCTGTCGGCGGCCGCGCAATCGAAATATTTGCGATTGGAGCGCGGTTCGCTAACGGTTCTGATGGACGTCGGTGGTCCGCCGCCAATGGAACTTTCAGGGTCCGCTCACGCCGGCTGCTTGTCGATCGAGGTGACTTCGGGAGCGTATGCGATATTCGTCAATGGCGGTGCGCCGGCATCTGCCAACAATGAATGGCTGGCATCGGCGCGGGCGACAGCTAGTCACAATACCCTCTGCCTCGGAGGCAAATCCTCGTCCCGGCTTATTCGCAATGATCGCCTGGAAGACTTGATCGGCGGTCTGCCGATTAGCGGGCCGGATGGCGTTGAACACGCGCTGAGCGAAACTGAAGGCGGCATCGAGGTCGAAGCCTTCCACGATGGTTACTTTCTGCGGTTCAAATTACTGCATCGGCGACGCATAGAGTTGAGTGCAACCGGCAAACGGATCGCCGGTATTGACCGTCTGGGACCACAACGGGGACAGCTTCGTTTGTCCCAGGACATTCCCTTTTCGGTTCATTTCCATCTCGATGCCGAGGTCGAGTGTGCGAAGGGTGAGATAGATGGTCAGGCCATGCTGATCCTGCGCGGTGGCCAGCGTTGGCGTTTTGAGGCGATCGGCGCTCAACTGACAATCGAGGACAGCGTGCACTACGCGGAAATCACCGGACCTCGACCATCGGTTCAAATCGTATTGCGGGGAGCGACTTTTGGCGAAAGCGAAGTTCGCTGGAGTTTGGAGCAAGTAGAATGAGCGATCTCGCCAAGGTGCGTCGTGCGTTGATCTCGGTATCCGACAAAACCTGACTGATCGAGTTCGCGCGAAAGTTGAGTGACCGAGGTGTCGCGCTGCTCTCGACCGGCGGCACCGCGGCAGCCTTGAAGGCGGCGGGTCTGCCAGTCACCGATGTGTCGGAGCATACCGGTTTTCCCGAGATGATGGATGGTCGCGTTAAGACGCTGCATCCCAAGGTCCACGGCGGATTGCTGGCGATTCGCGGCAATGCTGAACATGACGCATCGGCCAAGGCGCACGGCATCGCGCCGATCGACCTGCTGGTGGTCAACCTGTACCCGTTCGAGGAAACGGTCGCCAAGGGCGCCAATTACGATCACTGCATCGAGAACATCGACATTGGCGGACCAGCGATGATCCGTGCGGCGGCGAAAAACCACGATGGAGTGGCGGTGGTGGTTTCGCCGGAAGATTATGCGGTTGTTGAAGCCGAACTCGCGGCGCACAACGGCGCGACAACGCTGGCGCTACGAAAACGACTAGCCGCCAAAGCTTATGCCCGCACCGCTGCCTACGATGCGGCGATCAGTACGTGGTTCGCGGCAGAATTGGGCGAGACCGCGCCAGCGTGGCGGACATTCGGCGGGCACCTTGCGCAGGAATTGCGCTACGGCGAGAACCCGCATCAGTGGGCCGCGTTTTATAAGACCCCGCAACAGCGGCGCGGCGTTGCGACAGCCACCCAACATCAGGGCAAGGAGCTGTCTTATAACAACCTCAACGATACTGACGCAGCGTTCGAGTTGGCGGCTGAGTTCGATCCGGCCATTAGCGCGGCGGTGGCGATCATCAAACATGCCAATCCGTGCGGCGTGGCGACAGGCACCAGTCTTAAAGCCGCTTACTTGGCGGCATTGCGTTGCGATCCGGTGAGTGCGTTCGGCGGTATCATCGCGCTCAACCGGACCATCGATGCGGAGGCCGCCGAGGAGATCACCAAGATCTTTACCGAGGTTGTGATCGCGCCGGATGCCACGCCGGAAGCCAAAGCCATCTTCGCGTCGAAGAAGAACTTGCGACTACTGACGACCGGTGGACTTCCCGATGCGGCAGCGGCCGGCATCACCGTGCGCTCGGTGTCGGGTGGATTGCTCGTGCAGTCACGTGACAACGGCATTATCGAAACGGCACCGATGAAGGTCGTCACCATGCGTCAGCCGACCGAGGCGGAATTGACGGATATGCGGTTCGCGTTCAAGGTCGCCAAGCACGTGAAATCGAACGCCATCGTCTACGTGAAGGATGGTTGCACCGTCGGCATTGGTGCCGGCCAGATGAGCCGCATCGACAGCTCGCGCATTGCCGCATGGAAAGCGGCTGAGGCCGCGAAGGCAGCTGGTCTATCGGAGACTTTGGCAAAGGGAGCTGTTGTCGCCTCGGATGCGTTCTTCCCGTTTGCCGATGGCCTGATCGCGGCGGCCGAAGCTGGCGCCACCGCCGTCATTCAACCCGGCGGTTCCATGCGCGATGACGAAGTCATCAAAGCTGCCGACGAGCGTGGCCTCGCGATGGTGTTTACGGGGATGCGCCACTTCCGGCATTAGTCAAAAATCGGTCTTCACCCCGCCCTCGGATTTCCGGCGGGTGACGAACGCGTCGAGTTCGGCTTCGATCGCGGCGTCTATTGTTGGGCGTTCGTAACGGGCGAGCGTATCTTTCCACACCGTGTTGGCTTTTTGCATGGCCGTCGGCGAGCCCGCTTCCGCCCAACTCTCGAAGTTGCGCCAATCTGAAAGCAACGGCGCGTAGAACGCATTTTGATAGCGAGCCTGCGTGTGCGCCGCGCCGAAGAAGTGACCACCGGGACCGACCTCGCGCATCGCGTCCAATCCCAGAGCATCGGCGGACACGTCGAGCGGTTCGAGGAATCCGGCGACCATCTGCAACAGATCGATATCGACGATGGTCTTCTCGAACGAGGCGGTGAGCCCGCCCTCCATCCAGCCCGCCGAATGCAACACGAAATTGCCGCCACCCATGATCGCGCCCCACAGCGAGAACACGCTTTCCCAGGCGGCTTGCGCATCGACGGTGTTGGCTGCGCACGTGTTCGATGTGCGGTAGGGAAGATTGTAGCGGCGTGCCAACTGTCCGCCGACGAACTGCGCTTTCATATACTCCGGCGTGCCGAACGCAGGTGCGCCACTCTTCATGTCGACATTGGATGTGAAGCCGCCATAGACCACCGGAGCGCCGGGCTTTACGACTTGCGTGAAGGCGATGCCGGCAAGCGCCTCGGCGTTTTGCTGCGTCAATGCGCCGGCGATCGTTACCGGTGCCATGGCTCCGGCCAGCGTAAACGGCGTCATGATGATCACCTGTCCGCGCGCGCTCATTTCCATGATGCCGGTGAGCATCGGCGCATCCAACCGCAGCGGCGACGACGAATTGATCACCGAGATCAATGACGGCTCGGCGTCGAGTTGCTCGGTGCTGATGCCGCGAGCGATGCGGGTGATCTCGATCGCATCGAGGTTGCGATCACGACCCAGTGAATAAGCGTGGAATGCTTTGTCGGTCAGCTTGGCAATGTCGGACAGGCAATCGAGATGGCGGACGGAGGCGTGAATATCGACCGGCTCGACCGGGTAGCCGCCGGTCATGTGGATAATGTTGTGGCTCTGCGCGATCCGCACGAGATTCTGGAAGTCGGTGCGATTACCGGGGCGACGGCCCTTGTCGAGATCCGACGCGTTAGGCGTGCTGGCGACCTGCGCGAAAATCACCGCGTCGCCGCCGAAAAGGAGATTGTGCGCTGGGTTGCGCGCATGCAGCGTGAACTGCGACGGTGCGGTCTTGATCTTTTCCAATATGAAGCCGCGATCGAAACGCACACGCTCCGAGCCGTGCCGGACGTCGGCACCGGCAGCCTTCAAGAGGGCCCGCGCTGCCGGCTCCAGAAAATCCATGCCAATTTCTTCAAGCACAGTGAGCGATGCCAGATGGATCGCCTCTAGCTCGTCCGCCGATACGATCTCGACCGGGGGAAAGCGGCGGCGTGGCTGCCGGAATGACTTCTGGATTGGGCCGGAAGCATCCGCCCGCCCGCTACGTCCGGCCCGTCCGCCGCGACGCTCGCGCTTGGCATCCGGCGGTGTCGCGTGGTCGTCGCTCATTTTTCACTCCGGTGATGCGTTGCACTCGACATCAGCGCGTCGGCTTGCGAGTGTCAATGAAGTCAATTCCAGCGTAAGCGGGTACACCCATGCCGATCCATTTCACCTCCGCCGAACTTTTTGGACGTCGCGTTGCCGCCACCACCGAATTGAGACGGCGCGGACTGGATGCGCTGCTCATGTTCCGGCAGGAGAGCATGTTTTATCTCACTGGTTATGACACGTTCGGCTACGTGTTTTTCCAGTCGATCGTGCTCACCGCCGATGGCCAAATGACCCTGCTGACGCGTTCGGCCGATCAGCGGCAGGCGAAGTTTACCTCGGTCGTCGAGGATGTGCGGGTGTGGGTTGATCGCGAAGGCTCTAACCCAGCGGAGGATCTGAAGGCGATCCTGGCCGGGCATGGCCTTAAGGGTAAGAAGCTCGGCGTCGAGTATGACTCGTATGGGCTAACAGCTCGCAACGGCAAACGGCTCGACGAGGCATTGGCCGGGTTCGCAACGCTCTTTGATGCGTCTGACCTGGTGACCAAGCTGCGCCTGATAAAGAGCCCGGCCGAGATCACTTATGTCCGGCGCGCCGCCGAGTTGGCGGATAAGGCATGGGATGCGGCTGTTGATACCGCCAAGCCCGGCGCCTTCGAGGGCGATATTCTGGCCGCCATGCACGGCGAGATCTTTCGTGGCGGAGGCGATGATCCGGGTAACGAATTCATCATCGGTTCCGGACCCGGGGCGCTGATGTGCCGGTATTTCACCGGACGCCGCAATCTCGATGCCAAAGACCAACTGACGCTCGAGTGGGCCGGCACCTATCGGCATTATCATTCGGCTTTGATGCGCACCTTGCGGATTGGTAAACCGCCGGCACGACAACTCGAATTATGGAAAGCTGCGCAAGATGCTCTGCTCGCCTGCGAGGCAGCCTTGAAGCCGGGGCGCGCCGTTGGCGAGGTTTTCGATGCCCATGCAAAGTCGCTCGATGCGGCTGGGTTATCGGGAGCACGGCTCAACGCATGCGGCTACTCGCTCGGCACGACGTTTGCTCCGAATTGGATGGACTGGCCGATGCTCTTTAAGGACAATCCGGTAATTGCAGCACCAGGGATGGTATTCTTCATCCACATGATCATATTCGACGATACGACTGGGTTGGCAGCAACGCTTGGCCGTACAAGTTTGGTTACTGAGGCTGGCTCCGAAGTGTTGTCGAAGGCCAGCCTGGATTTTGTGGTGAAATGAGACACGCGTCGTCATGACAAAATCGCGCATAGTGTTGATTATCGGTGGTGGGATCGCGGCTTATAAGTGCCTCGATCTGATCCGCCGTTTGCGTGAGCGCGGAAACTCCGTGCGCGTGGTGATGACCAAAGCCGCGACCGAGTTCGTGACCCCGCTTTCGATTGGCGCGCTCACCAACGATCGGGTGTTTACCGATTTGTTCGACCTCAACGATGAGCGCGAGATCGGCCACATCCGTTTGTCGCGCGAAGCAGATCTGATTGTGGTGGCACCAGCCACCGCCGACCTATTGGCGAAGATGGCCGGGGGACACGCCAACGATCTGGCAACTTCGGTGCTGATGGCGACCGACAAACCGGTGCTGGTTGCGCCGGCCATGAACCCGCGCATGTGGAACCATCCGGCGACCCGCCGCAACGTCGCGACGCTTGAGGGTGATGGCATTTCTTTCGCCGGACCCAATGCCGGCGAAATGGCCGAGCGTGGGGAATCAGGCGTCGGACGAATGGCCGAGGTGCCGGAGATCATCGCGGCGATTGATCGCGTTCTGCTGGCGCCGCGACGGGGACGCTTAAGCGGATGTCGTGTTCTCGTTACCGCTGGGCCAACGCATGAGCCGATTGACCCGGTGCGCTATATCGCCAACCGCTCATCAGGCAAACAAGGGTACGCAATCGCTGCCGCCGCTTATGCTTTAGGAGCCGAGGTCACGTTGGTTTCGGGCCCCGTCGGTCTAGCTGATCCGTCCGGTGTCAAGGTCGTTTGTGTCGAAACAGCCGCCGAGATGTTGGCCGCGGTGCAAGCCGCGCCGCATGCCGACATCGGCATCTTCGCAGCAGCGGTTGCCGACTGGCGCGTTGCGTCGTCGTCGGACGAAAAGATCAAGAAGGGCGCGTCGGGACCGCCGCAACTGGCGCTCGCCGAGAATCCCGATATTTTAAAAACGATGTCGAAGCGAACGGCTCAACGTCCGGCGTTGGTCATCGGCTTTGCTGCCGAAACCGAAAATGTCATCGAACATGCAACCAAGAAACGCAAGTCGAAGGGCTGTGATTGGATTGTCGCCAATGATGTTTCGCACGAAACCGGCATCATGGGTGGCGACAGAAACACGGTGCACCTGATCACAGCTGACGGGGTTGAGAGCTGGCCCGACTTGAGCAAGGCCGAGGTCGCGCGCCAACTCGTCGAACGCGCAGCGGATCACCTGGCTCGCACTCAGGTTGAAGTCTGACATGGCAGTGAAACCAAAATCCGGACCGCTTGCGATCGAGATTATCCGGCTGCCACACGGCAAGAATCTTCCATTGCCAGCCTATCAGACGAAGGGGGCAGCCGGAATGGATTTGCTTGCAGCTGTCCCGGAGGCGACACCGCTTATCCTCGATCGATGCGACCGGGCATTGGTGCCCACCGGGCTCGTTATGCAATTACCTGCCGGCTATGAAGCGCAGATCCGGCCTCGATCGGGGCTTGCCTTCAAGAATGGTGTCACGGTGCTGAACAGTCCCGGCACGATCGATAGTGACTATCGCGGTGAGGTCCAAGTGCTGCTGATCAACCTTGGGCGTGAACCGTTCGAGATTTCACGCGGTATGCGAATTGCGCAGATGGTGATTGCGCCGGTCAGCCACGCGGCGATCGTCGAAACGAAGGCGATAGCGGTCACGCGGCGCGGCGTCGGCGGATTTGGTTCAACTGGGATTGCGGCACCGAAAAAGAGCAAACGCGCCCCCGTGGTCAAGAAATCCCGCAACGTTCGCCCCAGATAGCCGCTGCGATCGCGCGATTTATTGCGCAAGTAGCTTCACGGACGAAACGGCCATTTGTGCGAACGACTTGTGCTTTTGCGACGAGTACATGATGTAGTCAGCAACACTTGAGAGAGGATTTTCGCCATGCCGATCGAGATCAAGACACTCGCTGCAACTCGCAGCTGGGGCCGAGGCAAAGTCTACAACGACATTACAGAGACGATCGGTCAGACACCGTTGGTGCGCCTGTCGAAAATTACCGCTGCCGCCAAGACCACTGCCGAAATCCTGATGAAGCTCGAGTTCTTCAATCCGTTGTCGTCGGTGAAGGATCGCATCGGCGTCTCGATGATCGATGCGTTGGAGGCGGAGGGGCGCATCAAGCCGGGCGTTACGACGCTGATCGAGCCGACCTCCGGCAATACCGGCGTCGGGCTAGCTTTCGTCGCTGCCGCGCGTGGCTACAAGCTTATTCTGATCATGCCGGAATCGATGTCGATGGAGCGGCGCAAGCTGTTCATACACCTCGGTGCTGAACTTATCCTGACGCCGGCCGCCGGTGGCATGGGCGCGGCTATCGCTAAAGCCGACGAGTTGATCGCGGCGACGCCCAACTCAGTGCAGCCGAGCCAGTTCAAGAACCCGGCAAATCCGGAAGTGCATCAATTGACGACCGCCGAGGAAATCTGGGCCGATACCGGGGGCAAAATCGATGCATTGGTTGTGGGTGTCGGCACTGGTGGAACGCTCACTGGATGCGGTCGCGTGTTGAAGCCACGCCGTCCTGGCATGAAGATTTTCGCGGTCGAGCCAACGGCTAGTCCGTTCCTGTCGAAAGGCGAGAAAGGGCCGCACAAGATCCAGGGCATCGGCGCGGGCTTCGCACCGGAAGTACTCGACCGCTCGCTGATCGATGAAGTCATCACCGTGACTAACGATATGGCGTTCGAAGTGTCGCGGTTGCTGGCGAAGGTCGAGGGCATTCCAGGCGGCATCTCGACCGGTGCCAATCTCGCAGCAGCACTGACGGTTGCTGAGCGCCCCGAGTATGCCGGCAAGACGATCGTCACCTTCGCGCCCTCGTCGGCCGAACGCTACTACACATCAGATTTGTTCCTGGATCCGGCTGCTCCAAAGGCCTGAACCGGCGGCTCTACTTTGATTGCTAGAAGTGTGCTTAGATAAGCTTATGCAAGATCGTTCAAGCAGGAAGCCAGTAGACTGGCGAACGCGCATCACGTTTGAGTCGGGCAAACGTTCCGGCCAAGCGTGTATTCGCGGACTGCGTATGACGGTTGCGGATGTTCTTGGATACCTTGCTTCTGGCATGACGGAAGATGCCCTGCTTGAGGATTTCCCTGATCTGACGCTGGAAGATATTCAAGCATGCTTTGCATTTGCGGCAGAGCAGACTGGCCGGACCAAGTTCATCAAGATTGAAGCTTGATCGTGCTGCTGCTGGATCAAAATCTTTCACCTAGGTTGGTCGTGGTACTTGGCACTCGATTTCCTGGTTCGGTACACGTGCGATCGATTGGACTGGCTGACGCGCAGGACGATCAGATCTGGGCCTATGCCATCGAGAATGGATTGACAATCCTCAGCAAGGATAAGGATTTTGTGGAGATGAGCCGCCGCTTGGGTGCTCCTCCGAAAGTGGTGAGCTTGCTTACCGGAAATGCTAGTACTGGGTTTATCGAGCATGTTCTTCTTGAGGCTGCGCCTGAAATTAGCAAGTTTCTGCTCGAGCCGAAGCTCAACTTGTTTTGCATAGAAACCTGAGTTTCAACCATCCATGCCCACACTCACTCCCGACGAGATCCAGCGTTACAAGCGACACTTGGTCCTGCGCGATGTTGGCGGGCAGGGTCAACAGGCGTTGAAGGCTGCACGGGTGCTGGTGATTGGAGCGGGTGGGCTCGGCTCGCCGGTGGTGCTGTATTTGGCGGCGGCGGGTGTGGGAGCGATCGGCATCGTCGATGACGACACGGTGTCGCTCGACAATTTGCAGCGGCAGGTGATCCATGCGACGCCGGACGTCGGGCGGCCGAAGGTCGAGAGTGCGCGCGACCGGGTGTCGGATCTCAATCCGCACGTGAAGGTCGATATGCACGAAATGCGGATCGAAGCGAGCAATGCGATGGCGCTCATTGCTGGCTACGACATCGTCATTGATGGTTCCGACAATTTCGCGACCCGATATCTCGTCAGCGACGCTTGTTATTTGGCGAAGAAGACGTTGGTGTTCGCAGCGCTCGGACCGTTCGACGGGTACATCACGACGCTGAAACCGCATTTGCGAGGCGCCGACGGCAAGCCGCACCCGAGCTATCGATGCTTGTTTCCCGAAGCACCCGAAGCCGGAACTGTTGCGAACTGCTCGGAGGTCGGCATTCTAGGTGCCGTTGCCGGCGTCGTCGGCACGCTGGCTGCGGTGGAAATCTTGAAGGAAATTACGGGCGTCGGCGAGCCATTGGTCGGACGGCTTTTGATGTACGATGCTCTCGGCTCGCGCTTCGAGACGCTGAAGTATCAATGGGATGAGGACAATCCTCTGTCGGGTGCGAAACCCTCGATCGTCGATCTGTCATGGCATGCGAATACGTCGACGACGGCGTGCGTCGCGTAAGTTCAACGTCACTTCTTCCACGTCACCCGGCCTTCAGGCTTCATGTCGATCCGATCGAGCTTGCGGGCGTAGACCATCACGTCGTTGGCCAGCAGTTTCGCATCCTCCAGGCGCATCGCCAGTTTTGCCGTCTTGAACATCACGTAACCATCGCCGCCGCGCTGGAAGAAGTCGCTACCGGCGACCTTGTACAACCTCGTGTCGCTCAAGGGTTGTCCGCCAACCATGATGGATACGACGCGCGAGCCGGCCGGTTTCGACAAGTCGGCTTCGACCGTCATGCCCGAGTAGTGCATGAAGCTGCCGGCGGCGAGCGGCGACTTGGCGACGCCGATCTCGGCCATCTGGCGCACTTCGGCGCCTCTCAACTCGAACACGATATTGAGGTTGCCGAACGGCAGTTCGGTGATCACGTCGCGGCGGCTGAGTTTGTGTCCCGCTTCGTATACCTTGCCACCACGAATGCCACCGCCATTGATGACCGCGATATCGGCGCCTGTGCCATCGCGGGCGGCGTCAGCGATCAGATTGCCAATGGCCGCTTCCGCGCCGCGCACCGCCGGATTGCGGCTGTCGAGCGGCGAGACGAGTGTTGCAACCGGTATATCGAGTTCGCGCGACAGCTCGGACTCATAACCCTTCACGACAGTTAGCATGTCAGGGTCGGGCGTGTAGGCAGCGCTATCGAGAAGGCGGAAGTGAGGGCGCCATGAGACTTGCCGCGCGCCATCCACGTTGCGGGTTTCCATGGTCACATCGATGGCGACCACGTTGACGGCATCTTGGCCTGCTTCGGCCATTACGCTCTTGCCGTCATACATCATGCGCAGATCGTGATCGTCGCCAGAGAGAAGAATATCGACGATACGATGGTCATAAAGTTCGAGGTCGATTTCGCGCGCCGCGTGGACGACCGCGACGATGATGTCGGCGCCGGCTGCGCGCAATTCCGCGGCCTTGGCTGTCACCACGGGTACCACTGCGGTTATCTTCAAGTCTTCTGGGTTCGACTTCTTGTAGCTGTCCTCGGCGGTGGCGCCGATGAAGCCGATTTTTACGTCGCCGATGGTGATGATGCGCGTGTCTTCATGGCCCGCGATCTTTTGGCCATCAGGTCCGCGCAAGTTGGCGGCAAGAATGGGGAACTTGGCATCCGCCATTCGCTTGAGATAGTTTTCGCGGCCGAAGTCGTATTCGTGGTTACCGGGAACGAAGATATCAGGCGCGATGCGATTGGTGATGTCGACGACGTGTTTGCCCTGATCGAAGCCGCACAACAGGCAGGGCGACAAGGCGTCGCCGGCGTGAACAACGATGACATTGGGCCCGGCTGCGCGCTCGGCTTTGACGATGGCTGCGAGACGGGGATAGCCACCGCGACCCTTGTCCTCGTTCATCTTGTAGATATCGCTAGTCAAGACGAGCGTGGCTTTGGACGTGGTCTGCGCGATGGCGCCAGACCATCCGCCGCTCATCATCAGACATGCTACGATCAGAATCTGTCGAAGCCGGCTTTGTCGTTGTGGCACAGGCTGATATCCTCGAAAATTGCGTAGCGGTGGTAGAAGATAGCGTGTCGGATACGGCCGCGGAAATACAAATCGTGCCGCGCGCGTGACATAACCGCACTTCACAATGTTCGCCAGGACGGTATCTTAACAGCTGTTCTTCGTCCGTACGGGGTTTCATGCACAAAAGCGCGATGCAACGGCTCATCGACGGCAGTTTGCCCAAGATGGTACGCTGGTATGACCCGCGACTGCTGGCGCGGGTGTGGGTCCGCACGATCGTTTCGTCGGTGTTCGGTCAGTACGCCGATCAGCGTTTGATCCAGGCTGCGACCGACTTGACGAGTGGCCGCGAGTTACTCGCGCGCTATGATTTTTCCGATCCGCTATCCGCCGATCCGGCCAAACGGATCGCGGTCGATGCCGACGGCTCGTATTGGATCGACTACGTCAGCGATATTGGCGATGGGTTTGAAGCAACCTATCCGACGGCATATCTGCTGGCCCAGCAGCAACTCGACATCAAAGGAGCGGGAGTACTGCCGCACGGCGACATTCTGCTGATGGGCGGCGATCAATGTTATCCGCAGGCGACACGCCGGGACTACAAGAAGCGGCTACAAGAGCCCTATGGCATGGCGCTCAGCGACAAGATTCACAAACGCAAGCTGTTCGCTATTCCTGGCAACCATGACTGGTATGATGGGCTGCAGGCGTTCGACAGCTTGTTTTGTTCGTCGAGGGATAAGTTGTCCGAAGCCAGAGGCAGCTTTATCGGCGGCTGGCAATGCCAGCAACATCGCAGCTATTGGGCGCTCAAGCTGCCGCACAAGTGGTGGATATGGGGTGCCGATATCCAGTTCTCGAAGTACCTCGATACGGCGCAGGTGAACTATTTCTCGGCCGTCGCAGGTGAGATGGGGCCCGACGATAAAATCATCGTTTGTTTGGCGGAACCGGCATGGATGTTGGCGGACTTTCAGGGCCAGGACGAGGAAGAAAACTTCTTCAAGATCACAGCCATTGCGCGCTCACGCGGTGCGAAGGTTTGCGCTGTTCTTGCCGGCGATTGGCACCACTACAACCGATATTCTTCGCCAGACCTTGGCGTGCATTTCTTTACTGCGGGCGGCGGCGGCTCGTTCCTGCATCCGACGCACGTTTTAAAAAATGAGATTTCCGTGCGATGGCCTGAGCTCCAGGCGACCTCGTTCAGTAACGACGAACACGGCACCACGGTAACGGAGTGGAGTGCGCAACGGTACGATGTTCGCCTCAAGCGTCCGCAGGATAGCAGTGCAATTGTCAAAGAGATCGCGCGCGAAGTCATGGAGCCGATCAAAGAAATCAAGGATGACATCAAGGACGAATTGCGCGGCCGGAAGGTGCCGAAGCGCGTGCCGGCACCGCTGCGGCAGCGTGCACCGAAGTGCTATCCCAGCCGCTCGACCAGCATTTGGTTGAGTCTGCGTAATCTGATGTTCCCGATCTTCAATGCACCGTTCGCGATTGGCATCGGCATCATCTATTGGCTGATAACTTGGCAATTCCACACAGTTGTCAGATCGTACGATATTTCAGCCGGTAAGATTGATCAGGTGGGCTTGAAGCTTGATTATCTGACGGTTCTCGGTTGGATGCCGGTCTACATCTTGCAGGCGACGCTCAGTATGAGTTTTGCCGTGATGCTGCTGGCTCTCTATGCGGCTATTGTCTGGTATGTCGATGCTGAGGAGCGTCCAGGCTTCAGGCGATATTTCACAAAATTTGCAGTTGGCACGACACACTTTCTGGCTCACACGGCGGTGATGTTCTCGTTGTTCGTCGGGCTGCTGGCCTTCAACAATAATCTTTCACCGTGGGTCGAGAGGAACGTCGACGCGTTGTTGGCTTCCAGAAATGAAGGCCAGGGTGTCGTTCAAAGTATCGTAAAGGAAACGCTCGAACCTTTATCGATTGAACGGAAAATGCGTCGCGATGAAGCCGGTGGCGGTCCAGGCGATGTTGTTCCACCGACACCGGCCGCCAGGCAACAATCGGAAGCGGCAAAGTCGTCTGAGCCACGCACCGTTCGCGAGCTGGTCGGTTTGTTTTATCCCTTCGAGATGATGCTGGTAGGTGGTCTGATCGGCGGCTTTATTTGGGGCAGCTATTGGGTGCTAACGGGATTGCTCGGGCACATGCACGCGGAGGACGCATTTGCGGCACTTCGCATCAAGAACTACCGCAATTTCCTGCGGATGAAATTCGAACCCGATCAGATGACGATCTATCCAATTGGGCTCGACAAGGTGCCACGTTTCAGCGGCTGGACGAGCCATCCGGCCGACGGACCGGTGCCGGAGGGCCGATCAACCCTGGTGCCGAGGGAACCGCTGGTGCCTCATCTAATCGAGGAGCCGATCATCATTCGGCCCGAGTATGTCAAAAGCTAAAGGCGTATGTTGAACATGTTATTTTCAGTCCGAAATTTCCTGATTGCACTCATGTTCACTGGCGCCTTACCGGGTGAGGTTGCAGCCGCCTCGCCGACGTTGGAAACGGTAAAAACTCCGCGGGGTGCCGCTCAATCATTCATTCTCATCAAGCCAGATAAGCCTGTTGCGGCGGTTATCCTATTCGCAGGAGGGCATGGAGCACTAGGGTTGCAGAGCGCGACGACAATGCGGTGGGGGGCGCAGAACTTCCTTGTCCGAGCACGTGATCAGTTTGCAGCGCAAGGTCTAATGGTTGCGGTGATCGATGCTCCGCCGGATCATCAGGGTGGCATGAACGCGGCATTCCGGATGAGCCGGGAGCATGCAGCCGATATCGGCGCAGTTTCCACCTATCTGAAGTCGCAGGCAAATGTACCGGTTTGGCTGATCGGGACCAGCATGGGCACGTTCTCGGCCGCAGGCGGCGCGATTGCCGCAACCAACGCCGATGGTTTGGTGCTAACGTCTACGATCACTCGGGTAAAACCCGAGTGGAAGATCGCGAGCAGCCATCCGAATGGGGTTGCGAGTATGGCGCTCAATCGCGTCAAGGTGCCGACCCTTGTGATGTCACATCGAAAGGATGGATGCGCTATCACACCGGCCGCCGATGCGCCGAAGCTCATCAGTAAGCTGACGTCAGCGAAGCCGGTCGAGACCACACTACTCGACGGCGGATTGCCGCCCAAATCGGAGCCTTGTGAAGCGCGGTCGGAGCATGGCTTTTTTGGTATCGAGGCACATGCAGTCAGTAAGATCGCTGGCTTCATCAAAGCCAATCGCCGTTGATTGGTCGATGTTACTCGGCGTCTGGCTGGCGTTCCGGAGCTGCTTTGGCGAACGCGTCGATTGTCGCGCAGTGGGCTGCAACCCGGGTGATTTTGGGGAACGCGTCGAGAGGCACTTTGAAACGCTTCGCCGCAAACACTTGCGGCACGAGGTAGATGTCAGCGAAAGTTGGCGTCGTGCCGAAGCAGAAATCGCCGCCTTCGATCAGCGCTTCCACCCCAGCGAATCCTTGTGTGATCCAATGGCCGACCCAAGCATTGCATGCCGCGTCGTCGGCGCCGAAGGTCTTGCGCAAGTACTTTAGCGGTCCGACGTTGCCGAGCGGGTGTACGTCGCATCCGATCAGCGCCGCAACGGCACGAATGTGGGCACGCGCCAGCGGATCCCTTGGCAATAAAGGCGGCAGTGGATGGGCCTCCTCCAGCCATTCTAAAATGGCTGGCGACTGAATTATTGAGGCGCCATCATCGAGAACGAGTGTGGGTACGCGGCCCTGCGGATTAATTGCCTTATAAGCAAGACTGTTTTGCTCGCCGCCGTTTTTGACGAGATGCACAGGCTGAATGCGGTATTCGAGGCCCTTCAGGTTGAGCCCGATCCGAGCGCGATACGCAGCACCCGAGCGCCAATAGCTGTGCAGGATCATTGTGCGAGTTCCGGATCAAATATGCATTGGCCGTTTACATGTGCGGCCCAACGTGTAGCCTCGTGCGTGTCATCATAACGTCATCTGCCGCCGGAAGTGAACTCACCCATGAAATTTGCCACAATCAAAGACGGATCTCGCGATGGTTATCTAGCTGTCGTCTCTCGTGATCTCACACGCTTTGTGTCGGCGGAAATGATTGCACCAACCCTGCAGGCGGCGCTCGATGATTGGAGCCGCCTGGAGCACCGATTGGACGGTTTGGCGGAACAGCTCGAGCACGGCTCCGTCCCTTTCGAGCGTTTCCATGAGCGTGGTTGTCTAAGTCCGCTACCGCGTGCCTATCAGTGGGCAGACGGTTCCGCTTACGTCAATCATGTGGAGTTGGTTCGCAAAGCTCGCGGCGCTGAAATGCCGGCGTCGTTTTGGACCGACCCTTTGATGTATCAAGGCGGGTCCGACACGTTTCTAAGCCCGCGTGAGCCGATCCGCTTGGCCAATGAAGGCGACGGCATCGATTTTGAGGGCGAGGTCGCCGTTATTGTCGACGACGTTCCAATGGGCGCATCGCGAGAGGTAGCGTTGTCGAAGATCCGGCTCGTGATGCTGGTCAACGACGTGTCGTTGCGCAATCTTATCCCAGCTGAACTTGGCAAGGGCTTCGGGTTCTTCCAGGGCAAACCATCGTCGGCCTTTTCGCCAGTGGCGGTCACACCCGATGAGTTGGGCGACGCTTGGAAGGACGGCAAGTTACATCTCCCGTTGTTGTCCACACTCAATAAGCAACTGTTTGGCAAACCTGATGCTGGGCAGGACATGACGTTCGATTTCGGTGCCTTGATTGCTCATGCGGCCAAAACGCGTTCCCTTTCGGCTGGCGCCATCATTGGCTCCGGCACTGTGTCGAACAAGGGCGCCGATGGCAGTCCGGGAAAAACAGTCGCAGATGGCGGCAACGGTTATGCCTGCATCGCCGAACTAAGGATGATCGAGACAATCAACAGCGGCAAGCCGGTTACGCCGTTCATGAAATTCGGCGATACGATCCGGATCGAAATGAAGAACCAACGTGGCCATTCGATCTTTGGGGCGATCGAGCAGACCGTGGAGAAATACGACGTGGCTTGATCGATCGGCTAAGGGGCCTTGATCAGCTCGAATTTCGCCGAAAGCTTTGCCGTTGAATCGCCGCCGACGTAAACTTCGAACGGGCCGGGCTCGACAATGTGCCGCCCGGTATCGTCGTGAAATCCAAGCTCGGACGCGCGGACTTTGAACTTGATCGTCTTGGTCTTGCCGGGCTCAATCGCTTCCTTAGCGAAACTTTTGAGCAGCCGCATTGGCCGGCTCCGGCTGGCAACCAATTGGCGGACATAGAGTTGGACGACCTCTTGGGCGGTAGCCGTGCCTGTGTTCGTCACCGATACGGCAACTTCGACGGTACCATCTGTGTTCACCTTCGTTTTCAAGATTGAAAGATCGCGATAGGTAAACGCGGCGTAGCTCAATCCCCAACCAAAAGGGTAAAGTGAGGTCACTTCTTCATCGATGTATCGGGCCGTGTAGCGATCCGAAGAGGTTGGCCGGCTGGTTGGAAGCTGATCATAGGACATCGGCAGTTGGCCTACTGAACGGGGGAAGCCCATCGGTAATTTCCCCGATGGCGAGACCTCACCGAACAAGATTTCGGCGATGGCTGCCGCGCCTTCGGTGCCTGGATGCCAGGTGACGAGGATCGCCGATGTCAACGGGTCCGCTGCCGACAACACGAGCGGCCGGCCGGTACCAAGCACGATTGCGATCGGTTTGCCGGTGGCGGCCAATGCTTCGAGCATCTGCTGCTGGACGCCCGACAGGTCGAGTTTAGTCCGTGACGTGCCTTCGCCTTGGTTCTCGCAATCCTCCATCAAAACCAAGACGATCAGATCGGCGTTGCGGGCGGTAGCGATGGCCTGCGGTAAATCGGCGAATGCCTTGCCGCAGTGAGTGTCGAAGCCCTTCGCATAATCGAGGGTTTGACCGGCACCCAGACGTGTCCGCATCTCCTTCAACAGCGTTGATGTTTGTGGGCTCACCTCGCCCGACGCCTTCAACCACGACTGATCGTATTCGGTATCGGCGGACGCACCGATGACGGCGATCCGTTTGGTTGCCAAGGTGATTGGAAGTGTTCGGTCGTTGTTCTTCAGGAGAACAAATGATTGACGTGCGGTCTCGCGTGCGATTCGCCGCACCTCGGCCTGATCGGGCAGGGTTGGGAACGGTGCGTCAGTCGCTCGATCGAACAATCCCATGCGGAATTTTACGCGCAACACGCGGCGGGCGGCTTCGTTGATGACGCCGAGGGGGACGCGTCCGGCTTGTACTTCGACTGCCAGATGGCGCGAGAAATGCTCGCCGACCATATCCATATCCATACCGGCGAGGATCGCGCGGCGCGCCGCTTCGGCCGTATCGCGCGCGATACCGTGATTCATCAAATTGCCGATCGCGTCAAAGTCGGAAGTAACGAACCCGTCGAACCCCCAGCGGTTTCGTAGAATGTCGGTCAGTAAGCGGCGGTCGGCTGAGGCGGGGGAGCCGTTCACGGTGTTGAATGCCGCCATCACGATTTCTGCGCCAACATCGATCGCGGCCTTGAAAGGTGGGAGATGCCGATCAAACAACTCGCTCGCCGGGATTGGTGCGTCGCCGTAGTCGCGGCCGGCCTCGACGCCGCCGTAGCCGACGTAATGTTTGACCGATACCGCGAGGCCGCCTCGGTGATAACCGCGGGTACGCGCGGCAGCCACAATCGATCCCAGGTGAGCGTCCTCGCCGGCGCCTTCGATAACGCGTCCCCATCGCGGATCGCGGGATAGATCGACCATCGGCGCGAAGGTCCAATTGATGCCAGCGTTTGCGGCCTCGCGGGCGACCATTTCCGCCGATTTCTCAATTTGCGTCGCGTTCCAAGTCGCGGCCCAGGCGAGCGGAACCGGATGCGTGATGCGAAAACTGTGCACAGCATCGAGACCGATAATTAGCGGCAAACCGAGGCGCGTTTGACGGGCAGCTGCCCGAAAGTCACGAATTTCATCCGGCTTCACAACGTTCATGATGGCGCCCGAGCGGCCGGATTTTACGGCTTCCATCTGCAGATTGGTGCGTTCATCGCGCGCAATAAGGTTCAGTTGGCCGATCTTCTCTGCCAACGTCATCCGCGCCAGCAACGCGTTGATACGGGCTTCAATTGCTGGATCTCGCGCCACCCGCTGCGCAGAGGCAGCGTTTGGTGCAAGGCACAGCACGGTCAAGCCAAGCAATATAGTGCGGATGGTTCGGGTCATGTCATAGGGGATTGGTTGCGGCGGGAAGCCGTATCAAGCACGATCGGGATGCGCCGTCGACCGTGCGTGAAGTACCGCGCGCCGAAGATCGCGCCGAGGGGGAGCCGAACGCCACAATGGATCCAATCGTTTTTGGTGCGGTGCTATTGGCTGCGGCTTGCCACGCGAGCTGGAACGCCCTGCTCAAGTTGAGGCTCGAACCGATTGTCGCGATCTCACTGATTTCGGTTGGCTGCGGTATAGTCGTATTGCCGGTGATGCCGTTCGTCGGTTGGCCGCCGGCGGTAGCGTGGCCCTACATCTTCGGCTCGTTGTTCGTGCACCTGTTTTATTATTCGACGCTCGCCGAGGCATATAAAACGGGTGATTTAGGACTGGTTTATCCGATTGCGCGCGGCTCGGCTCCGCTCATGACGGCAATCGGCGCATATCTGCTTGTTGGCCAAGAATTGGGTTCGAAAGGCTGGCTTGGTGTGGGCGTTTTGGCCGCCGGCGTTATGGTACTGTCACTTCGGTGGGGTCGGAATGCAACGCCACCTAACCTCAGATCCATCGGCTTCGCGCTGCTTACGGCAATGTCGATTACGACTTACACGCTCATCGATGCGCTGGGTGCCAAGTTGGCAGGCTCTGCGCATTCCTACGCCGGTTGGTTGTTCGTGCTCGATGGCTTGATGATGGCTGCATATGGTCTGCTGCTGTTTCCAGCCGCATTCAAGGCCGGCATGAAGTCGGATTGGAAATTGGTCCTCGTCGGAGGCGGACTTTCAGCTGCCGCTTACTGGATCGCGATTTGGGCGATGACGGTTGCGCCGATTGCCCTGGTTGCAGCCTTGCGCGAGACCAGCGTGCTGTTCGCAGCCCTTATCGGCATTGTCGTGCTGCGCGAACCGATCCTACCCGCCCGTATCGTTGCCGCCTTCATGGTGGCGGTGGGCGTAATCCTGATCCGGCTGCGATAAAGGCGCGCTTCACGCGAGCCTGATCCAGCAGTGGTTGTCATGGAAAGCGGCGCCGCCGAATGGGGCGGCTTGGAACGCACTCGTCAGCGTGTTGATGCCTTCGCCGCCCTCGAACTGGCTGTTCGGCGGGATCGCTTCGACGATGACGACGCCGGGCTGTACGCCATCGAAACGTTCCGCATGCAGCAAGATTTCGCCGCGTTCGTTGCCCATGCGGATCTTGTCGCCATCGGCAATCCCCAGCTTCGTCAGATCGGCCGGATTGATTTTGGCCCGGGGACGACCCTCGCGCGCGCGGCTGGTCGGCATCTCGTTGAACGACGAGTTGAGGTAGTTGCGCGCTGGCGATGTCGCAAGCTTGAAGGGATGTTTCGTGTCGACCTTCTCGTTGACGTCCCAATGGTCGGGGAGCGAGGGCACGAGATGCGCAATGCCCCAGTCATGCTTGCGGCCTGCAGGCACGTTCGGCCAATCGGGCTTGAAGCGGAATTTGCCGTCCGGATAAGCGAAGCCTTTGGCGTAATGCGAGGTTTCGAAGTCTGGCTGGCAGTCGATCCACTTCGCTTTTTCGAGTGCTTCGAGCGAGCCCCAGCCGGACTTGCGCAGAGTTTCATCAATCAACGCGCGCGGCGTCATCTCAAAACCGCGATGCTTGGCGCCGACGCGCTTTGCCAAACCAGCGAGTACGTCATGGTTCGAGCGGCATTCGCCCGGCACGTCCATCAACTTTGGTCCGAGCAGAATGTGTTGATGGCCGCCACCCTGGTAGACGTCGTCGTGTTCGAGGAACATCGTCGCCGGCAATACGATGTCCGACATTTCGGCGGTTGCCGTCATGAACTGCTCATGCGTGCACACGAACAAATCTTCGCGCATGAAGCCGGCCTTGACCTTGCGCTGCTCAGGCGCCACCTGCACCGGGTTCATATTCTGGATGAACAGTGCTGTAACGGGCGGACCGTCTTTGATATCTTGAGGGTCGCCGCAAAGGATCGGACCGATCCGGCTCATGTCGAGCATGCGGACACTATCGTCGCGCGCGTCGTGGCCTTCGATCAGCGACTTGTCCCAATTGTAGATCGCGCCGTTGTTGTGGAATGCGCCGCCGCCTTCGTGCAACCAGGCGCCCGTAACGGACGCGATGCAGCTCGCCGCGTGCATGTTGTGCGCACCGTTGCGCTGGCGTGAGAAGCCATAGCCGAGCCGGAAGTATGTTTTCGGCGTGGTGCCGACGAGTTTCGCAAAGGCCTCGATTTCCTCCACCTTCAAGCCGGTAATGGCGGAGGCCCACTCAGGCGTGCGCGATTTCAAGTGCGCTTCGAGTTCGCGCGGGCAATCGGTGAACTGCTCCATGTACGGCCAGTTGGCATGACCATCGCGGAATAGGATGTGCATCACCGCGCAGGCAAGCGCACCATCGGTGCCTGGCCGCAGACACAATGCCATGTCGGCTTGGTCCATGGTGCCGTTTTGGTAAATGTCGATAGCAACGATCTTGGCCCCGCGTTCCTTGCGGGCCTTGATGGCGTGTGTCATCACGTTGACCTGGGTGTTGACCGGGTTGGTGCCCCAAATCACCACCACATCGGCCTTGGCCATCTCGCGCGGATCGGGGCCAGCCAGTTTGCCTGTACCTGCAATATATCCAGCCCAGGCCAGTGTGGTGCAGATCGACGAAAACTGCTGCGAGTAGCGTTTCGCGTGGCGCAAGCGATTGATGCCGTCGCGCATCACTAAGCCCATGGTGCCGGCGAAATAGTACGGCCACACCGCTTCCGGACCATATTGAGCTTCAGCCTTCAGCATCGCCGCGGCGGTGATATCGAGAGCGTCGTCCCAGGAGATGCGCTCGAAATCTTTCGAACCCTTGGGTCCCTTGCGGCGAAGGGGATGCATCAACCGGTTGGGATGATGGATACGCTCGGAATAGCGCGCCACTTTCGCGCAAATCACGCCGTCGGTGTAGCTGTTGTCCTTGGCACCACGTACCCGGCCGATGCGGCCATCTGGTAGTAACTCAACCTCGAGTGCGCACGTTGACGGACAATCATGCGGGCAAACCGAGTGGCCGATGTCGACGGGGCGGTCCATGGACTGATCTTCCTTTATTCAGGACAGTTGACCGCCCGAAATCTCACCCAGGTGACAACACGTTGATCACGCGCGAGGCGACCATGTCTTTGACCTTGGCGCCGTACGCCGCCATGTGCGGGGACGCAGCATGGGCTGCCAACGTTTCGGCGCTCGACCATTTCTCGATCACGACGAACGTATCGGGGCCAAGCTTGGTTTGGATCGCACCGATGCCGGGCGCATCGATCGCCGGGCCATATTCGATACACCCTTCTTCCGCATGGACGGCTGGCATGTTGGCATGAAAGGCCGCCAGCACTTTGTCACGCATGCCGGGTTGGGTGGTAATCGTTGCTAGAACATGGATCATGGCAGGCTGCCCTTTTGATTTACTGGGGGTTCACAGCGGCGCTATATGCATTCATCAGCGCTTCCGAGTGGCGGCCGGGCTGATATTGGTGCGGCCCGATCTGGCTGACAGGCGTGACCTCGGCCGCCGTGCCGACGATGAAGCACTCGGTAAAGCTCGGTAATTCGTCGGGCATGATGCGTCGTTCGACAACGCCCATTCCCATCTTTTTGGCGATTTCGATAACGGTCTGGCGGGTTAGTCCGTTCAAGAAGCAGTCGGCGATTGGCGTGTGCAGTGCACCATCCTTGATGAAGAACACATTGGCGCCTGTGCACTCGGCGACGCGGCCCTGCCAGTCATACATCAACGCGTCGGCGAAGCCTTTGTTCTCGGCGCGCATCTTCGAGATGGTGCAGATCATGTACAGGCCAGCGGCCTTCGAGTGGACGGGTGCGCAAGCGGGGTCGGGGCGGCGATAGTCGGCGATGTCGAGGCGGATACCGCGCATCTTGGTCGCCGGGTCGAACATCGACGGCCAGCTCCAGGTCGCAATTGCGGTGTGAATTTTGTTGTGTTGAGCCGAAACCGCCATCATCTCGCTGCCGCGCCAGGCAACCGGGCGAACGTATTGATCGCCACCGCCGTTGAGTTTGAGAACCTCGGCCTTAGCTGCGTCAAGCTCCGCTACCGAGTAGGGGATCTCGAAATCGAGCAGTCGGCCGGAGACGCGAAATCGCTCCGAATGCTCGGTGGTTTTGAAGATTTTGCCACCGTAGGCGCGTTCGCCCTCGAACACGCAGGAGCCATAGTGCAGACCGTGCGAGAGCACGTGAAGCTTCGCCTCGCGCCATGGGATGACCTTGCCATTCATCCAGATAAAGCCATCGCGGTCATCGAAAGGGATCAGGTCGGCCATGGTATTTCCTCGGTGTGCCGGGTGCCGAGGCTATAGCAGACCTACGCACCGGTCATTTTTGCTCATAATTAATGACTTGCCACGGGTAACAACCGCCTCCTAATTAGTCAACATGACTGACATAAATTCAGCAACCGGTAGGGCCAGCACCTTGGCGTCACAGCCGGCCGGCCGCATCGAGACCGATCTCGAGCGCTTGACGTCGGTTGTCGAGTTGATTTTCTTTGCGTATCGCGACTTCACGGGGGAGTCTGATGCGGCATTGAAGCAGTTTGACTTTGGCCGGGCGCATCATCGGGTTTTGCACTTCGTGACGTGGCGGCCGGGCTTGCGTGTGGCTGATCTGCTCGAAATCTTGAAGATCACCAAACAGAGCTTGGCGCGGGTATTGAAACAGCTCGTCGATCGCGGCTTCATCCAGCAGGAAGCAGGCGAGGCCGACCGGCGCGAACGCCGGCTTTATCCGACACCGGCTGGACGCAAGCTGGCTGAACAATTGAGGGCATTGCAGACAAGACGGATTGCCGGGGCGCTTGATGAAATCGAACCCAAAGCGCAGGCGGCCGCACTGCAGTTTTTATTGGCACTGACGACGCCGGGCAATCGATCGGGTATCGAACAATCGCTTGCCAATGCTGGGGTTCGATTGTCAACCAACTCGGACCCCGTGGTGGGTTCGAAGGCGTAATCGCATTAGGGCCAATGCGGCTCGTATCTGAAGGTTAAGGATGGAGGGAAATATTATGGCAGTCACTCCCGAACGTCCGCGTTGCGATCCGCTACCGGACAATGCACCGCACGTGCTCGTGGTCGACGATGATCACCGCATTCGCGATTTGCTGTCCCGTTATCTGGTCGAAAATGGGTTCCGGGTAACACCGGCGAACGATGCAATTGCGGCGCGTGCTGCTATGCGTGGCCTCTCATTTGATCTCGTTATCCTCGATGTCATGATGCCCGGTGAAAACGGAATATCGTTGGCCCGCGACCTGAAACAGATGTCGCACGTTCCGATATGCATGCTGACCGCGTTGTCGGATGCCGAACATCGGATCGAAGGTCTGGAAGCGGGTGTCGATGATTACCTGCCTAAGCCGTTCGAGCCGCGAGAACTATTATTGCGGCTGAAGAACATTTTACGCCGAGGCCGGGCGGCTGAGCCGGCTGCCGACGAAATCGTAATGGGCGAGTTCAATTTCCATATCGCGCGCGGTGAGTTGAAACGCGGTGACGAGACGATCAAGCTCACCGAGCGTGAACGCGATTTGTTGCGCCAATTTGCTCAGCGGGCCGGTCTCCCAGTTGCACGCCACGAGCTCGCGGCCGACGAGAGCACCGGCAGCGAACGGGCAATTGACGTGCAAATCAATCGTCTGCGCCGCAAGATCGAGATGGATCCGTCGAACCCGGTATACCTTCAGACCGTACGCGGCAAAGGTTACATCCTGTATACGGACTGATGTGCGTCGAGATGGGGCAATGGGCCTCGAGTTGAAAGGAAAACCAACCAATCATGGTCGCCGCCCGCGATCCATTACGCGAACGAGAAGAATCCGCTGGTTGGTCGCGCGCCAAAGACCTCGGCGAGCGGATGCGCAGCCGTGCGGTCGCGATCCTCGGAGAGCTGGTGCCGAAAGGCTTGTATGCGCGCGCGTTGATTATCATCATTGCACCCATCGTGCTGCTCGAGGGTGTTGTTGCTTTCGTTTTCATGGAACGCCACTGGAACGCGGTGACGCGACGCTTGTCCGAAGCTACCGTTCGCGACGTAGCTGCTCTGATCGATGTGTATCAGGACTACAACCGTGAAGATGACTATGTCCGCTTGATCGATATGGCGCGGGATCGATTGAATCTATCTATGCAGGTACTTCCGCCGGCTGATCTGCCACCGGCGCAACCGCGTCCGTTTTTCGCGGTTCTCGACCGTGCGCTGTCAACCGAGTTGCGCAAGCAGATCAAGCAACCGTTTTGGATCGATACGGTCGGTAATTCGAAACTGGTCGAAATCAAAGTAAAGCTCAAGACGGCAACCTTGCGGTTTATCGCGACCCGCAGTCAGACCTACGCGTCTAACTCCGATATCTTCATGGCGTATATGGTGGGATCGTCGGTCATCCTGCTGACGTTGGCGATCCTATTTCTGCGCAATCAAATTCGTCCGATTCTGCGGTTGGCCGAGGCGGCGGACGCCTTCGGAAAAGGACGGCCAATCGACGATGAGTTTCGACCACGGGGAGCACGAGAGGTTCGTCAGGCGGCACAGGCATTTCTTGAGATGCGCGATCGCATCAAAACGCATGTCGATCAGCGTACCACGATGCTCGCGGGCGTCAGTCATGATTTGCGGACCATCCTCACGCGCTTCAAGTTGCAGTTGGCTTTACTCGGCAATCGACCGGAGATCGGTGCGTTGCGAGCCGACGTCAACGAGATGCAGCATATGCTGGAAGACTATCTTGCCTTCACCCGCGGTGACGGCGGCGAGGAGGCGAAGCCGACGAATTTGCGTGAACTGCTGGAAGAGGTGACGGACGAAATGCTGGTTCACGGCAGAACCGTGGATCTCAAGTTGCGCAAACGGAAGGCCGACTTGGTGTTGCCGCTGAAGAGGCAAGCTTTCAAACGGGCCATCACGAACCTGGTTAGCAATGCAGCCCGCTTCGGCGATCAGATCGTGATCCGCGCGGCAACCGAGCGCAATTGGCTCCGCATCGAGGTTGACGACAACGGGCCCGGTATTCCACCGGAAGAGCGCGACAACGTCTTCAAGCCGTTCTACCGGTTGGACCACGCCCGCAATCAGGATGAAGGAAATACCGGGTTGGGATTGGCCATTGCGCGCGATATTGCGCGAAGCCACGGCGGCGATATCGCACTCGGTCAAAGTTCGATCGGTGGTCTGCGCGCAATCATTAGTGTGCCGCTTTGATGAGGAGCGTTCTCAAGATATTTGCTTCGGTGACGTCAGAGCCAGGTCGATATACCTGAGGTAATACGAAAACGCAGGTGTCCGGGCGTCGGGGTCTTTAGCCATATCGTCGATACGCCGCAGATGTAGCGCCTGCCTCCAGTAGGGCAAAGCTTCGAATGCTTTCATTTCGGAAGGCGACATCAGGCCACCCTGCAGCGCCAGCGAGCGTACCGAATCCTCCGAGAGTTTACCGAAATAGTCCGGCTCAGCTGCGCACAAATAGCGCTTTGCCGGAACATGTAGCCGCACTGGCTCTGTTACCGCCGGCCCGAAGTGGGGACGTAACCAAGCCGCCGCGAGATCTTCGTGCGTGTCATCGATGCCTGCGAGCGCTGGGTCCTCACCCAAATTGTGGATCATATGGCCGACGTCGTGCAGTAGTGCTGCGACAATTAGATCAGCATCGCCGCCTTCATTCTCGGCCAGGGCCGCAGATTGCAATGCATGTTCAAGCTGGTTCACGTCGGACAGGCCATATTGGCCGGTCGCCCGGTTGGTGAAGATATCGATGAGTTCATCGCGAATGTTCATGGTGTGACGGTCCAACGTTAGCCAGCAGCTGCTCGATCGAGGTGGCGGTGGAGATAGCGTCCCCAACCAACGCCATCCGTCGCTAATTTACGGTCTTGAAAAATCGGCTTTCCGCGAACCAAAGTATGGATGACTTGGCCTTGGAATTTGCATCCTTCGTAAATCGAGTACCCAGCCGACGAGACCACTCCGGCTCGATCTAATGTCCACTCGCGATTGAGGTCAACCACCGCGAGGTCAGCGTCGTAGCCAATTGCGATGCGGCCTTTGCGATGCGACAGCCCCATTTCGCGCGCGGGGTTGAAGGCTAGGAGTTCGACAATGCGGGCGAGCTTGATACCGCGCTTGTGGTAGCCTTCGGTCAACATGACAGGCAGCAGTGTTTCAAGGCCTGGGCAGCCGGGTGATGCGTTCCAGATGCCACCGGTTTTGCCGCTGATGTCGCGATGGACATGGTCGGTCGCCATCGTGTCGATGGTTCCATCGGCAATACCCTGCCAAAGTGCTTCTCGATCAGCTTTCATGCGCAGTGGTGGATTGATTTTGCCGGTATCGCCGCCTGCCCAGTCTACGTCGTGCGTCAGGTAATGCGGACAGGTCTCAACCGAAACTTTAGTCCCAAGAGCTCGTGCGCGTTTGGCCGCGTCGAGCGCTTCCGCCGAGGTGGTGTGCACGATGTAGAGCGGGCAATCCGCTGCTCGCGCCAGCAATCCGGCGCGTTGGACGGCGTCGGCTTCGACGAACGGCGGTCGTGAAGCGTTCCAGTGTGCGAGCCCACCTTTGCCCTCCGGGTCCAGCGCCTTCAGCCGGTCGCGCAGCACCCACGAGACTTCGATATTCTCCGGATGCGGACAGACGATACCGTGTGCTTTCGTGGCGGCCTCGCACAACCGGAAGAAAAATCCGTCGTCGATATCGGGTAGGCCTAGCCGGGCACCCTCGCCACCGCGATTGTTCATGAAAATTTTGAACGACGGTGCGCCGTAGTCCTTCGCGTACCGCTCGACGCCGGCCAACTGTGCTTCCGTCGAAATGATGCAGTGATAGCCGAAATCGATGCGCGATCCCGCCTGAGTGACGGCGCAAACGTCATCAAAGATCGTCTCGAATGGTTCGGTCGCCATCAGGTAAGGAATGAATGTCGTGATTCCGCCGGTTGCTGCTGCAGCACTTTCCTGCGCGGCGTCTTCTGGCACGCGCGGCCGGGAAATATCCTTGCCGTGACCAAGATGGAGATGCACGTCGAGGACGCCGGGCAATACTGTCAAGCCGCTGACGTTGATGCGCTCGCGGGCGTCGACCCCTTCAGTCGATTCGAAGATGCCAACGATTTTGCCGTCGCGGATCGCGATGCCGGCACGGGCCGGGGCCTGGCCGGGCAACAGGATTTCACCACCTTCCAGCAGAAGATCGACGGTTGTCATGGCGAACTCCAATTTGCAAAGTGGTGATGCTAACACCGAGTGCGACCGAATCGGCTAATGCCGCGACACCCTCATGACGTGTCGCGACGTTCGTCGTGGATTTCCTTGGCGGCGGCTTCACCTGCGAGGCGACCCAGGGCGATGGCCGATAAAAGTCCGTTGCCGGAGGCGTATCCGGCCGCGCCGGTTCGGCCTGAGAGACCACCAGCGGCACCTCCGCCAGCAAACAAATTAGCGATCGGCCGATTACTGTGGTCGAGGACACGGCCGTCGATGTCGACTGCCAAACCGCCTTGCGTGTGGAAAAGTCCTGGTACGATGCGGCACGCGTATAGTTTGTCGTCGAGTGCGCCCAAGCCAAAGCCGCGACGGCCAAAGGCATCAGGTTGTTGGTGACGGGCGGCGGCTTGGGCCTGGCCGATTGTGGTCTCGACAGCCACCGGACTGAGGCCAAGCACGACGGCCAGTGCGTGCGGTGTGGCGGCGCTCTTGAAGCCGCCGTGCCGATGGAGTTCCATGAACTCTTCTTCCTGTGCTGCGACATCGAACATTTTTTGGTCGAAGATCGCATAGCGTGGGGCGGCCTGCGCCAGCACATTTGGCGTAAATCCCGAGTAGCCTGCGCTCTCATCGCCAAAACGATGACCATCGCGATTGACGATCACACCGCCTTTCTCGATCGTGGTCCACGATAGCAGTGCACCATGAGGGTCTGAAACCGCGGCATATCCCTGATAGGCACCGATATTGGACAATGCGGCGCCAATCTTCCAGCCCCACTCAATCGCCTCGCCGGTCGATCCGAGTGCCCCGAAGTATTGGGCGCCCGCAATGTCTGGACAGAACCTTTTGACGAGTGATGGATTGCCGGCGAAGCCATTGACCGCGAGAATTGTCTTCCGCGCACGCGTTGTGCTGCCATTTCCGGAACCCGAATCGATATGAGCACCGACGATAGCACCGGCCTCGAACAACAAATCTTGCACGCAATTGCCGACAGCAAGTGGAATGCCGCGACGCTCGACCGCTAGTAATAGATCATCAACCAGGTCCTGGCCGCGCCTGGACACCGGAGCATGCAGTCGAGCGACGGTGTGTCCAACGTGCTTGTACGCTGTTACCAGCGAAAGTCGCGCGCCTACTTGATCGACCAGCCACTCGACCGTTGGCGCGGATTGCTCGCACAGCCGCCGGACCAATGCCGGGCAATCTGTTTCGCCCGCTATCCTCATTAGATCGGCATAGAGTGTGCTGGCAGAGTCTTCGATGCCGGCATCCCGTTGAAATCTGGTGCCGGCGCCTGGGATCGAGCCCGTTGATAACGAAGAATTGCCACCGGGCCGATCGCGTTTTTCTACAATCGCTACGGACACGCCGGCATCGTGCGCCGCAATTGCTGCTGACAATCCGCACGCGCCGGCTCCAAGGACCAGAACGTCGACATCACTTGCCATCGATTGCCCTCTGGTCAATCAACACTAGAACCATTGCCAAAGGTCTTTCTTGCCTTCGAGATCGCGGGCCGGCCCATCGAACACGACGCGTCCGCTTTTGATGATGATCGCGCGATCAATAACCTTCAACGTTGCCGGTACGTTTTGCTCGACGATAACCAATCCGGTGCCGAACCGGTCGCTCACCTCGCGCAGCCGCTTCATCACGGTCTCGATGATGATCGGGGCGAGGCCGGTGCATGGCTCGTCCAGCAACAGCCATTTCGGCCTAGTCATGAGTGCCATGCCGAGTGCCAGCATTTGTTGTTCACCGCCACTCATCAGCCCGGCGGCCTGTGATCGCCGCCCGTCCAAGATCGGGAACAGCTCGTACACTTGTGAGGCAAACGAGGTGTCGAACTGCAAGCCTGAAATGCGCAGGTTTTGTTCGACAGTGAGATTTGGAAAGACATTGTGGCCCTGTGGTACGTAGGCGATGCCGCCAAGGACGTTGCTCGCGACATTGCCCGAAACGATGGGCTTGCCTTGATGCAAAATGCGTCCTGCTTGCGGAGTATGCGCGCCGACGATGCATTTTAACAGCGTGGTCTTACCGGCTCCATTGTGGCCAAAGATTCCAAGGCGCGCTCCGTCGTGGAGCGAAAACGAAATGTCCGACAGTGCGGTCATCGTGCCGTAGTCTGCCGATAGATTTTCGATTTCGAGCATGTGTGTCTCAGTGCCCAAAATAGAGTTCGGTGAGTTGCGGATCAGCAATCAAATCCTGCACAGTGCCGCGCGCAAGTATCCGTCCTTGAAACATGAAGACCGCATCGTCGCACAGGTCGCGAATGAACGCGACGTTGTGTTCGACGACGCAGACCGCAACACCCGATGCGGCCACTTCCCGAACGATTGTCTGCATGCTTTCGTATGACTGGCCCTCGACGCCAGCCATCGGCTCGTCGAGCAGGAGGCACCGCGCGTCGTTCATCAAAGCACGCGCAACGCCGATCAGTTTTTGCTGTCCGTAGGGTACGTCGGTAATCGATTTAGTAGCGCTATCGGCAAGGCCCATGCGAGATAACAGAGCGCGCGCTTTGTCGTGCGAGGCATCAGCCGCGCTGCTGACGCGCCGCGAGCGGAACAGCATGTTGCCGAGCGACTCCGCTGGGTAGTCGCGCGCGCCAATGAGCAGGTTGTCCAGCACCGAAAGCGAGGGAAACAACCGGACATGCTGCCACGTGCGCGAGAGACCAAGGCGGGCTCGCTCATGCAGCGCCAGACGATCGAGAGGCTGCGTGTCGAGCGTGACGGTTCCAGAGTCGGCTGGGAATACGCCGGACACGAGATTAAACAGCGATGTCTTGCCGGCGCCGTTCGGACCGATCAAGCCGAGGATCCGGCCCGGGCGCATGACCAGATCGATTTGATCCGCGACCACGATACCGCCAAAGCTCTTATTGAGCCCCTTGATTTCCAGCATGTCAGAGGCTCCCGCGCGGTCGGGTCGAGCGCGCGGTCCACGTATCGCCGGCCTTGATCAGGCCACCGGGCCTCAAGAACATGAAAATAAGAACCAGCCCTGTGAACAACAACCCCTGAAGGGGGCCGAGCAGAACTGGCGGTAAATTCAGGAAGGTGATGGCTTGTGGCAATATTTGCAGCAGGATCGCACCTAGCACCGGTCCCCACGGCGTACGCAATCCACCGACAACGACCATCGTCAGCATCGCCGAGGACATCAGGATTTCGAACTGCTCGGCGGTGACAAAGCGGAAGTAATGCGCGTAAAGGCCACCAGCAAATCCGGCTATTCCCGAGCCGAGCGCAAAGATCGACACCTTGATCCATTTGGCATCGCGACCGAGAGCCTGGAATGCCAACTCGTCGTCGCGCATCGCGCTGATTGCCCGGCCATAGTCGCTATGCGCAATCCATCTGACCAGAAAGACGACTGCGGCGGCGGTGGCGAGCACGAGTGCTACGTAGGCACCTCGTCCGAAAGTTGGGACAAGAAACGCTGGAATTCCCGAAATGCCGCTCGCGCCGCCGGTAAACCGCAAGTTCTTGATCAGCTCGATCATGCCGAGTTGAAAGCCGATACTAGCGATCAACAGATAGTCGCCTGATATTCGCAGCGCTGGCAATGCGAGTGCGATCGACAAGACGGTTGCAACCAGTGCGCCCGAAAGTATCGCGAAAGGCACGGGGACACCAAGATCGCGCGCGAGCAACGCTGAAGTGTAAGCGCCTAAGCCATAGAAGATCGGGTGAGCAATCGAAATCAGGCCGCCATAGCCGATCACAAGATTGAAGCTCGACGCCAAGATGACGAAGAGACCCACCAGAATGGCAACGGAATAGAGATAGTCCATGGCGTTGCCTCAACCCGTCGACGTTGGAGTTTCGAGAGGTCGAGGCAATGCCGGTCCCGTGCGAACCAGAGCCTTGCGCCGCGCGGGAAGACGAATGCCTTGTGGAAAGAATATGATCGCCACGAATAGGAACACGTAGAGCAAGAAGCCTTGCCACTCGGACGGAATAACCAGGATGCTGGCGTTCTGCACCACGCCCAGCAACACGGCGGCGATGCCCGCGCCCCAGATCCGGCCGATGCCGCCGAGGATCGTTGCGAGCGCTGCAAACAACATCATCTCGAGCCCGGTCAGCGGCTGCACTTGCGCACGTGTGCCGTAAAGGAACATACCGGCGGTGATCAATGCGGCGGCGATCAGCATCGTCAGCATGAAGACACGCTGCCGATTGATTCCGTAAAGTTCAGCGAGGCTCGCGTTGTCTGCGACGGCGACCATGAACTGGCCCCATCGGCTGAAATTGAGGAACAGCCAGAGCGCGCTCAGCGATGCAATGGCGGTTGCCAGTGCCGGTACGTCCCATGCGCTGATGGCGATTTCACCAACGAGCGTCACTGGCCAGAACAATTGCGGAAACACGGTCTGTGGCCATGTGCCGAAGATCAGCATCGCCACATAGGCGATGAACTCCGAGATCACGATGGTAAAAATGAATATGAACATCGGCGAGGCGTTGCTGGACCGAAGCTGCGCGAAACCGAATCGCTCCAGCGCCCATGCGCTAGCCAGCGTCGCTACCAAAGCTATGGCGAATGCTGCTGGTCCACCAAGCCCAAGCAAGGCGACCGACGCGTGAGCTGCGTAAAACGCGATCGTCATCAGGCCCGCTTGCGCGAAGTTGAAGACGCCGTTGACTTTGAGGACCAAAGAAAATGCTACGGCAAAAAGCACATAATAACTGGCCGTCGCCAGCGACGTCCAAAGGATCTGCGCTATGGTGGTCCAAGCCAGCATCGAGTTTGCCATTGGTTAGAATCGGAAACGAGCAGCGACCGTCAGAATCTCGCTGCTCGTCGAACTGTTGGGACGCTCTACTTCACGATGTCCTTAGGGGTCCACTTCCCGTCCTTGATCTCGACCAGATACACCGGTTTGGAAACAGTGTGGCTGTCGGAGACGGTCACCGGGCCGGTTAGCGGCAGGTCAAACGTGCCAATGGCCAGCATTTCTTTGCGGAAGTTCTCACCCGTCGGTGCAAGACCCTTTTTGTCCATGGAGCTGAAAATAGCGGCAACCATGTACGGCGCATCATGCAGATACTGCGTGTACGGCAGACCGTTCGGCTCACGGCCCACTTCCTTTTTCCACCGTTCGACATAGGTGGCGACGGCTGGCAGGTCGCCGACGCCAGGTGCTAGCGAGGTCGCGATGATGCCCTCGGATGCTTTGCCGAGCTGCTCGATCACCTTCGGGTTATAGAGGCCAGAGTACGACGTGATCGGTTGGTTGAGACCGAGTTGCCGCATCTGGGCTGCGACTTGCGGCATGTCGCCAACGAGGCCATGCAAGTGAATGACGTCAGGTGCTGCCGCGCGGATTTTGAGCAAAGCGCCGGTGAAGTCGGTGGCCTTTGGATCATACGCTTCGTAGGCGACGACTTGGCCGCCGGCCTTCGTGAAGCTGTCTCTGTAGACTTGGGCGGCAACGATGCCGGTATCGTTGTTGATGTAGAGCACCGCTGATTTCTTGGCGCCCATCTTCGTCGCGGCGTACTTGGCAACGGCCGCGACATCGACATCGGCAAGCGGGAACGTCGTGTAGACGTAATCGCCGAGCTTGGCGATGTCCGGTGAATTCGCGCCAACGGATAACTCGACGATCTTATTGTCATTGGCGATCGGTGCCACAGCGCGAACCACCGACGACCAGGCCGTGATGAAGACCGGCACTTTATCGACGCTGATCATGCGATTGACGGCGTTGATACCGACCTGCGGGTCTGCTTGCGTATCCAGCGTTATCATCTCGAACTTCTTGCCGTTAATCCCACCTTTGGCATTAATGGCATCGACGGCCCACTGCGCTGCCTTCACTTGGTCGGCGCCGTACAAAGCCTGCGAACCCGAGAGTGGCATCGCCAGTCCGAATTTGTAGGCCGCCGGCGCTTGGGCAAATGCTGAGCCTGTAGCAGTAGCCATAATTCCGACGGCTGACAGTGCTGCTAGCGCGCGTCTGCGTGACACTGGTTGGCGTACTTCAAGCATGGAATTTAGCCTCCTAACGGGTTCTCTTTTTTTATCGATCAATCGGTTTTGTCAGTGGGCGTGGCAGCGACGGTTTCGAGTGCTTTCATGAGCTCCTCGGTGCTGCTGACGTCGGCATACTTTTCCGACATGTCGAATAGGTTGACCGCGTGTGATGTCGCGCTGCGATCGTAAACCGCATCGTGTGGCACTGCGACCCGGAAGTTGTAGGCAAAGCCGTCGACCACGCTGCCTCGGACACAGCCCGATGTCGTGCAGCCCGTTACAACAATCGTGTCGGCGCCGCTGTTGATCAGATAGCTCGCCAGTGGTGTTCCGAAAAATGCGCTCGGATGTTTCTTCGGTAGCAGTATGTCACCCTCACGAGGCGCGATCCCGGCCACGAAGTCATAGCCGTGGCTGGCGATGTTCATGATTGCGGGAACCTTGTCGGCGAGACGGCCCTTGTCGAAGGTTTCTTTCGGGGAAACGTAAGGGTAGAGAACCGGCCATCCTTTATTGCGGAATAAACCGAGCAGCTTTTCGATATTACCGACCGCGTCCCAGCCAACTTGGCCGCACGCTGTTGGAAATTCTTTGATTGCCTCCCAGAATGGCAACGGCGTGGAACCGACGGTCCGGTACTGCACATCGATGATCAACAGCGCTGGCCTTGTACCAAGGCCGGTTTTGCGGCCGAAACCCGCGGCTCCATAGGCGCGCTTTTCCTCGTCAGAAATGATGCCGTCCCACGGGCGGCGGGTTGTGGTCATGATTTGCCTCCCGCACGGGGGCCAGCAACCGGTGGTCGCGTCTCGGCTTCATCGGTTTTGTAGCGCGCCTCAAGCGCATCGTAACGGTCTTTTGCAACGGCCCGCTGGCGTTCGCCAAAGTCGGCGAGCTGGTTTGCTACAGCTGCCAGTGAGCCATCGCGCTTGAGGGCGCCGAGGACTTCCTGGTTTGCCTTCAGTGCTGCCTGCAAAGATGCATTGGCATAAAGCACGATGCCGAAGCCCATAGCGCTCAGTTTGGCGCGTCCGATCTCGGGCGTAAGGCCACCGAATACCATGTTGGCGATTTGCGGTACCGGCAGATCGCGCGCAATCCGGCCCAACTCTGCCTCGTTCAGTGGTGCCTCGACGAAGGTCGCATCCGCACCCGCCTCGATCATTGCGCGTGCTCGATCGATCGCTGAATCCAGGCCCTCGATAGCGCGTGCGTCGGTGCGAGCCACGATTTGGAAATCGCCATCACGGCGTGCGTCGACGGCGGCTCGGATTTTCTGCACCATCTCGGCGATCGGGATCACGCCCTTGCCTGTGAAGTGACCACATTTTTTAGGGAAAACCTGATCTTCAATTTGAATACCGGCGGCACCTGCGCGCTCCAGCACTTGAACGGTTCGCCGCATATTCAATGCATTGCCAAAACCTGTATCGGCATCGACCAGAAGTGGCAGATCGACGGCGTCGGATATGGCCGCGACGGTGTTCGCGATCTCGGTGAGTGTCGTCAGGCCGATGTCGGGTGCGCCCAGATGCATATTGGCTATACCAGCGCCCGTGACATACACCACCTCGTAGCCGATATCCTCGATGACCCTGGCGAATAGTGCGTTGGCTGCTCCCGGAACGATCGTTGCCTCGCGCCGGGCAAGGACATGCTTTAATCGGGTTGTATTGCGGCTCACAAACTGTTCCCCTACGGCGTCGCGCCTTCCGCAACGAGGTGCGGCCGGGGCATCGCACGATTTGTGCACGCTCCCGGACATCCGTCAATCCGCGACGGCTATTGGCCTCAAATGAAGCGTTCTAAATAATGGTATCGCGAAGTACGAACACTGCAATTCCAATGCATCAGATTACGAAGGGTCGTGCACGGCAGATCTGGCTCCATGCCCAACGGCTGGATACTCGTGCACCGTTCGGCGAACATTCCGAGGCAACGCGACTTGCAATCGAGCACCTGGGGTATGTGCAAATCGATACTATCAATGTGATCGAGCGATGCCATCACCACATCCTCTTTACGCGCATTCCGAACTACACGCGTGGAGATCTGCACAAGGCACAGCAGATCGACAAGACGGTGTTCGAGTATTGGACACACGCGCTTTCATACGTGCCGGTACGTGACTTTCGGTATTTTATCGCGGCGATGAAGGTTCACCGATCATCACCCGGTGCGTGGTTCAAGTCGGTTACCAAAGACGATCTGCGTAAGGTTCTGAGGCTTGTTCGAGAGACCGGCGCGTTATCGATCCGCGACATCGATGATGACGTGCTCGTCGAGAAAGACCATGCCTGGGCCAGCCGCAAACCATCGCGCCGTGCGTTGCAGTTGGCCTTTCACGCTGGCGCACTCACGATAAGCGCCCGGACCGGCATGCTGAAATCCTATGATTTGGTGGATCGCCACTTTGGATGGGAGACGCCACCGAAGGCCGCAACCGAGCCCGAGATATTGAATTATTTACTCGATCGGGCACTGCGCGCACAGGGGCTCGTGAGCCTGGATTCGATTTGCCACCTCGATGCCAAACGCAAGGATGCGATGCGCAAGTTGATCGACAAGCGCGTGCGGGGCAAGTCACTTGTACCGGCGGTGATTGCGGAGGCAGAGGCGGTTCAACACTGGATCGAACCGCAGGCGTTGCAGCAGAACTATCAGCTGGATGAGGAGTTGGTCCACATCCTATCGCCGTTCGATCCACTCGTGATCCAACGAAAAAGACTTCGCCTATTCTTTGACTACGAACACCGCTTCGAGGCTTATGTGCCGAAGGAGAAGCGGGTGTTCGGCTACTTTTCGTTGCCGGTGCTCATTGGCGATCAGATCGTTGCCGCCATCGATCTCAAGGCCGATCGGCAGCGGCGCGAGCTACTCGTGCAAGAATGGACGTGGATCGATCGCCGGCAATCGCGCTCGCTCAAACGGCAAATCGAGGATGAGCTGCATCGGTTCGAACGGTTTCAATTGTCTTGATGCCTGGTCGGATCAGTCGCCGTCGACGATCGGGTTGCTGAGTATCCCAATGCGCTCGACCTCGACTTCGACGACATCGCCACCCTTCATCCAGGCCGGTGGCTTACGGGCATGTGCGACGCCCGACGGTGTGCCGGTGGCGATCAGATCACCAGGTTCCAGCGTCATGATTTCCGACAGGATGGAAATGCACTTCGCCGTCGAAAAAATCATGTCGCTCGTGTTCGACGACTGCATGGTCTGGCCGTTGACGCGCGTCATGATGTTGAGGCCGGAGGCGCCCGGCGGTAATTCGTCCGCGGTCACGACCACCGGTCCGAGCGGACCTGTCGCGTCGAAGTTCTTGCCGGCAAGCCATTGCGAAGTCTTACGCTGAAAATCGCGGACCGACACGTCATTGAAAAGAGTGTAGCCGAAGACGTGCTCAAGCGCGTTTGCTTCGGAAATGTTGCGGCCGCCTTTGCCGATAACGATGGTGAGTTCGCACTCGTAATCGAGTTGGTTGGAAATTTTCGGACGGATCACTGGTTGGCCAGCGGCGACGAGCGATCGATCGTAGCGTGCAAAAAAGGATGGGTATGTGGGTGGCGCGTGGCCTCCTTCCTTTGCATGCTCGAGATAGTTGAGGCCGACGCAGATGAACTTCGGTGGATGGGCGATAGGAAGTGCAGGCTTTACGCTTGCAAGCGGATGTTTCGCCGTGGCTGACGCCTTCGCGGCAGCGACTTTGACAGTGGCAAGTGCCGCGGGGCCAGCCTGAATAAGGGTCAGCAGATCTTTCGGCAGGGATGTGTCGAGCACGGCGAGCTCAATCACATTTTGCCCGTCGACCAATCCGAGCGTCGAACCCTTCGTGGTCTCAAACATCATGAACTTCATTGGGGTCCCTCCTGCCGTTCAAATTCAGCTTAGTACTCGTTGGCACCTGTCTCGGCCCAATGTGTTGGACCGTCCAACTCGACGAGGCACTTAGACTTCGAGTGACTTACGGATTTTCGGCGGTGACATTGGCAATTCATAATAGCGGACACCCAGGGCATTATGAACTGCATTGGCGACAGCAGCCAAAGGTGGCACGATCGGCACCTCGCCCACGCCCCGCACGCCCTGCGGATGTTTGTCGTTGGGTACCTCGATGATGACCGTGTCGAGCATCGGCAGATCGGACGCGACTGGCATCCGGTAATCGAGGAAGCCTGGGTTATCGACGCGGCCTTGTGCGCTGTAGACATATTCCTCGTTGAGCGCCCAGCCGATGCCCTGTGCCACGCCGCCTTGCATTTGGCCCTCGACGTAGCTCGGGTGGATTGCGCGGCCGGCGTCCTGAATGGCCGTGTAACGTGTGACCAAGACCCGGCCCGTTTCGCGATCAACCTCAACATCGCAAATATGTGTGCCGAAGCCGCCTGCCGCTCCTTCAGTATTGAGCGAGGATCGCGCATTGATCGGCCCACCAGTAGCACTCGCCTTGGCAGCAATATCAGCCAGCGATAATGGCTCAAACTTGCCCGCATTGTCGCCGGCAGGACGAGCATGGCCATTTTCCCAGACGACCGCGTCAACGTCGATCTTCCAGATCTTGGCCGCACGTTGACGCAAGATCTCAATAACCTGTTCGGCTGATTTCGTGACGACGATACCGCCAGCAAAGGTGGCGCGGCTGCCACCAGTGAGCGCGCTATAGCCAACCGAGTTGGTATCACCGATCAGAGCTTGTACGCGGCTGTAGTGAATGCCGAGCAACTCGGCGGTGATATTCATCATGGAGGCACGTAAGCCTCCGATGTCGGGATGGCCTGTGACGACAATCACGGTTCCATCTTCGTTTACCGTGAGTTGGGCACTGGATTCACCGCCCGCATTGAACCAGAAGCCACTTGCAACACCGCGTCCCTGATTGGGTCCAAGTGGTGCGCTATAGTGGGGATGCTCGATTGCGGCGCGTAGCGTTTCCTCGAATCCGATGCGGCCAAAGGTCGGCCCATAGGCAGCCTTCGTTCCTTGCTTGGAGGCATTTTTTAACCGGAACGCCAGCGGGTCCATTTTCAGTGCTGCGGCAAGTTCATCCATGACGCACTCGACAGGATACGCCCCGATCGGTGCTCCGGGCGCGCGATAGGCGGTAGCCTTTGGGCGGTTGGAGACGACGTCGTAACCTGTCACATGTACGTTCGCGATGTCGTACGGCGCGAAGCAGCAACCGACCGCACCTCGGATTGGCGATCCGGGGAACGCACCGGCCTGCAATCGGAATGTTGCTGTAGCTGCGGTTATCCGGCCATCCTTGGTGGCACCAATCTTGACGGTACTTGACGATCCTGATGTTGGCCCGCCAGCGTGGAACTCGTCCTGGCGCGACATGATGATCTTTACCGGGTGTCCGGATTTACGTGACAGTGCCAAGGCCACTGGCTCCAGATAAACGACGGTCTTGCCGCCGAAACCACCGCCAATTTCTGCCGGAATGGCGCGCACTGCGCTTTGCGGTAAGCCACTCAGGTGAGCGCTCATCGCCCGGACCATGAAGTGGCCCTGGCTGCTACTCCAAATGGTCGCGTTGCCTTCCTGGGTCACGCTGACCAGGCAAGCATGAGGCTCGATGTAGCCTTGGTGCACTGGCTTGGTTTTGAAACTGCGCTCGATAACAACGTCGGCTTGGGCAAAGCCGGCATCGGCGTCGCCCAGCTTGTGTTCGAGCTTGGCGGCAATATTCGAAGGCGTGTCCGTGCCGGCGCCTGGGCTGCGAATGTGTGGATGCAAAATTGGTGCGTCCGGCGCGGCGGCGGCGTCGACGTCAATGACCCAGGGCAATACGTCGTAGTCGACTTCGATCAACTTTGCGGCAGCGGCGGCAATTTTGGCCGTGGTTGCTGCGACGGCGGCAACCGGGTGCCCGACGAATAATGCCTTATCGCGCGCCATCACCGATCGGCTGATCCAACGCATGTCGGCGATACCGACCATCACTGGTTTGCCGAGCGGAAAATCGACGAGATCGGCCGCTGTCATCACGGCTTTGACCCCAGCCAACGCCAGCGCTTTATCGGTATTGATCGATTTGATGCGCGTGTGCGGGTGAGGGCTGCGAAGGACATGGCCCCACAGCATGCCGGGTAACGAAAAGTCGGCGCCATAAGTTGCACGCCCGGTAACTTTGTCTTCTGCGTCCGGTCTACGGGTGCGTTGGCCAATCCACTTGTTACTCAAATTTTCGGCGCTCATCGTGGTTCTACCTGTTTGATTTCGTGGCGGCCGCTTGAACGACCGCCTTGCAAACTGTGTCAGTCTTTATTCTAAGCGCCATTTGTCTGATCAGAGTCTAGTCGCCGGAGCGCACATCACCAATGCTGGGGCGTGGTTGTCAAATTTTTTGATAGATAATTGGAATCCGTCAATTGTCGTTGTAGCCGCCGCCGAGGGCATTCTCAAGTTGCCGGCGCTTGCGCCGTTGAGCGAAACTGACGACACTTCGCGTTACGTTGGACAAGGATTGAAGCAATGCCACGCCCGCAACGCCGTCTGCCAGCTGCGAAGTCGATGATCGTCGCGCCGCAGCCGGAGGCGGTTGAAGCAGGCGCCCGCATGCTGCAAGCTGGCGGCAACGCGGTTGATGCGACACTCGCTTGCGCCTTCACGCAGGGCGTAGTCGATCCGATGATGTGCGGCATCGGCGGGCTCGGCACGATGCAGATCTTCGATCCGCACAGCGGCAGGCATGTCGTGATCAATGGTTTGTCGAGTTGTCCTGCAGCTACTTCCGAGACAATGTGGAGTGCTGATTTCGAACGCGAATGCAGTGATGGCTACGGCTACGTCGTCAAGGATGCAGTGAACGAACTCGGGCATCGTTCGGTCACGGTACCCGGCATCGTGCGCGTGTTCGCCGACGCGCACGAAGCGTTCGGCAGCCAGCCATGGAATTCTCTATTCCAGCAGGCAATCGCAATCGCCAACGAGGGATGGGCGATCCGGCCGCACGTCTCTTCCATGTTCACACTGGACGAAACCGCCTACGGTCGTCGCAGTTTCAGCGATAAGCTGGGCTATACAGCCGATGGTAAGCGGCTCTACATGCGCCCAGACGGTACGCCAAAGCGGCTTGGCGACATGGTTCACAACCCCGAACTCGCGGCGACACTCGGTATCCTTGCCAGCGAAGGCGCAGAGGCGTTCTACACCGGGTCGATCGCGCGTAGCATCATCGCCGACATGAAGGCGCACGATGGCTTGTTGACGGCAGCTGATCTTCAAGACTACCGGCTACGCACTGGTGCGCCGCTGATGGTGCCATTCCGTGGCTACACCGTGGCGCTCCCAGACCCGCCGGCGGGCGGGATCGTTGTCGGCGAGATGCTACGTATTCTGGAACGGTTCGATCTTGTGGCCCTTGGTCACAACAGCCCCGCCTACATCCGTATCGTCGCCGAGGCGATGAAGATCGCCGGCCTCGACAAGGAGGAGCATATTGGCGATCCCGATTTCCTCAAACCGCCGATCGACCGGCTGCTGTCGGACGCGTATGCCGATGCTTGCGCGGCGCGGATAAAGCGGGGTGATCGCGCGACTTTGACCAGGGTTGGCGCTGATACCAAGGAGACGACGCACGTCTCCTGCATCGACGGCAATGGCATGGTGGTTTCGCTAACACATACGCTCGGCCTGCCTTCGGGCGTTATTCCACCTGGCACCGGGTTCATGCTGAACGGTGCCATGAACTGGTATGATCCGCGCCCGGGCCGTGTGCTGTCGATCGCTCCGGGCAAGCGAAGATATTCCTCGATGTCGCCCGCCATCGTGTTCGAAGGCGAACGTGCGGTCGCGTCGCTTGGTGCGCCCGGCGGGGCATGGATCACGGTCGCAGTCCTGCAAGTCCTGCTCAACATCCTCGAATTCGGCATGGGCGCCCAGGAGGCAGTGATGGCGCCGCGCTTCAGTGCCACCAGCGAGACGATAGACATTTCAAACCGGATTCCTCGAGCGATCGAGAAAGTGCTCGAAGCCAACGGCTACAAAGTGAAGCGCTCTTATATGAGCTTCGCTTTTGCCGGCGTGCACGCGATCACAAACTTTGACGGTATCCTGGAAGGTGGCGCCGATCCTCAGCGTGACGGCTATGCCGCCGGCGTCGCTTGAATGGATCAGGGTCGTACACAACAGGGATCCTGGTGCGCAAGAGGGATGCAGAAGGTCAAGCCTAGAGAAATAGGGCACTTAGGGCTATTGAAATTTGCTTTACTGGAGGGGTTCCGTGCAGGGAATCAGTCGCATCCGAGCGGCCAATAGGTTGACCGCGATGGCGGTCAAAATGGTGTCCGAGCCGGGCGTGCTGGAAGACGGCGCCGGACTGCGGCTTGTCGTTTCGGATAGTGGCTACAAGCACTGGCTCGTTCGGGTTACGATCGATGGCAGACGCGTCAGTCGCGGTCTCGGACCGTTTCCCAATGTTTCCCTTATCGCGGCGCGCGACAGAGCGGACGAAGCGCGCCGGGCGGCACGCAACGGACAAGATGCAGCAGTTGAGGCCAGAAATGAGCAGCGTCGTCATGTACTGACATTTCGCGACGCTTTTGATCGTTACTTCGAAGAGATCAAACGGCCGAAGTTGAAAGCTGGGAGGTTTGCCGAACGGTGGCCCGAGTCGATGGGGGTTTATGTTTATCCAATGATTGGCAACCGGACGGTCGCCGATGTCACCCCAGCAGAGATTATCGACCTGCTTCGGCCGATCTGGCACACCAAACGAGAGACAGCGACGCGCGTGCTGCAAAGGATGATGCTCGTTTTTCAGTCGGCGATCGTCCGCGGTGATCGCGTGCACGCCAATCCGTGTCAGGGCGTACGCGACGAACTCGAACGAGCTCGCCCGAAAGTCCAGCATCGCCGTGCTCTGGCCTGGCAGGCGGTGCCCGACTTCGTGCTCGAGTTGGAGGCACGTCCGCGCGTCACGCCGTCATCGAAGTTGGCGTTGCTGTTCATCGTCTTTACATCGTGTCGCAGCGAAGAAGTGCGCGGTGCCCGTTGGTCTGAGTCACCGGGACGGACGAGATGCGGCTTTGCGGCTCGGTCCTGCGCCCCGTTTTTCGAGGCGCAGGATAGCACTCGATCGCGGCCCCCCTTTTGCCGCGAGGTGCCCGTTTGATACTCGCTTTTTGAGGGAGGCAACTTTATCGTCCGCATCAGCTCCTGGCGTCATGAACAAACTTGCCACGCCCTAGCGGATGACGTCATTGCGCTGGAGGTATCTCAAGTGGGCATGCGCCACGCCCAGTTGACCTGCCACCATGAACGTGATGTTGGCCTCGACGGTGACGGCTCAGTGAGATCAATTTAGCTGCGGCTCTTGCTAGTGCTCATACCACGCCAAGACGTTGCCTGAAATCAACTCGTGGACCAGCATTTTTTGTACTCTACTATCGGTCAGCGCAAGTCGGTTGTCATGACGTCAGCTGTGCCTATCCTCACGTCAGAGCGAAGACGTCAAGATTCGTAACGACGCACCACGGGCTTAGATCTGAGCGATGATCGGCTGAGGTGTAGAAATCGGGATGCGGCTTCGCGCTCTGCACCACCGGGGGAGATGGGCATGATTGATTACCGGCAGTTTTGGGGTAAGGCCTAGCTTTGGCTGGTCGAGCCAGGTAGCGTCCCTCCAGGATACGCCCATGTCTTGCGCTGGCTGATCGTCCCTGCATTTGCCGGCATGCTTCTGCTTGCCTGGGGCCTCGTTCAATTGTCGATCTGGCCGACCATCTTTGGCGCAGCACTCATCGTTCTGGCTCAGTTATGGCGGCTCGACCGCCTCGGACTGATTTACGAAGAATGGCAAAGATCCTTACGTGAGAACGGGGATCAAAGTTGCCAGCCGGACAAGAATGGACGCACGCGCTAACACTCCAGAGACCACTGAGGCAGAGTGAAGTCCGCCGTGCGCAAGGAGTGAAAGACAGACCGCATACAAAGCTCTTGCAAAGCCTTCAACGACCAGTGAACTCCAGTCGCCGTGTCCGGCCATTCACATCCATGCCTCGCGTCATTGCTCAGTATCGCATTAAAAGTTAGCCAAATGGATAAGTGTTGTTGACATTGAGCGACCACACCGCTATAGTTATCCGTATGGCTAACAATTCAAACCAGCTGAACAACGTCTTCGGAGCGCTCTCCGACCCCACCCGCCGCGCCATCGTGATGCGCTTATGCGAGAGCGAGGCATCGGTCGGCGAGCTAGCGAAACCGTTCGACATGGCGTTACCGAGCCTGATGAAACACGTCCGCATCCTCGAAAGCTCAGGCCTTATTGAGACAGAGAAGATCGGTCGCGTCAGAACATGTGCACTGCACACGGCATCTCTCGAAACAATCGAGGCATGGCTGGCGGCACAACGGGAGATCTGGGAGCGCCGCTTCGATCTCCTGGAAGTTTACGTCGAGAAACTGAAGAAAGAGGAGAAGTCGAATGCAAGTAAAAGAAAACGGAAATAACTCACCACTGTCGACCTGGGCGCTCGATCGGGAGATCGTGTTGTCCCGGGTAATCAATGCGCGGCGCGAGTTGGTGTTTGCCGCCTGGTCTGATCCCCGGCACCTGCCCCAATGGTTCGGACCGGCAGGGTTCAAAGTCGAGACCAAAGAAATGGATATCCGCGTGGGTGGGATGTGGCGGTTCGATATGATCGCACCCGACGGTAAGCGATATACCAACCGCATGGCGTTCCGGCGCATCGAGGAGCCGAGCCTGATCGAGATCGACCACGGTGCCGACAAGGACGATGACGCCGGCATGTTCCGCACGACGGTAACATTCGATCAACAAAGCGACGGCAAGACAGTCATCACCATGCGCCAGCTGCATCCAACCAGGGCACAACGCGATGCCGGGATCGGCTTCGGCGCCGTCGAGTTCGGCTATCAGACGCTCGACAAGTTGGCACGCCACGCCGAGACCGTCATGGCTGGCTGATGAAGTACTTTTTGTTTGCCGAAATGCCGGTAGGGATCCTCGTGTTTGGGCCGGCATGGCGGCTTCGTGCGAACATAACCCGGCGGCACCGAGAACTTCAGCATCTTGGACACAGTCCTGGCATTGATGCCGAACTGTTTCGCCGCAGCGCGCTCGCTAATCCCTTCGATCAGCACCGCGTGCCTGACCCTCGCGTAGATCTCCACCTGTTTCATCCCCCGCCCTCGCGCCGACGCAGGCACAGGGCTCTATCTGCCGCACTTTTGGTCCGGCTGGGATTATTGCTCAGGTTTTTACTCGTGCCGGGTGAGGCGGCGTCACCGGCAATTTCCACCATCAGCCGCGTCGTGGCCGTCGAGGTGTTTGGATTTGTGAGAATAATGTGCGTCATGGTTCCTCGCCGTGGTCTCGCAAGACTACATAATGTGTAATGTCCGTCACTCCTGATCATTCGTCCGCCAGCGGAGTGCTTGATCTTCGCGCAGCGTGCTGGATAATAGCTCAGAAAAATGCATTTCGACTCCAATGCGTGATCATCAAACCCGCCAATTCGCGAGACTTCTTGCGCCGTTCCAGCGTCACTGCGGCTTGGCACGCAACTTGCCTTGAAACGAATTAGCGCAGCATCACCGCACTGGCGATTGCTTCTTGGTTGGCGTGCCGCCCAGCTGTATTGGAGCTCGCGATGTGCGCAGTTCTCGACGGCATCGGCGTCGAACCGTTGATGCTCCCAGATGCCGAAGTCCGGTTGGATCGGCGTCCTGCATTGTCGCTGCCGGCCGCCGAATTGATGCCGCTTCGCAGCGGCGGCACTGCAGATCTTCGCCATCAACTTCCTGACAGCCCGTTTCTGACAGCTCGCGCGGTGGTGGCAGTTGTGACCGCGTGCCTGTCGTCCTTCCAAACGCTCATCAGCAAGGAGAGATCGAACCATGTGTGATCGCCACGGATGCACCCATCTGCCAGACCTCAAGAAGATTGATTTCAGCCGCCGGAATATCCTTAGGGGCGCGGCCGCATGCGTGATCACGGTTGCAGTCGGACCAGGTTTTGGGGAAGCGATAGCGCAAGGTGCCACGGCATTGAAGGGCACCAAGGGTACTGGCTTCTGCAATCTCAATTTCTTTCTGGCGCACGCCATGCAATTCGCCAAGGCTGAAGGCGTCGAGCTGCAGTTCATCAACACCCCGACGCAGGCCGAGCAGGTGACGTTCCTCGGCATGGGGCAAGTCGATCTCGGTCTGATGCCCTACACCAGCTTCATGGCACTGTTCGACGCCGGCGCTCCAATCAAGATCATCGCCGGCGGCGGCGTCGAGGGTTGCGGTATCGTCTCGCGGCCCGGCCTCGACACACCGGAAAAGCTTAAAGGCAAGACGCTCGCCACCTTCCAGCTCGATACGCTCGAGGTAATGCCTTACGATTACCTGAAGAAGCACGGCATTGCTTTTAAGGATATCACCGTCCGATATATGGCGAACACGCCGGAAGCAGTCGAAGCCTTCAAGGCCGGCGCGGTCGACTGGATCTGCACCATCGAACCGTACGTCACGTCGCTGGTCAATGACGTCAAGGGCTCGCACCTGCTGACCGATGGCAAGGATCTCTACGGCCCCGGCTATACGGATTGCGTGCTAACGTGCGGCGAGCGTCTGATCAAAGAAAACAGACGCGGTCTCAAGGCGATCATCAAGGCGATGATGCAGGCGCAGCTGATGGCCGAGACCGAGCAGCAGAAGACGCTCGAAACGCTGGTTGGTCCCTACTACAAGACTTCGATGGAGAACGCCAAGTTCGCCATGGGCAAGCAACCTGCGATCGTCGACGCACGCAAGCAGACCGACTTCATCCTGCAGCGCACCGACAGCCTGGTTGAGATGGGTTACATCAAAAAGAAGCCGACCCTCGCCGCTATCGACTGGAGTCCGCTCGAAGAGGTGATCAAGGAGAACGGCGACCTCTACGGCAAGCTCAAATACAAAGCGGCTTGAGATGGCAACGTTGGTACGTGCTGGGGAAGTGGAGCAGCCGGTGCGAGCTGCTGGCGGGGCGCAAGCCCTGCCAGCGGCCGGTGTGGCTCGAGCGAGTGCCGTCCAGCAGTCCTTGAGCCGCATCGGCTGGACACTGGCGTCGATCGGCCTGTTTGCCTCGATCTGGGAGTTGTGTTGGACCTTCGGTTTGTCCGACCCAAAGCTCTTGCCGCCACCGCATATTTTCCTCGGCAACTTTGCCGACCAGCTCAAGTTCTTCAATACGGCGAACCGCTGGGCGGTCGGCATGAATGCCGCCGACGGACCGACGCCGGCGCAGGCGCTCGGCATTACCATTGCTTCGACCACCGCGCGCGTGCTGGTCGGTCTGCTGATCGCATCCGTCTTAGCTGTCACCATAGGCGTGATGACCCGTTACTTCCTCATCGTCGATCGGCTGCTGCTTCCAACAATAACGTTGCTGTCGCCGGTATCGCCGATCGCGATCTTCTTGTTCGGCATCGGCAACGCGCCGGCGATCTTTATGGTGGTGATCGCGCTGTTCTTTCACATGGTGCTGGCGACGATCAGCCAGATCGATGGTGTCAACCGCAATCTCATTAACGTGGCGCGTACCGTCGGCGCAACCAAGTGGCAGACTTATCGCCACGTGATCATTCCGGCGATCCTGCCGGGCTTGCTGATCGTGCTGCGTATGAACCTGTTCGCGGCGTGGATGGTGGTGCTAGTCGCCGAGACGACCGGTGTCGGCTACGGCATTGGGCAGGTGATCATGATGGCGCGCAACACGTTCAATCCATCTCTCGTGTTCTTCTGCATCGTATTGATCGGTGTGCTGGGGTTCCTATTCGATCTCGGCCTGCGGTTCATCCAGCGGAAGATCCTGTACTGGATGCCGGAAACGACGGGGGTGCTGCGTGGACTTTGACAAACCTTATTCGTCGAGTGACGCCGTCGTCTGCCGCAGCGTCTCCAAAGTTTGGGCACAAGGGACCGCTCGAGCGCATGAGGCCCTGCGCGACATAAATCTTGAGGTGAAGCCCGGCGAATTTGTCGTTCTTCTCGGCCCCTCGGGTTGCGGCAAGAGCACGCTGCTCTATTTGATTGCCGGTCTTGAACGCGAGACCGGCGGCGAGATCTGGGCGTTCAACGAGCGGGTGACGGCACCGTCGCCGGAGCGCAGTCTGATTTTCCAGGAGACCTCTTTGTTTCCGTGGCTGACGGTTTGGGAGAACGTATCGTTCGGTTTGCTGATCCGTGGTGCGAGCCTCGACGAACGCCGCTCTGCCGCCAAGGAATCCCTGCAACGCGTTGGATTGGTCGCCGCCATTGACAAGCGGCCAGACGAGTTGTCAGGCGGCATGCGGCAGCGCGTGGCGGTGGCGCGTGCACTGGCGATGCGACCCAAGGTTCTGCTGATGGACGAACCGTTCGCCGCACTCGACGTGCAAACGCGCGCGCGTATGCAAGACTTCCTGCTCGACGTCTGGCGCGAAAGCGGCGCCTCGGTGATGTTCGTTACCCATCACATCGACGAAGCAGTGGCGCTGGCCGATCGCGTCGCTGTATTCACCGCGCGGCCTGGCCGGATCAAGACCATCGTGCCGATCGACCTGCCTCGCCCGCGCGATCCGTTCTCGCCGGAATGCGAAGCCCTGAGGCGCCAGCTGACCGCATTGATGCGAGACGAAGTCGATCGCGCCTTTGCCGAGCAGGAGGTGCTCGTCGCCGCTGAATAGCATTCTCTCGAAGCCAATCTGATTAAGCCTATCTGAACTTTAAGCGCCAATCTGAACGTTACGCAGAGGAGCCTACAATGGTTGCATCCTTGATCCGCAGCCGCGCCATGATCACGCGCACGACGAGCCGCACAACCTGGGAAGAGATTGCCGATGGCGCCTTCTATCAGGATGGCGGCGTCATCAAGGAGATCGGCACTTATACGAGTTTAGCCAAAAAGTATCCAAACGTCGACGTGGTGGGCTCGGGCCAGGAGATCCTGCTGCCGGGCTTCGTCAACGGCCATCACCACGTCGGCCTGACGCCGGTGCAACTCGGTTCGCCCGACATGCCGCTCGAGTTGTGGTTCATCACCCGCCTCGTCATCCGTGCGCTCGATGTCTATCTCGATACGCTCTATTCCGCCTTCGAGATGATCGGTTCCGGCATCACCACCGTCCAGCATATCCATGGCTGGATGCCGGGTGGTCTGCCGGAGATCCAGGCCAAGTCCAATCAGGTCATCAAGGCCTACGAGGACATCGGTATGCGAGTGTCCTACTGCTATGCGCTGCGTGACCAGAACCGGCTCGTCTACCAGAATGACGACGACTTCGTTGCGGGTCTGCCGGCCGAACTGCAGGAGCCGATGAAGCGCCACTTCGCCCGCTTCACAGCGGGCCTCGACGATCAGATGGGCCTATTCCGCGAACTCTACGAACAGCACAACGCCAAGAACCGCGTGAAAATCCAGTTGGCGCCGGCCAATTTGCATTGGTGCTCGGATCAGGCGCTGACGATGCTGTCGGAGACGTCCAAGAAGTACAACGTGCCAATGCACATGCATTTGCTCGAGACCGCCTACCAGAAAGCCTACGCCTGGAAGCGCGGCGCGTGCACGGCGCTCGAATATATCGACCGGTTCGACATGGTCAACGAGCGGCTGACGCTCGGCCACGGTGTTTGGCTCTCCGAGAAGGACATCGATCGCCTCGCCCATGCCGGCGGCTGTGTTTGCCACAACTGCTCATCGAATTTCCGCCTGCGCTCCGGCGTCGCCGCGCTCAACTATTTCGAGAAGCAAGGATTGAATACGGCCATCGGTCTCGACGAGGCTGGCATCAATGACGACCGCGACATGCTGCAGGAGATGCGGCTAGTGCTGCGCGCCCATCGCGTGCCGGGCATGGTCGACGAAGACGTGCCGACCATGGCGCAGGTGCTGCGCATGGCGACCATCGGCGGTGCCAAGACGACGCCATTCGGCTCGACCATCGGCACGCTTGAGGCCGGCAAGGCCGCCGACTGCGTGCTGATCGACTGGAAGCAGGTGTCGTACCCGTATCTTGACACCGAGACGCCACTGCTCGACGCGGTGATTCAACGCGCGAAGACCGAGGGTGTGAAAATGACCATGTGCGCCGGCGAGGTGCTCTACCAGGACGGCCGGTTCACCAAGGTCGACAAGGATGCGGCACTGAAGGCACTGCATGATGATCTGCAGAAGGCGCTCACTAACGACGAGGTCGAGCGGCGTATGCTTTCGAAGAAGTTGTTGCCGCACGTGCGCAAATTCTACGCTGACTACATCGATCCGTCGAGGCACGAGCCATTCTATCGGCCGAGCTCGCGCGTGTAGGCCAGCACGAGGCCAACCAATGTGGACCTCCCCTGATCTCTTCGAATTATCAGAAAAGCCCTCCACTTTTTTCGGGGGAAGTCCTGTTTGCATGAACCCTGCCCTGATCGCAGACAGCGGCTTCGTCGCGCTGGCCGTCTTTAGCCGGCGAACGATTGGGAGGGACAGACTCGGAAACTACTCACACTCGTGCGCGAGCAATCCGCGCCGGTCCGTTTCTGGCCAGTGACAGGAGACGGTGCCGGCGGCCGCCAGCGTCGGCGAAGCGCAAGAGAACGTGCCCACGCGGGTGTCGGTGAGGTGCAGCCCCGTCGCCGCGACGTTGCCGGTGTTTGCGAGGGTGACTGTGAACACCAGAGTCACGCCAGCGCGCGAGAACGTGCCCGGCGACACGGTTGCGGTCGCCGTGATGGTGGGCGCGCCGAGCCCATTGAAACTCTGTGTCACATCGGGCGCGGCCAGATAACTGGCGTTACCGACTTGCGACACCTTGATCGAGCACGCGCCGACGCCGACGATGCTCGCGGTCGTGCCAGAAATTGTGCACACGGACGTCGTCTGCGATGTGAACGTGACACTAACTGATTTGTGCCTTCCGTCGTGACGATGCCGTGCCGGGAGCCGCGAAATTGACGATCACACCTGCGACCGGGTTGTTGTTGGCATCGACGACGCGGTCGCACCCCTGGACGTTCGTCAGATTGAACGTCGCCTTCGACTCGATTTGGCGGTCGGCAGTGGCGGTTAGCTGGTCGCTGCCCACTTGGTTGTTGGCCGTGGCCGCAATTTGGCGATGCCGTCGCTGCCAGTGACGGGTCGTGCTCAGAATGGCCGTCGCTCCCGATGGTAGTTTGATCCGCCAAGACCGTGCGGCAGCCTTCGCCGACTGCAGATTGGCCGACAGGCAGGCCAACTCATCCGTCGGCGTCACTGCTCCTTGAACGCACGTGTGATCTGATCCCGAAGCGGCTTCACGAGATAGGATAGTGCGGTGCGGTCGGTTGTGCGGATATAGACTTCGGCGGGCATGCTGGGCACGAGTTTGAGTTGGCCAAGTCTCTGCAATTCGCTGTCCGGCAAGCTGATCCGGGCGACGAAGAACGCTTGGCCGGTTTGTTGCTCTTTGATCAGATCAGCAGCAATTCGGGTCACCGTGCCGTTGAACTCCGGCGTCGTCGTTTGGTTGAATGCCGAGAATCGGATGAAGGCCAATTGATCCACTTTCACATGATCGATGTCCGAGGTTTTTCGCCCAAAGCTTCGCGATCTTGCCAAGCTCCTGGTCAACGAGTTCGAGCTCCCGCGTCGTTGCTTTGCCCTGTCCCTCGAACCCGCCGATTTCTTCACGGAGCTGATTGTTGCGCTCAGTCAGTTGCGCCTTCTGCCCCTCGCGGCCAGAACGCCGGCTTTGAAATAGAGTGCTCTCACCGACCAGTATCTCTTGGATCGCGGGGCTCTCTGATCGCGCGGCCGGAGCGGGTGGTAATTCAACAGCCGCGACCCCATCACGTTCGGCCTTGAGGCGGGCTCCCCGCACGCCAAGCTCGTCCAATTGAGCCGTAATGATACCCAGGTTCGCCCGCGTGATGGTTTCGTCGAGCCGCATGACGAGATCGCCTGCGGCAACCTTGACGCCATCATGCACGTGGATCTCACCGACTACGCCACCCGTCGGGTGTTGTACTTTCTTTACGTTGCTGTCGACCACGACCGTGCCGGCCCGATCCCGGTGCACACGTTTTTGCTGAGGTCCGCAAGCCTATGCGATTGCTTTGGCGATGTCGCAAACGCTGGCGCTGTTATGCTATTGGTGAGTTCCGCTGGTGATCGTTCGCTCAGGCTTCAGCGCAAGGTGTTGAGCTCGAGGCTCTTGCGCGCGATCTCTTGCTGCTGCCGATCGAGTGCCGTCGCCGCCGGCAGTTCAAGGATCTTCCTGTAATCGGCGATGGCAAGGTCGCGGGCGCCAGCTTCAGAGTAGACCATCGCGCGGCGGCGATAGGTCGACAGGCTGCGAGGATCGATTTCGATGGCTTTGGAATAATCGGAAATCGCCAGGTCGTAACTGTGTTTTGAGGCATGGATTGAGCCCCGCAGGATATAGGCGGGTTCATACCTTGGATCGACCGCAATAGCTTTGCTGCAGTCGGCGAGGGCGGCATCGAGCTGGTTAGTGGATCCGTACGCTCTGGCTCGGGCAACGTAGCCGTACTTCGATTGGGGATTAAGTTCGATGGCCTTACTATAGTCGGCAACGGCGTTGCCGTTGTCCTTCTTCGCCGCGTAGAGCCGCCCCCTAAAATTATAAGCGCTATCGAACTTGGGATCGACTACGAGGGCAATTTTGGCGTCAGCCATTGCCCGCTCGCCATCGCCTAGAGCCTCGTAGGCGTAGCCTCGGAACAGATAGGCGTACCGATCCGTCGGATCGGACCCGATCACTTTGGCATAGTCGAGAACAGCTTTGTCGTTTTGGCCCAGGGCGCTGTAGGCGGCGGCGCGCTGGCCGTAGGCGTGCACGCTGTTTGGTTGGATCTCAATGGCTTTGGTGTAGTCACCGATGGCTGAAGCATGGACGCTCTTGGCGGTGAACGATTTGGCGCGGCCGATGTAAGCTGCATAGCTCGTCGGGTCGGCTGAGAGGGTTTTGGTGAAGCTCGCAATGGCCTTGTCGTGGTCGCCTTTGGCCGCGAGATGCTTACCTTGCGCTAAATCGGAGAATTCGGCGCTGATGCCGCTCCATGCAAATGCGCCAACAAGGACAATCCCGACAGCGGCGCACACGTTTGTAATGCGTCTGAGGAGCAATGCCCGTGCCGCGTCCTGTGGCGTTTGCATCCCATCCGCAATTTTCTTTTTGGACAGCGCCAACTGAAAGCTCGCAGCCGACGACATCGCCATCAGCAGTCCGTAGATGATCAGCATGCTCGCGCTAGTGCCATAGGAGAAGCTGGGGTAAAACTTGCTCAGCAGCGGCAGCGCCACTACCAAACCGACGAATGCGATGCTCATGTTGCGCTGGAAGATGCCGGAACGGAGCGCCTGTTCGTAGGTCATTGACTTGCTCAGGCTCTGGCGGATTTCGTCCAATGAGATATGCTGGTCGGTCTTGGTGGCGTTCGCCAGGATCGACTGCAATCGGCGTAACTTGGCCGCAGCGGTCAGATGCAGAGCAACAACACAGGCAATCAGAAGTACGGCAATCAAAACGACCGCAGCGGTGAAGGGATAGTCGGGAAAACTCACGGCTATCGATGCCATCAGTCCGATCAGCACCATGATGGCCGCAGCAAACGTCAGCCAGAGCTTTGGCGGTGCCCAATTTAACGGACGCGGCAAGAGTGCTTCGATCTCGGACTTTTGTGCCTCGGTTACAAGGTAATGATTAGCGTGGCCGAACACCCAGCGGTTGGGCGATCGAAATAGCCAGCCTTCGGGCACCTGCTTGAACAGGTGGGCTTGGTTCGGCTCGCCGATCGAGATCATGAGAGGCACTCCTGGGCAATCGCTTTGGCTATCATACGGCGGTTCACAGATCAGGTCTCGGTGCGACTTTTGCCGAGACTCTGGTTAGGAGGGCCTCTACGGGGGTAGTCGTCATCGGCTCCGGATTGGTTCAAAGGATTGCGAAGGTTCCGCCTTGGCCGAGCCCGGGGTCAAGGCTCGTAGACAGCGATGCCGCCCGGGCACGGATATCGTCGGCAAGGCCGGTTTCGCTGAACCGGGCAACGATATGATGGAGCACGCCGCGGATGTGGCAGCCTTCACGTTCAACCACGCCGAGGAAGCCGTCGGTTGCGTCTGCCATCGCATAGCCATTGCAGTGTCCAAGGTGCGGGCAGGCGCCGCATATCCGGTCGATGCGCTGCCGTGCTGCGAGGAAGGTTACACGCCGCGCGTCCGCGGCCAGGATCGTCTCCAGGGGGGGCTTGAAGACATTGCCATACAGGAAGCGGTTGTCTTCGATTTGTGAGATACCCCACAGATCGCCGTTCGGGTTGACGACGTAGACCCATTCGTCGGTCTGCTTGTCGTATATCTTGAGCGGCGCGTCGGCGATGATGCTGCACGCGACGTCGATGAATTCGGCCAAAGGCCAAATGGTGACCGGGTTGGGAGACTGAATCCAGGCATCGAACATCGCAGTCAAGGCCGCTATGATCTCGGCCTGTGAAAGCGCCTCGTCAGCTTTTCCGGTGCCATCGGTGTCGCGAAAAAACGGCAGGAATCGGCAACTGGTTTGAATTTCGTTGAAGAACGGGAAGAGTTGGACGCTCTGCGCCACCGTATTACGCGCCAGCACACAGATTGCTCCGAATTGAATCTGCGCATCGATCATGCGCTGCATATTATCGAGGACCGTCTGGGTCGTCGGTCGCCCCATCTTGTCGACGCGCTGGTCGCCGGAAACATCGAACGACATGCTGACGGCATCGAACACCTGGCCGGAGCGCAGATGTTCCAGGTGGCGGTCCGTCAGGATCGTCAGATTCGTTTGGATGCCGTTGGTGACCGCCAATTTCGGCATCAACTGCAGTTGCAGGTCCTTGATCTGGTCGTACACGTCGAGCGGCACCATGAAGGGCTCGCCGCCATGCCAGGTGAAAGCCACACTGCTGACGTCGTTGCGTTCGGCGTAGTCGGCAACCGAACGGAACATGGTCGATTCTCAATTGTGCATGTTGCCGAGGGTTCTCGGGCTGCCTCTGGCATCCGTGGAGCCGAGTTTACATTCTCGCTTCAGGAAGCCGAAGACTGTCTCGCGAAAAAGGGAGTATAACTGACCTCACGACCAAGCCTCCTCCGTGGGGGCCACTGTTACGGTTTGTACGGTTTAGTTCGCTTCTTCTGTGCTAGTACAGCCGTTATTCCAACCGCAAGCCGCCGTCGTCATCGCAGGTACCGCATGCTCCATTGCAACGCATGCGCCCGCACCATAAGCCTCATCGCAATGTCAGGGCTTGTTTTCGAGAATCCACAGTGATCTCTTCGGGATCACGGCTTGACATACCTCATGTAACTCTCGAAACGCACGAGTTCGTTGGTCTTGGCATCTAAAACATGGATGCCGTAGCGAAGCGCATCCTGGTTCTGCAGATAGTAGATATCCTTTTGTTTCAGTCCGAGACCGAGCAGTTCCAAGTCAGCGTCGACCTCCTGAAAATAGTTGGCGATTTCGTAAATCGTGGCCTGCGCGCGCGCCATCACGCCAGCGACGTCTTTTGCAGTGAACTGTTTGTCCTGGAGCACGGGTACGAAGTTGTGGAACCCAAGCCCGTTTGCCGACCCTTTGACCCGGTAAGGCTTGCCGGTTTCGCGATCACGACCGGCAAGAAAAATGTTGGTGCAGGCGCTGAGGCATTTGGCGGACGGTCCGGTCAGAAACGTGCGAATTTTCACTTCGTTGACAATGCGTCCCACCGCCATAGCACCTTGAACGCTGCCGCCCGTCGAATCGAGATACAATGACGTCAGTGGTTTTTGCGGCAGCTTGCTGAGATACGATTGAAACCGGAAAGCATCATCGGGTTCGATGTTGCCGCTGGCCACAATGGCGTTCTCTTCCGGTCCTTCGTTGGAGCCCTTGGAGAAACTCAAACTGAATGCCGGCGATAGGCATGTTAAGGCGCCCAGCCACGACAGTGACGAAATGAGCAGCAGGCGAAACGGACTCATGGCTGAACCTTTCGCGTTCGCTTCTCGATGTTTTCGGGCAGTATCAATCGTCCGGTTTCGCGGTTGAGCACCGCGATGCCGTAGTCGAGGGCATCGCCTTCGGTCAAGAAGTTGATCTGGTCGTTCTTGGTGCCCGTATTCAGCTTCACCACGTCGAGAGGTGCCTTGACGTGCATGAGGTGGACTAGATTGCGGTAGACCAGTTGCTGGGTCTCGCGCGAAATGTTCTCGAGTTCGGCCTTGGTATATGCTTTTTCGGGTAGGCCGACGGCCGCAAAGTTGTGAAAACCGAGTTTGCCGCCAGATGCAAGGATGCGCAGGGAGCTTCCAGTGACAGGGTCGCGCCCGCCTAGAAAAGCGTATGTGCACGCACTGGCGCATACGGTGTTGGCAAGTACCAAGGTCGGAATCCTCGCATCATAGAAGAAGCGTCCGAGCGCTTCTCCCTGAACGGTACTGCCGCCAGGCGAATCGAGAATGGCGATGATGCGCTTGCCAGGCTCGATGTCGGCAATTGCCGCTTTCAGACGAAGAATCTCATTGCCATTGTAAAGGCCGCGCACCATCAGCGCGATTGTGTTCGGCAGTCCGATATCGATCTTGAACACCACGACCTCGGCACGTAGGGGAAGAGGTCCGGAAATTACGGCGAGTGCCGCACAGCGGGCCGCGATTGCGGATCGCGCACGTTGGAGGAGCATGGTCATTGGACTCAGCCTCTAAGCTCGAATGCTGGAACAGTTGGCCAGATGATCACTGTCGCGGGGTCGACAAGGGTCGGTCGGACGGTTTTAACACTTTGTGGATCATGATCAGCTGCTGCGTCTGGAGCACCATCGGGCTCAAGGCGCCGCGCCTGGCAAGCTGGGCAATATCCGCTTCGGCGGCACCGAGATCGCCTGCCGCCAGGTTGAGGCTGGCACGAGCCGCCAAGGCGATCGGGTTGTCTGGCTGAATAGCAAACGCACGATCAATGGCATCCCTGGCCTTTGGCAAGTTGCCGGCGCTTGTCAGCACAATGGCCTCCCATGCCGGGTATTGCGCTGTCTTGGGTGCGGTCGCGGCGGCGAGTTGAAAATCCACAAGCGCCTTTTCAAACGCGCCAAGTGAATGCCAAGAGTATCCGCGCCAGAACAGTGCCCGGTCGAGCTTGGGGCTGATCAGCAGCGCCGATGTCGCGCTCGCAACTGCCGGGGCGAACTGGTTGTTGATCGCGAGTACCTCACTCTGGCTCTCGAACGCAATCGCCCTCATCGCGGCCGGAGCGGTCTTGCTCTCGATGACAAGTTTGAATGCCTCGAGAGCCTCTTTCCATTTGGCGAGTGCCATGAGGGTCCGCCCCTTCTCGACGGCGGCATCGGCATCGGCGGCGGTTCGGCGAAGCAGCGCATCGTAGATGACGATCGCCTCCAGATGCTTGCCTTTCTGGCGTAACTCCAAGGCTTCCTTGAATTTGGCACGCCGTTCCTCCGCCTGCTTGGCTGCTGAATCGGCGTCATCCCCCGACGGTGCAGGCGGTGGCGAAAGCGGGGATGGCTCAGGTGACATCGCAGGCTGAACCGATGGTCCAGGCGGTGCCTGAGTTGGTGTCAACGGAGGCGAGGGTTGCGGTGACGCCGGGGAGGGCTTGGTCGTTGCGGGTGTCACGACCGGAGGCGGTGAAATCGGCGCGGCGGTGGATGGCGCTGCTGGCAAAGGAGGCGATGCAGGCGCCGGCCCGGCAGGCGACGGCGCTGCCACCTTTGGAACGGAAGCGGGCGGCGCGGTTACCGGCGGCGGGACCAAGGGGGGAGTGACCGCTGGCGAAGAGGACGGCGTGGTCGGTGGTGGCGCGGTCGGCGAGGGAGCGGCGGGCGCTGTTGTCGTCGTGCCGCCTGGCTTTGGAGCAGCCGGCAACGGTGTCTTTGGTGCGGTCGGGGTGGTCGGTGCGGCAAGGATGTCGGCGGACGTCGGTTTGCCATTGGCGCTGATGAGAGCGTTCGCGGCGGCGCGCCCTCTCAGGGCCCGCGCGTCGTTGCCACGCATGGCCAGTGCGTGATCGTAGGCGACGACGGCATCGGCATACCGCTTTTCTGCAACAAGGATGTCGCCGCGCTCGACATCCGCCAGCCAATAGCTGGGTTCGACGGCCTTGGCCCGGTCCAGATCCGCTAGCGCTTCGGCAATATTGCTGCCGGACTTGTTCGCCAGAGCCCTGCCGACATAAGCCACACCCTTTGTAGGATCAATCCGGATCGCTGTTTCAAAATCTGCCGTTGCTGCAGGCAACTCCAGTATCCGGAGCAGAAAATTTCCGCGATCCAAATAGGACACGTACTTGCTCGTCGATGACTCCGATAGCTGAATCGCCTTTGAGAGGTCGGCTCTGGCTTCCGTATTCCGCCCTTGCAAGCCCCGCAGGCGACCACGGACACGATGCCCGAACGGTGTGCCTGGCCGCATCGCGAACGCCGCCTTGACGTCCGCCTCTGCTTGCTCCAGATCGGACAAGTCGAGTGCGGCGCGGGCGCGCATCAGCAAGGCGATGGCGCGGACTGTCGGCGTGTGTTTTTTGTCGTCAACGACCAATGTGCATGGCGCGCGGGCGGCCCCGGCCCGCTGTGTATTGCAGTCCTCGACCGGACCGGCCATGGCAGCGGAAGCGCGCGCCCCTAAGGCGACCAGGACCGCCGCCGCGCCAAGCAGGTAACGAGACCACGTCGCCATGTCTGCCTGCAAAGGCTAACCAGGGTCTGCGGGCACAGTTGGACCCAACAGAAGCGAATGGGTTCCCAGGTTTCTGGATCAATTTTGGTTCAGCTTAACATTGATCGAAGCAAAGAGTATCGCAGTCCTCCAGAGAGAATAAATGTGCTCTTAGCTCATCGGTGTCAAACGCTTCCCAAGACCAACCCCTCATCGACGCGCAATCCTGATCCCACCCTGGCGTGGCGCGATTTGGCGGTTGTGCCTATTTTGTTGGTGGTTTTTAATTTGGAGCGGTCCGAGGCGGCATGACGCACTAGGGTGCTGGTGGCTGCACTTGTGGGGTCATCCAGTGGCGCCGGTGCACACCCTCAAGGTCGCGGCCTAGGGCAACCCAGCGGCTTCGTGTGCCATCGAAACACCCGCATCCAGACGTTCCAGGTCTTGGCCAAAGCCACCTGCAACGAGATAGGGCCTGGCATTATCGAACAAGCCCACAGCATTCTGGCCCGATTGCTTGCGATCGGCTTTGGACATGAGCGGGAGAGCAGCGACAAGCGTGTGACCCATTTCTGCGCACAGCATCGCCCAGTCGTTCGGTGCGGTCTCCTTTGACAACACCGTCAATACCTTCTGGTAGCTCTCGAACGCCGCTCGCAAATCGTCGAAAGCCTGGGTGCGATTGGTGCGCCGCTCGCCAGTCAGCCGCAAGAGTTCGGCGCGGTGCTGATCCAATATCGCCAGCAGCCGCGGGTTCTTGTTCTGGGCGAGCGCTGTCGCGACCGAAACGAACAACGATTGCGCCCGCTCGATATCTGCGATCCCAGACATGCCTTCCTTCCGGGCGGCCCGTAGGGCAAGGGAGTGCCCGAGGTTCATTCGCGCGATGAGTGCATTGGAACGATCGCCCTGGCTCTCAAGTGCCTGTCCCGAAGCTTCGAACAGAGCTGCCGCCTCGTCGATCAATTTGTCACCATCCTCGCCGTCTGAGCGGCGGGACAATTCCTTCAGGGCATTGGCCAGGTTGTTTCGCGTCCGGCCTAGTTGATCGTTGAATGCGGGTTTTCCCTGCTGGATCGACAGGATCAAGCGCATCGTCTTGACTGCCTCGGCAAAGTGCCCGCGACCCCGATCCTTGACGATGCGACGGCCGAACTGCAGATCGCGTTGCGCGCGCCGGTCGAGAATATCCATGGCCAAGCCGGGGAACTCATCGACCTGAACCCGCTTCAGCGCATTGCCAAATGTGGCGCGGGCATCGACCATCATGCGAGCCCCATCAATGCCGGGCAGGCGGCCGCCGAGCGCCGTCTGTGCATCGGCGATCTGCGCGAGAACAAGCGCCGACGAAGCCGTGAGCGGCTTCTTGTGGTCATCCGAACCTGGGGTTGCCTGCTCGTAACGCTTCAATGCCTCAACTTCGAGGATGCGGATCGCCTCTCGCAACGTGTCGTTGGCAAAGAAATTAGTGCCGTGGACGACGAGCGCCGATCCAGCCATTGCGAACCGGCGGGCTGCCGTTTCGAGGTCCCCCTCCGCCGTATCGCGAGCAGCCGACAGGTAGAACTCCGCCGCTTCCTTGGAGCGGGCCTCCGTCTCGGCGATATGCCCGCGCTGCTCGAACAGCGCCGCACGATTGCCGCGCGCGCGGACAAGGGCTGCGCTGCGCGTACGAACCGTATCGTCATAGCGAGCTTGCGCTTGTGCAAGCGCCTCGTCCGCAGCCTTCAAATCGGGCCGGCGTCCCGATGATACGGCCGCCGCGGCGATCTCGATGAATGGCGCGATCTCGGGCTCATTTTCCATCAGTGCGCGGAACTGGGCAATCTCACCGCGCATCTGGAGCAGGCGTGCGAACGCCCTTGGCAGCTCACTCGCGAACTGATCGGGCTGCAGATTGGAGCGGGATGCGATGTCGGAGAGCAGCGCCATCACCTCGCGCCTGACCTGTTCTTTGTCAGCCGCAGGAGCAGCACTAACGATCGTATGAATCTGGGCCTCAATCGCATCAACTTCGTGTGGTTTCGCGCGCGGAATTAACTGCAAAACCGTAGGCGGCGGCTGTGGCACACCGGCTTTGAAGTAGAACTCGAAGGGTACCGACAGCAGTAGTTCCGGCGTTGCGCGCCGTCGGTCACTTGCTGCACGCTGGTCGCCACGCGCCGCATCAAGCTCACGATCTCCTGGCCTTCAGTCTCGATATTTCGCAACAGCGCTGTCGTGAATGGACTGTTTCTGCCCTCTCCGTCCGCTGCGGTGCGGCCCGCCTCCGCCGCGTACACCACGATGTCACCGCCCCGCGAGATGTCATCGGCCGTGCCGGTTTCTGTCTGGCCGCCTGTTCGCTTGATCTTGGCGAGGCCAACGCTTCGACTGCGACTGGCAACCACTGCTCCGGCCTGCTGGTCGAGAGCATCCGCCAATGGATTGTCGCGACAAGCATCGAGCACCAGGATCCGCAGAGCCTTGGCCCGTCTCACGTCGGCCACGACATCGTTGAGCTTGATGAGCCGGCGCAGACTCGCCTCGTTCTTGAGTTCGGCATCGGTTGGAACAAGGTAGTTGACACCCTGATGCTGCATGCCGTGCCCGGCGTAATAGAAAAGTGCCACATCGGCGCCTTCGATCTTGCTGGAAAACTCCTCGATCGCCTGCTCCATTTGCGCCCGATCAGAGTCGAGCCCAACCGTCGTATCGAAGCCCAACCGCTGCAGCGCCGCAGCAATATCCTGCGCATCGTTACGGGGATTGGCGAGCGGGGTCCCGTTGCGATACGCCGAGTTGCCGACGACGAGCGCGACCCTTTTTTCCGCCACTGCCGGAGCAATGGTTGCGCAGACGAGCAACATTGAAGCAACTGCGGCTGCTAGGCTGCATGCGCGCAAAGAAACCGATGCTATTGGAACGCGCGGCAAATCCATGCCCCCCCAAACGACTGCGGTGGCAATCCTACACCTAGTTCGTGTGTGGTCGCGAAACCTTCATGGCGAGCATGTCATAGCCTCGTTTCCAACGCCTTGTTCAATAGGCATGAGGCGAGCAGGCCCACCCCTGAATATCTCTGCGGGCCTGAACCGTCAGTGGTGATCGCGCGAGTGACCGTCTCGCGACCGAGAAGCCGACCGGCGTGGTCCATGCGCGATGACGGTGATTGTCTGCGAAGCGTCCGAGCCAAAGATTGCCCGTTTGCTGCTGCTATGTCCGTCCTGCGCGACTTCAATCCCGTCTGGCCGGATCAAGTTCACGTTCGATTGACTTCGACATCGCCGACAAGATCGAGCAGATCACAAAGAAGATGCTGGCGACAAATACGTAGCCTTCAGCCGAGAGACCCAACCATTGCGGGTCGCGCACCGCCTGCTGCACCGCGCCCAGCATGTCGAAAAGCCCGATGATGATGACGAGCGAAGTGTCCTTGAACAGGTCAATCGCGGTGTTGACGATCGACGGCACCGACATCCTCAGCGCCTGCGGCCAGATCACCAGCCAACGCGCCTGCCAGAAGCCGAGGCCAAGCGCCTCGGCAGCTTGGAACTGGCCGCGTGGCACGGCCTGCAAGCCGCCACGGATCGCCTCCGCCATATAGGCCGAATTGAACAGCACCAGCGCCACTGCGACGCTGACGAATTTGTTGAGCTCGAAGCCACGCGGCATGACGAACGGCAGGATGAAGATGCCCATGAAAAGTACTGTCACGAGCGGTGCCGCCCGCCACAGCTCGATGAAGCCGGTGGCTAGCAGACGCACCGTCCGATCCTTGGCCCGCCGCGCCTCCGCCAGCACCAGGCCGAGTGGCACAGCACCTGCCACGGCGATGAAGGCGAGGACGACGTTTAGCATCAAACCACCCCAGAATCGCGTCGCGACGTAGGGAAGTCCAGGCACACCGCCGACCAGCAACAGGCCAGACGCGATCGGAAATGCCAAGCATAGCAGGAGCACCATCTGGCGGCGCCAGGGATTGGACTTGATGAACGATCCGGCCATCAGGGCGACGAGCACCACCGCGACGAGATTGACACGCCATACCTCGGCCGCCGGATAGCTGCCGTACATCAGGTCATACCATCTGATGCGCAGGAAAACCCAGCAGGCGCCTCCCTCCCCACACGCCTTCCGGTCGACGCCATTCAAAGAAGCGGCGGCGATACCCCAGCGGTAGATCGCCGGCAGTACAGTCGCAAAGAAAGCCAGCATCACGACCGAGATCGCCGCGTTGAGCGGCGTCCCGAACATCGCCTTGAGGCTCGCCTGGATGGCGTTCGCGGATGACGGCGTCGACCGGGACAACGGCTTCATCACGCGTGCCCCTTGAGCGCCACGTGGCGATTGTACTGGTTCATCAGCGCCGAGACGATGAGATTGATCAGAATGAACACGGTCATGATGATCATCATCGTTTCGATCGCCTGACCGGTCTGATTGAGCGTCGTTCCTCCCAGAACCGTCATAATCTCCGGGTAGGCGATCGCAATGCCGAGTGTCGAACTCTTGGTGATGTTGAGATACTGGCTGACCAGCGGTGGCACCACGATCTGTAGGGCCTGGGGCAATTTCACTAGCCGCAGCGTATGGCCGTGTTTGAGCCCCAATGCGAACGCGGCTTCTTCTTGCCCCTTCGGTACGGCAAGGACGGCACCGCGCACCAGATCTGCAATGAACGATGACGCATAGATCGCGAGCCCGATCCACAGCGCGATCAACTCCGGTACGATCTGCACGCCGCCGCGGAAATTGAACCCGCGCAACTCGGGCCGGCTCAGTGTGACCGCGGCAGCGCTCGCAAGCCAACAGGCGGCGGCCAACGCGACGAGCCCAATGGCGATCGAAAGCGATTTTCGCAGTTCGACGCGCTGCGGGGCGAACAATTGCCTGATGCCATAGCCCGCGAGCCCAAGCACCGCGGCGATCGCGGTCCACGCCAGCCAACTGCGGCCATCAGGCGCGACTATCTGGATTGTCGGCATAAACAGCCCGCGCACATTGATGAAGACGCCCGTCAGCGGCTGGTAGCTTTCACGTGCGTTGGGCAACTGGCGGAGAAGCACGACGTACCAGAACAGCAATTGCAGCAGCTGCGGCGTGTTTTTGATGACCTCGACGAACATCATCGCGGTCCGTCGCAGCAGCGGATTGGGCGACAGCAGGAAGGTGCCGAACGCCACGCCGACGATGGTCGCGGTGACGATCGCCAGAAACGCGACCAGGACCGTGTTCAGGACTGCCACTAGCGCTGCGCGCGCATAAGTGTCGCGGCTATTGAAGTCGATCAGCTTGAAGGGAATATCGAAACTTGCTGGGCGCGAGAGAAATTCGAAGCTTAGCGATAGCCCCCTGTGCTGCAGGTTGCCACTCACGTTCACAGCGATCAGAACGACGATCGCCAGCACCAGAGTGAAGCCCAGGACTTGCCGGATCTGGCTGCTACGGCGACCGCTCAACTGCATCGAAGCTCCTTGCAGACGGCGGCCGGGAAATGCGCCTGCCTCCCGGCCGTTCGGTCGACGATGAGACGATCAGCGGAACGGATAGGAATACATCAAGCCGCCCTTGCTCCACAGATTGTTGACGCCGCGCGGGAGCTGTAGCGCTTTGGCTCCGAAGTGGCGCTCGTACATTTCACCGTAGTTACCGGACGTTTTGAGCGCCTTCAGTGCCCAGTCGTTGTCGAGGCCCAGCATCTTGCCGAAGTCGCCTTCGACACCGAGGATACGGCGGATCTCGGGGTTCTCGGAGGTCTTGGCGAGCTGTTCGGCGTTGGCCTGTGTGATGCCCACTTCCTCGGCCGTTATCGTCGCACCGAGGATCCATCTGCCGATGTTCGCCCACTGCTCGTCGCCTTGGCGCATATGGATGCCAAGTGGTTCTTTGGAAATGACCTCGGCAAGCACGACCCAGTCGTCCGGCTTCTTCATGGTCGAGCGAGCGCCGGCAAGGCTGCCGGTATCGTCGGTGTAGCCATCGCAGCGACCGGACTCGAGTGCGACGGTCGCCTCGTCGAGCTTTTCGAACAGCAGCGTGCCGACATTGACGTTATTGGCACGATTGTAGTCGGCGATATTCAGCTCGAGCGTGGCGCCGGTAATGGTGCAGATTGTTGCGCCGTTGAGATCCTTGACACCCTTGGCGTTCAGGCTCTTCTTCACCATGAAACCTTGGCCGGCATAGAAATTGACGCCGACCGGCGTGAGCTTGAGTTGCGTCGAGCGGGTGAAGGTCAATGTCGAATCCCGGATCAAGACGTCGATCTCGCCGTTCTGCAGCGCGGTGAAGCGCACCTTGGCAGTCAAGGGAACATAGTTGACCTTCTCGGCATCACCCAGAACGGCGACAGCGATCGCGCGACAGAAGTCGACGTCGAGGCCGACCCACTTGCCTTTGTCGTCTTTGACTGCGAAACCCGGCGCACCGGTGTCGACGCCGCAGTTCAGCGTGCCACGTTGTTTCACCTGCGCCAGTGTCTGCGCCTCTGCAGGCGCGTTGAGTGCGCCTCCCAAAACCGCCGAAGCGGCCACCAAAGCCAGTCTGCACCACGTCGAGTCGAGCATGCGATCCTCCAGGGTTGGCAACTATGCGAAAATCAGATTGCGAAACGCCCCCGCAAAACTCCCTCTCAAATTTCAGATGCGGCTGCCTCCACCGCCTCGAGCGTTTGATCGATCACTCTGTCGTCGTGGCAGCTCGACAGGAACCAGGTGCCGCGCTCCAGAGCCCGGACGCGGCGCTTCAACAGCGCGTGCGTGAACTTCACGTATCGCGCTCGGTCCGCACCCATCAGACCGCGATAGTTGCGGGCGGGCTCCTTCAATCCGAAGGCCACGTTGAAGACCTGCGGGAAGCCGGTGACGACGGCTGGGATGGAAGCGGCTTTGAATGTGCTCGCGATGCCCGACATGAGGCGCTGCCCGTGCGGCTCGATGCCTTTGAGCACGCTGCCGTCGGCGAGCGTCCGAAGTGTCGCGAGTGTGGCCGCCATGACGACGGCTTGGGTGTTATAGGTTCCGCCGTGCACGACGCCGTTCATCACTTGATCAACGATGGCTGCCTTGCCGGCGACGGCCGCCGTCGGAAATCCATTTGCCAGGCACTTGGCAAAGGTTGCCAGGTCCGGTGTGACGCCGAAAACCTGCTGGGCGCCGCCCGGAGCGACTCGGAAACCGGTCACCACCTCGTCGAAGATGAGAACGGTACCATGCCGGCTGCAGGCCGCGCGCACACCTTCGAGGTAACCCTTGGCCGGCATGATCGCGCCGGAATTGCACATTGCCGGTTCCATCAGCACGCCGGCGACGTCACCAAGTGAAAGACGTTGCTCTACCGCTGCGAGGTCATTCCAGCTCAGCACTTCCGTATGGCCCCATGCCTCGGGATCCTGCCCGACGCTTCCCGGATTTCGCGCTGGCGCATCGGCTGGTCCGGCGTTGTCCGGTGTCGCTGCGACCGACACCAGCACGTTGTCCATCCAGCCGTGATAATGGCCTTCGAACTTGATGATGATATGGCGGCCAGTGGCGCCACGCGCAAGCCGCAGCGCCAATTGTACCGCCTCGGTGCCCGATGACGTGAACCGCACCCGTTCGGCGCATGGCACCAGATGGCAGAACAGCTCGGCCACTTCGGCTTCGAGGCGGCTCTGCCCGCCGTAGAGAATGCCACGGCTCAGCTGCTCGATCGCGGCGTTGCGGACGGCTTCAGGATTGTGGCCGAGGATCATGGGTCCGAGTGCCAGATAATAGTCGATCAGCGCGTTGCCATCGATGTCGTGGAGATATGCGCCTTCGCCGCGCTCGAACACCAATGGCGTCGGTGCGACACCGAGCCGAAAATTGCTCGATACACCGCCAGCAAGCCATTGCGATGACCTGGCGATCTGTTCTTTGGACGCGTCGAACACCGCTTCTTCTTCAGAGCGTGAATTGCGGCGGTCGCGAGCAACCCGGGTATCAGCCATCGAGGAAGTCCCATTCCGACAATGCCGAAGCCCCGAGCGTGACGGCCAACTCGGAGCCTGCCAGACCATGGAGGCTAGACACAATTCCAAAGCAGAACAATGAGATTTCGCGAGAGTAGATGAAGATCGTGCGCCCGAATCGCACATTATTCAAAGCTCAACCATGATGCTGTACGTTTAAGCGCCACTGCGCGTCGGCGCAGGTCGCGGCCCGGCCGCCGCAGACAGCCGGAGCATCCGTGATGCCTTCCCTCGATGGCGTTCGCAGCCACTTGTTTGCTTCCGTGCTCTCCGATTGCCTGGATAGCGTAGGCTATGTCGATCAAGCCTTGCCGAGCCGGATCCGGCCACTCGATGACAACCTCGTCATGGTCGGGCGCGCCCGCACCGCGGCATTCATGGAGGTCTATCACCACGAATTGGGCACCAACCCCTACGAACTCGAGATTGCGCTGATCGACAGTTTAAAGCCGGATGAAATTCCGGTCTGCGGCAGGACGCCCTGATCCGTTAGTGCCCCGATTGCACCGTTGCTCCGTTGCCATCAGTCAGCGGCCGACGAGCAGGACCCAGCGTGCCAGATGATCCCAAGTGCTGGTCGCCGAGATGGGAACACTGAGGAGGTGCACCGCTGCAACAACAATCGCCGCTTTGACGGTGGTGGGATGGAATCGGCCAAGTGTGCGTCGATCGTGGCACAGCATGGCGACGAACAGCATATTGCCGAGCATGGCCGGCGGGATGCTGATCATCACCGGCGGGGGCGCCGCGACTGAGCCCGCGTTCAACGTCTCCGGCGCGAAGAGCACGAGGAACCAGCGGGCGATCGGCGCACCGAGCATCGAAATTGTGGCCGCCAGCATCAATCTTCGATGCCGGTCGGGCCGGGTGACGTTCGAGATTGCCTTCCAAACCAACGTGGCAAAAACAATCATGGCCGACCAGGACACGATCATAAAGGCTCGAGCCTCCCGACCGTATCCCGCGTCCTCCGCACGGACACCGCCGGCGATGGATACCGCCATGCCCGAAGTGACCAGCAACGTTGCGAGCGAAATGCCAGCGAGCCCAAGCGCGCGGTGGTGGCCGACCCGCCCTTGCGCCACCAGCGCCGTCTGCACAACCATGAAGATCATCCATCCGAAGAAGACGAGCGCATGCAGATGGACCAGCGGACCGCCTCGGAACGTGCCGGTAGCCAGGCCGCGCCAATAGGTTGGGGCGAAGCCGATCAGCGCTATTGCCAGACAAGCAGTCGCCATCGCGACATGAAAGTTTTGTGTCCGCACTGCCGTGCGGACTGGTGCCATTGCTTCGCTCATGATCCAACGCTCCTTGCGGAATGCTCCTGGTGATCTTTTGGAATGCTCGATCCACATCGTCACGCCGGTATCATGTGTGCTCGATGGCACGCCCCTCAGCCGCGGCACTTTTGTGAGGTGGAGGCGCCGAGCGAGCGTCACGTCGATCAACGTGAATGTCCGCGATGGCGCGGACGAATAGCGATCGACGCCATGGCCGTCAACACACAGCACTTCACAATTGAGTTACAGCGAGCGGGGGGGCCTGCGATGCCGCGAATTATCGGCCGCTGAGACATTTCTCATGGTGCTCGGGCGATTGTCCGCAACCAGCGCCTGATCAGGTTGATCAGACGTGGATCACCGACTCGATGTTCGACAAACCGGAGCACCCAATCATGATCGAGGCTCCCGAAGAAGTTCTCTAATCCGCCTCCAGCACCCAACTGATCTGCTTCCCGGCAACGACTTCGTTGAGGGTTGCGAGAGCATTGTGGGCGCCAAGCTTTGGTCTGCCGCCGAATGAGCAGGGCAGACAGTCCTGCTCGTAGATCGCGGATAACACCTCGGCCGTGGTGCGCTGGAGGGCTCGGTCCGACACAGTCGGCACCCCGAGGGGGCGCTTCTCCGTCTTGCCGGGCTTCGAGATATAAACGCGCCGAGTATTCGGCGCCTTGTATCCTTGACGGTGAACGGATTCGAGCATGGGCTCGATCCACTCATTGAAGTTCTCCATCACCGCTTCAACGCTTTGGCCATCCACGCCGGCTGCTGAGCGCTTGGGAATCTTTGCAAGATTCTTCTGCACCCGCTCGCGCGTGATGTGATGAGCCAGAGACGTGAAGCGCAATTTTGGCTCACACGCGCTTTCACTGCTATTTGCTCGAGTTTCGTTGCCATGGTCGGCTGAACTTCTCGTTGCATAGAAGGCCGTGTCTCCCGTTGTATGGAGCCCATGCTTCCCAAGAGCAATTCAACTGCCGCTGACCGCTTCCCCATGTGATCGGCTCTCCCGACCTCGGAGTACTAACAG
>JANLPY010000120.1:0-24172 GCA_031367505.1 Hyphomicrobiaceae bacterium | reverse complement strand
GTTTCCGGGATCGGATGACGCCTCGCCGTTTTTGGTGGCGGCATCAGCGGTGCAATCAACGCCCACTCCTCGTCAGTCAAATCGCTGGGATAGCGGCTATTCTTACGTTCGTAGGTCGCACGGGATTTGCTCGTCCACATTACAACACCGCTCGCGAATCACGCGCACGGTCAGATAGAATCACAACTGATTCCCATGACTCAAGAACTTTAAGGACGGGCTCTCAGAAACACTATCGCCGTTAAAGTCTTCTCGTTGTATACGTCGTGTTTTTTCGCCCGGTTGTGACAATTTTCCAATGTGACAATGTACCAGCGCATCTGAATTACGATTATCTAAAACTCAAACACGACATAATGATTATTTTTCAACGAGTTCTCGCAGCTTCGGTAGGACATCCGCTTCAAACCAGGGGTTGCGCTTGAGCCAGCCAGTATTGCGCCATGACGGATGCGGCAGCGGAAATAGAACCTGATTACTGCCAACATTTACAATCGAGCGCCAATCCCGCACCGTTTCACTCAGATTGGCTCGCCAGGGGCGGCCGGTGGATTGCTGGAGATGCCAACGTTGAGCATAACCTCCAACCAGTAATATCAACTTTAGATTAGGCAGCGCCGCCAAAAGGTGAGCCCGCCAGAGCGGCGCGCATTCGCGTCGCGGCGGTAGATCGCCACCATGATGATCATGGCCAGGAAAGCAAAAGCCCATGGGTAAAAAGGCAATCCGGCGCTCGTCATAAAATTGGTCGACGGTGACGCCCATCCAGGAGCGAAGCCGTGCACCTGAGGGGTCATCGAATGGCAAACCTGAGTTATGAACGCGCGTGCCCGGAGCCTGGCCGCACACCGCAATGGTTGCCGTCGCGGATACACGCACAACCGGACGGGGCGCGTGCGGAAGTGGTTGGCCAACCGGGCTGACAATGCATGTGCGGCACGCTCCAATTTCGCGTAGCAGTGCCTCCAGTGGCGGGGCCGCGGGGGGTGCCCGTTTCACAGGGCTATCCGCAAGCCATCTTCGGCAACGAGTACACGATCTGAGGTGACACTTGCAGCATAGGCCAGCATGTCGGCGTTCATGTGGGTCAGCATGATCTTGCGTGCGCTCAGCTCCGGCAGGTGCTTCTCGACCGTGCGCCAATTCATGTGATATTTCACAGCGCGATCAACCGAACAGCACTCAACTATGAATAGATCCGCATCGGCGGAACACGCGACGAGTGCATCAACCCATTCGGTGTCGCCGGAGAAAGCAAGCGTCACGCCTCCGCTTTCTAGCCGAAGCGCATAGGATGGGGCGTCCGACGGGTGGACGACCTCGAACGCGTCAACACGCAACGACGGGTCGGCATACGGCGCACGTTCAGTGATTTCGATGAATTCGATGTCGAAAGCGCGCTTCACTTTGGTCATGCCTGGGAATAGTGCCTCGGCTGCCACCGCGTAGCGCGCGGCGATCGATGGCGGCCCCAGTACACGAAGCGGCTGCGTTCGTTTCGTCGCAAACTGGGCGCCCAACACCATCCAAACGAGCCCGGCGAAATGATCGCCATGCAAATGCGAAATGACGATTGTGTCGATCGCGTTTGCGTCGATGTCGAGCTTGTTCAACCCGATCTGCGTGCTCGCACCGCACTCGAGTAGAATGGTTCGGCCCGGCACTTCGACGAGGTAAGCGCTTTGCAAGCGTCCGCCGGATCCGAAGGCATCGCCACAGCCGATGACGGTCAGTTGCATTGAACCCACCTCACGCTTTGGCGCTGGGACGTTGCGACACCTCCGAGTACCAGCGGGCCAAGTTCTTTAACTCGGCTGGGCGCTCGTACTTGATGGGTCGCATGAAGTCGATTGCGACCAGGGCGGTGATGTCGGCGATGGTGTATTGATCACCCGCGATGAAGCGATGCTTGCCCAGTTCATCGTCAATCAAACTCAACATCCCGCCGATGCGATCTTTGTTGGCCGCACCCCAGTCTTTGAACTGGGGCTTCTCCAACTCGGCCATGGCAGGATGGCCGTGCCGGAACGCCTGCGCGACCCGGTACAGCAACCCCAACTCCATGCGCCGATTGGCCATTTCAACCAACGCTTTGTCCTTCGCATCCAGACCGAATAGCGGCGGGTTGGGATTTGTCTCCTCGAAATAGCGGCAAATCGCGACACTCTCTGAGATGGCGGTCCCATCATCCAAGACCAACACCGGCACCTGCTGCATCGGATTTTGCGCGGCGAACCCCGCCTGCCGATGCTCGAGCTTCATGATATCGATTTGCTCGAAAGGTACGGAAATGCCCTTCTCCGCCAGGAAAATACGCACCCGGCGCGGGTTCGGCGCCTTGTTTTGCTCGATGATCTTCATGCCGCTCGCTCCGGTGGGCTTCAAGTTGCATAAACCCGTAACGATGCCGAACCTTCGATGCAACGTCTCGCGTAAACGCCAACTTAGGAATTTAAGTCAACAGTTCGTTAGTGGTGCGAATCACACGCGATCAGGTGCGTTGGATTTTCCGCCAGATGTGAATGCGAACGGTAGAGCGGATGGCTGACGCAGGCTCAAAACGAGAGCACACGGGGCCGGGTGGCGAAAGCCGCGCGCGCAGCGGACGGCTGCGGCGAGCCGATGCCGCGCAATTGCAAGAAACCCGTCAGCGATTGGCCTTGGGCACCACCCTCAAGCCCGAGTTCGAATACGAACTGATGATGATGTTCGTGCGCAATGAACTTTCGGCGCAGGCACACATGTGGTTGCTGGCGATCATCTTCTCGCTCGCCTCGACGTTTTGGGCGCCCCCGTTGCACGCCACGATTTGGCTGATCAGCTTGATCAGTGCCAAGGTCATCCTGCTGCTGGTATGCCGGCAGCTGAACGCGTTACCGGCGGCGGAAGTCAATGTTGTCGTCTGGGGACGGCGTCTATTGATCGCGGAGGCGATCAACGGATGTGCGTGGGCGGGCTTCGCGCTGGTGGGTATTCATCTACAGTCGCCGGGCGCCATCGAGTTCGCGTTTTCCTCGCACGTATTTATCTTCGCCTCGCTCATCGTGGTGCTCGCAATCCGGATGACGTTCGCCTCGACGATGATGCCGATCCTGTATTTTGGCACCATCCCGATGACGGTCGCGGTCGTGATGCGGCTAGCCCTGCTGCAGGATCTTTTCTATCTGGCGCTAGCTGCGATGGCCGTTGGGGTGCAGATCTACTTCATATTCCTGGCAAAAGGCCTCTACTCGACGGCACTCGCGATGCTCGAATTTCGCACCGAAAAGGATGGGCTGATCGTGGAGCTCGAAGAAGCCAAATCGATCTCGGACGAAGCACGCCGGCGGGCCGAAGCCGCCAACATCGCAAAATCGCGGTTTCTGGCCACGATGAGCCACGAGCTGCGCACGCCGCTCAATGCGATCCTCGGCTTTTCCGAGGTGCTTCAGACCGAAATGATGGGACCAATCGGCACCAAAGTTTACAAGGAATATGCCGGTAATATCCACGACAGTGGACGCCATCTGTTGCATCTCATCAATGAGATCCTGGATCTGTCACGCATTGAAGCTGGCAAGTATGAACTGACCGAAGAGCCTGTCCGCCTGATGGATATCGTTGAAGACTGCCATCGCCTGCTGAAACTACGTGCCGAAGGAAAAGGCATTCAGGTGATCGAGGAGTTCGATAATCACCTACCCCAATTGTGGATCGACGAGCGCGCGGTGCGTCAGATCTGCCTCAACCTGGTGTCGAATGCGTTGAAGTTTACCCCGCGCGGCGGCGAAGTCATTCTCAATGTGCGCGCTGGCCCCAATGGCAGCCAGATCATGAGCGTGCGCGACAACGGACCCGGGATTCCGAAAGAAGAGATACCCAAGGTGATGCAGGTATTCGGACAAGGTTCGCTCGCGCATCAAAATGCCGAAGGCGGGACCGGTCTCGGGTTGCCGATCGTAAAGAACCTGATCGAGTTGCATGGCGGCTCATTCGATCTTCAATCGGAAATGCGCAAGGGCACCGAGGCGATCGTTACGTTCCCGAAGCAGCGCGTCTTGCAGGCGGTGCCGCCGCTCCAGCCGCTTGGGCAAGAGCGGCATCGCCAATCGATCGATGCCGTCCGCCCGCCCAGGCCGGCGCGTATTCGCTCAGGGGCCACCGCCTCGAACGCGCTCTGATTGCCAGTTCGAAGCCGAATGCCTACATGTAGGTCGGGCAAACTGTGCGGCTGACTGGGTCCAATGGAAACTCCTTGCGTTAATATCTGCGCCATCGATACGGCCGCCCAACTTTGCGCGGGTTGCGGGCGCACCCTCACCGAGATTGCCGAGTGGTCGTCGATGAGCTCACCCGAACGGTCTCAAGTCATGGCCGAACTGCCTGCGCGAATGATCTCGTTGAAGGTTGATCCCAGCGCCGTGGCGCTTATTGCTGGCGCTCGACGGCTGGAACGGAGGCGGTTTCGATGAAACTCTTGATCTTCCTAGGCGTCCTCGCCGCAGCACTCGTCCTCGCCTCGACAGCCGGCGAGGACGCGACGATTGCTGGCATGGACACCAGCCAGTTCATTTCGGTTGTCGCGGTCGGCAGTTTGCTGATTTTCGTCGGCTCATCGGCGTTGCGCAATTACGGCGGCCAGTTTGGCAGCGCCGTACGCGATCTTCTGGTGTGGGCGGCTTTGGCCATGGCGTTGGTGCTCGGGTATAGCTATCGCGACGATTTCCAGGGCATGGCACGCCGCATCACAGGCGAATTGATGCCGCCGGGAGACAGTGTTGCAGTCACCTCGACAACGCCTGGCGAGCGAGCCGTGCGCATACGAAAACGGTCTGATGGTCATTTCGTCGCGCGTGGCGATGTGAACGGCGCCAATCTGACCATGCTCGTCGACACCGGCGCATCGACCGTCGTGCTCAAGCCGACAGATGCGCGCGCTGCCGGGATCGACATCGACAAATTGAATTTTTCCGTGCCGGTGCGGACCGCCAACGGCACCGCCTATGCGGCGGCGGTCCGAATCAAGCGTTTGTCGGTCGGCGGCATCGTCGTCGAAGGCGTGGAAGCCCTCGTCGCCAAGCCCGGTGCACTGTCGGAAAGCTTGCTCGGTATGAGTTTCTTAAAGCGATTGCGATCATATGAGTTCTCAGGCGAATTTCTGACCTTGCGCAGTTGAGGTGCACCTCCCCTCCGGCGCGGGCGTCATTTGCCGTCGCGGAGAGTTGTATGGCCTCGTCTTCAGTGTTGCGGTTCGCATTACGAGAAATCGGCAATTGGCTCGTCGTCGCCGGTTGCCTGGTTGGCACGGTCGCCTATTACGACGAATTGAAGGGTGTTGCCGCGTGGAGCTTGGGAATCGAAATTCCGCAGCCCAGCGCTGCGAATGCTTCGCCACCCGCGCCTCGTAAGCCTACGAAGACCAACATGGCCAGCGCCACATCCGCCTCCGGTACCGTCGAGCTGCGGGCCGGCCAGCACGGTCATTTTGAGGCGAACGTCCAGCTCAATGGCCGAACCGTTCAGGTGATGGTCGACACCGGCGCCTCCCTGGTGGCATTGACGTACGAGGATGCGGAGCGGGCTGGCATTTTCGTTCGCAATTCGGATTTTACCCATCAAAGCCAAACCGCCAACGGCATCGCAAAATTTGCCCCGGTGATGCTCGATCGTGTGAGCATCGGCGATATCACGGTGCGCAACGTGCAAGCAGCGGTCAGCGAGCGCGGCAAGCTGCAAACGTCGCTCTTAGGCATGTCATTCCTAGGCAAACTCACCCGCACCGAAATGCGCAAAGGTGGTGTGCTGGTGTTGCAGGAGTGATGAGTTCGTATGGTTCGCTGCGCCTGATGTGTTATAGCTAACCACTGTAGCAATAGGGACTGGCATCGATGAACCAGCACGCCCGCACGTTTCCTGAAGCGATCACCGTTGAGGAGTTTCTCGCGCTTTCCGGATCGCAGCGCTGTGAACTCGTCGATGGCGCGATCACTTCGATGGCGCCGGCGACGCCGATCCATGGTCAGTTGCAGGCGCAGTTGGGTGCGATTATTCACGCCCACCTGCGAGCCCAACGAAGTGCTTGCTGGGTTGTTGCCGAACCTGGCGTGCAGCCGAGGGCGCAGGCGCGGTTCAATGTGCGCATCCCGGATCTCGGCATCAGTTGCTCGCCTATCCGCACCGACGATAAATTCCTGCGCGATCCCGTGTTGCTCGTTGAAATTCTATCGCCTAGCAACGGCAAGGATACCAGCAGCAACGTCATCGCCTACACGACGATCCCGACCGTGCGAGACATCCTGATCATCTCATCGACGAGCCGCGCCATCGAGCACCTCTACCGCAACCCCGACGGCTCTTGGCCCGAAAACCCTGTTTCCATCGACGAGACGGATACGTTCACACTCAGCAGCATTGGGCTCGCGTTGACGATGGCCGAGGTCTATGCGGGGACGAGTTTGGATGCAGGGGAGCACCAAAAATGAGCGGTCGCACTCAACCTACTTCTTGGCGAGCAGCCTATCCTAACACATTTCTTCAAACGAATGGGCCCACGCGAGACGTCAGGACTTACAAGAAGCAGCGGCCACTTGCATGGCCTGTTGTGGTCGCTGCAATACTCGCCGTCTGCATTGTTTGCTTACTGATGTATACGGTTGTGTCGATGTTCCCCAGTCTGCCGCAGCCACGTTCCGAAATGCTCAGCGGCTTGAAGGGCGAGTTTGCACAGCTTGTAATCTTTACCGGACCTCTAGTTGCTATCCTATCTGTTTTACTTTTTCCTGGAGCGACGGACCAGGAAAGTGATACCAGCGAAGCGACCAGAAGATTCGTCCGCCTGGGCGCCAAAGCATCGTTGTACGCAGCACTCACGATTGTAGTCCCCATCTGCCTGTTCGTGGGTATTTCGATGCGCGGATTTATCTTGAGCGTCCTCTTTTTGCTATTCGCTATTATAGCAGGAACGTCATCTGGGTTGGCTGCAGAGATAACGCTTAGATCGTTACATCGGATGAAGCGAAAACGTGACCAGCACCTTGGTTGAAATTGCTCCCATGCTCGATCTGTGGTTGACTTTCAAGGCATTACCTTGGCGGACGAGACCATGACCCAGATCCCTGATTTCACGACCATCGCTTTCGCACTTCCCAGCGCGGCCTCCCCCGCCCCCACCGCCGAGCCGTGGGTGACGCCGGAGGGGATCGAGGTGAAGGCGGCATATTCCGCAGCGGATCTCGAAGGGATCGATTTCCTCGACACTTGGCCCGGCATCGCGCCCTACCTGCGCGGGCCGTACCCGACGATGTACGTGACGCAGCCGTGGACCATCCGGCAGTATGCGGGGTTCTCGACCGCCGAGGACAGCAACGCGTTTTACCGGCGCAACATTGCGGCTGGTCAAAAGGGCCTTTCGGTCGCCTTCGATCTCGCAACCCACCGCGGCTATGACAGCGACCACCCGCGCGTGAAGGGTGACGTCGGCATGGCCGGTGTCGCGATCGATAGCATCCTCGATATGCGCACGCTGTTCGACGGCATCGACCTATCGCAAATGTCGGTATCAATGACGATGAACGGCGCCGTGCTGCCCGTTCTCGCACTGTTCATTGTGGCGGGCGAAGAGCAGAGCGTGCCGGCATCGAAACTGTCGGGCACGATCCAGAACGATATCCTCAAAGAATTCATGGTGCGGAACACCTACATCTATCCGCCCGCCCCCTCGATGCGGATCATCTCCGACATCTTCGCCTATACCTCGGCCCATATGCCGAAGTTCAACTCGATCTCGATTTCCGGCTATCACATGCAGGAAGCCGGTGCGACGGCCGACCTCGAACTCGCCTACACGCTGGCCGATGGCGTCGAGTACGCGCGCGCTGGCGTCGCGACCGGCCTCGACATCGACAAGTTCGCGCCGCGCCTGTCGTTCTTTTGGGCGATCGGCATGAACTTCTTCATGGAGGTCGCCAAGATGCGGGCGGCGCGGATGATTTGGGCGAATTTGATCAAACGCGAATTCGCGCCGAAGGATGAGCGCTCGCTCTCTTTGCGCACGCATTGCCAAACTTCGGGCTGGAGCCTTGCGGCGCAGGATGTGTTCAACAATGTGCCGCGCACCTGCATCGAGGCGATGGCGGCCACACAGGGCCATACGCAATCGCTGCACACCAATGCGCTCGATGAAGCGATCGCGCTGCCGACCGACTTCTCGGCGCGGATTGCCCGCAACACGCAACTGTTCTTGCAGCAAGAGAGCGGAACGACCCGCGTTGTCGATCCGTGGGGCGGCTCGTTCTATGTCGAGCGGTTGACGGCGGAACTCGCCGCGAAAGCGTGGGCGCACATCCAGGAGGTCGAGGCGCTGGGCGGCATGACCAAGGCGATCGCGGCCGGTGTACCGAAGATGCGCATCGAAGAAGCGGCCGCCCGTACGCAAGCCCGCATCGACAGCGGCCGGCAGACGATCGTCGGCGTCAACAAGTTCAAGCCGGTCGATGAAGCGCCGATCGAGATCCTCAAAGTCGATAACAATTCGGTGCGCGAGCAACAGATCGCCAAGCTCGCTCGATTGCGGGCGGAGCGCGACCCGGCAGCCGTCAACGCAGCACTCGCCGCGCTGACGGAAGGTGCACGCGGCACGGCCAACCTTCTCGATCTCGCAGTCCAAGCTGCACGCGCGAAAGCCACCGTCGGCGAAATATCGGATGCAATGGAAGTCGTGTTCGGCCGCCATCGCGCCGAGATCCGCGCCGTCTCCGGGGTCTATAAAGCCGAAGCAATGGCTGGCAAAGACGGTGAGGAAAATCGCGATGTCACCCGCGTCGTGTTACTCGTCGAAGCCTTCGAACAGAACGAAGGCAGGCGGCCGCGCATCCTCGTCGCCAAGATGGGCCAGGAAGGCCACGATCGCGGCCAGAAGGTGATCGCATCGGCATTCGCGGACCTCGGCTTCGATGTCGATATCGGGCCGTTATTTGCGACGCCCGAGGAAGCCGCGCGTCAAGCCGTCGACAACAATGTGCATGTGATTGGCGTGTCGTCGCTAGCGGCTGGTCACCTGACGCTCGTGCCCGAGCTGAAGGCCGCACTCGCAGCCCAAGGGCGCGGCGACATCATGGTAGTGGTCGGTGGCGTGATCCCGCCGGGCGACTACGAGGCGGTGTATGACGCCGGCGCCAAGGCCATATTCGGCCCCGGCACCAACATTCCGCAGGCGGCCGCCGATTTGCTCGAACAACTCAACGCGCAGTTGGGCTATGCCCAGCGCAGTGCTGCAGAATAAACCGTATCAGAAGCGCGGCCGGAACCAGGCTTCAGTACCGGGCGCGGCGTTGATGATGCGCACATTGCGATAGTCGCCGATCACCGGCTCGGCGCGTGGCTTTACCGGCGCGGCCGGCGCCACAGCCACAATTGCAGCAACGGTTTTGGGCTCGGCCGAGGATGCTGCTGGAGCTTGGGTCGCGACCACAGCCGCTGGTTTTGCGACGACCGGCTTTGCCGCCGGCGTGTTCTCGAAATACTTGGCGATGCACGGGTCTTGCAGCTTTTTCAATTCGAGCTCGCCGGGCCGCACATAGACAATGCGACCTGCATCGCAGACGTATGCTTCATCGGCACGTGCCGCCTCGCTCAACGCACCCGCCGCCAACGCGACCGCTGCAACAACGCAACCTTTGACTACGCTCATCTCACGATGTCTCCACTGACGCCCTCGCTGAGGCGTCATATTATGGGACATAGGGTTACCAGAGCTTTACCATCGCGCCCTGATTATTGAGCTATCGGGCCGCTGGATAGCGCCAGTATGTGCCCTTCTCGGTGGTGATTTTCTGCAGTATGGGGACGCGCAATTCAGGCGGCCGCTCACCCGTTTGAATGATGAGTTGTATGTCGCTGATGAGGGCCGTCTTCTCTGCATACCCCGAGTGATGAAGCGAGAATAGGTCGCTGCTGGTGGCGGTGATGTCGATCGTATCGATCCCAGGTATCATCAGCGGACCGCCCACCGGCATGTCGCCCGCGCGGGCGACGCTACCGGCCAGCCGCTTCGACAGCTCAAGCGCCCAGTCATTGGACGCGACGTAGAGCGTTGTACCCTTGGCGTAGCTTTTGATTTCCGCCGCGAGATTTTCAAACCGGTCGCGATCGACATCGGGTGCGGCCAGGATGATCTGCGAAATCTCGACGCCAGCCGGTGCCGAGTTCTTCAACTCGCGCAGTACTGGCAGAAGCACCAGATTGCCCATGCTGTGAGCGATGATGCTGACAGTCTTGGCGCCACTTTCGCGCGTCACCAGGCTCAGGAAATCCTTCAGGTACGGCTCGGCCTGCTCGGCGCTGCCTTTGTCGTAGCCATAATCCTGCAATCCCAACTGACCCTTCGACGGCCAGCTGTAGACGAACGGCGCGCCGTCGAACTGCAGGTCGTAGGCCATTTGCGCGGCACGGTAGATCGCGAAATCGAACGTCGTATTGAAACCGTGAATGAACACGACCGCGTGATCCTTGAATTTTTTCGACGCGGCAAGGCGTTCGCGGATCAGTGCCAGATAGTCCTCCTTCGACAGCGACTTCACTTCCTGCATGGTGAAGTGCCTCTTGGGGTCTTCGGTCTCCTGGTAGATCACCACGTTGGTTAGCGGAATGCGGTAGACCCACGGACGCTCGATGTTGGGTACTTCATGCACTTTGGGTACCGTCACGAGGGCCCGGCCGAGTTCGAGGCGCTTGGCACGATCGGAATCGTAGTTCACCCGTTTTTCACCAGCCTTCGATCCACGATCGGTGCCGTAAAAAACCGGCACGACGTCATAGTCGAGGGAAGGTGCGGGAGCCGCCACCGGCGGCAACGGCAAGCCGCGCGTTGCGGGAGTTTCTGCCGATGGCACAGCCGTCGGTCCGCGCTGCGTCGATTCAAACGGCGGCAATGGCGCTGCTGGCGGCACTACGACAGGTGGTGGTGGCGGCACTACGACAGGTGGTGGCGCAGATCCTCCCGCTGGTGGCATCGCCTCTACTTTTGACGGCGTTTGTTGGGATTGTCGTTCCGCTGCTCGTTTGGCTGCCTCGGCCATCCGGCTTTGCGCCTCGACCGCCGCGCGCTTACTCTCGGCTTCCCTCATTAGAGCTTCATCGGCTGAGCGTTTCGCCGCGGCTTCTTTGGCTTGAGCATCGTCCGCCGAGCGCTTGGCCTCGGCTTCCCGGCGTTGCGCCTCGTCGGCGGTTCGCTTGGCCTCGGCAGCCTTGTTGAGGGCGTCGTCCGCCGAGCGTTTGGCCTCGGCTTGCTTTCGAATAGCGTCATCCGCATCGACCGGTTGACTGCCACCGCTCTGGCTTTGCGTCGGCGCGCCAGAGCCGGCCGGTGGCGCTTGCTTCGGCCCTGATGCATCGAAGAAGATCGCCAGAATGAACGGCATGATGCCGACCACAGCCAGCGTCAAGCGGGACATCACGCGGGCGGCCGGGGGCAGATCGCGCGTCACCCGCCATGCGAACAAGTAGAGCAATAGCCCGAATGCCGCGATCGTGGCGTTGAAAGCGGCCGGTGACAGATCTGCCATAGTGGTCTCCTGTCTCAGAAAACTTGGAACCTACTGAGCGTTGCGCCGCACTCTAGGTGGCCGGGCTGACATCGGCAACGTCCGATCTAGTGCAGGCCGATGTCGGTGGAGAACCACGTTCAACGTTGCTATTACTGCAACCATGAATCTTGCGAGGTGCGAATGAACATTGCCATCAAACCACTGCGTGAATTTGACTTGGCGCCTTACCTGGAACTCAACAACCAGCATAGCGTGCAGTTATCGCCGCTTGACGCCATCGAGTTCGCCCGTTTGGTCAAGAACGCTTTTCGCGCCAGCGCCAGTGCGCAGCCGCTATCGTTCCTGCTGGCGTTCGACGCGACCGCCGATTATGTGAGCCCGAACTACCTATGGTTTCGCGCGCGGCATGCCCGCTTTATCTATGTCGACCGCATCGTGATCGAAATTGCGGGCCGTGGACGGGGGCTCGCGCGCCAGCACTACGCGGCATTGTTCGACGCGGCCCGCACGAGCGGCCACAGCCTCATTTGCGCCGAGGTCAATAGCGATCCGCCCAATCCAGCCTCAGACGCGTTTCACGCAGCGCTCGGCTTTGTCGAGGCCGGCCGCGCAGTCCAGCCGGAGCGGGGCAAGAGCGTGCGGTATTTGGTGCGGGAGTTGGAGTGAGCATGGATCGACTCTAACTTCCAGAGGGCGCTCGCCCCTCACTTACCCAGCCACTGCTTCACGACCGACAAATATCCCAGCGCTTTTGGCGTGCCCAGCGCTTCGAGGGCGGCGATTACACCCGCTTGATCCGCCGCGCTCTTGTGCTGGCCGAGCTTCCATTGCGCTTCGATTTTCGTCACGTCGATTTGCACGCCGACGATGGCGCTCAGCATGGCCTCACGCCGGGCGGCTGTCATCTTGGCCGAAGTCCACGGCTTCTTCGGCAGCAATTGCTCTTCGAAATGCGCGCTCAGCCGATCGACGTGAGCGAGGTTGTCGATGCGCGGCACCACCCGAGCCGTGCCCGTCAGATGCACGCTCACATAGTTCCACGTCGAGACCTGATCCGCCGACACGTACCAATCCGGCGATATATAGGCGTCGGGTCCGCTCACGGTGAGCAGAACGTCGGGCGCTCGAGTGATGACCTCGTGCAGCGGGTTGGCGCGCGCCACGTGCAGTTCGAGCCACAAGCGCCCCTCATCGCGATGCACCAGGAACGGCAGGTGCGAGGCGACCGGCCGGCCGCCGTCGACGGCAATCAGCGCGCAGAACCCACGTTTGGCCGCGAAGGCTAGCGCCGTATCATCATCGGTTTTGAAGGCTGGAGGGATGTACATGGAACCGCCTTGTCGTAGTTCATGCTATGTTTCGCCGCTTCACACCACCGGCAAGCGCCGCTCGACGAACATTTTGGATGTTACTTGGAACACCAGATCGCCGCCCTGGTTGAAGCCGTCGTTGAGTGAATACAGCAACCCCACATTAGGCCGCGATTTGCTGTCGCGCTTTTCGGCGATTTGCGTGGTGAAGCGGATCGTGTCGCCAACGAACACCGGTTTGATCCAACGGATCTTCTCGAAGCCGGGCGACGGTCCCCACTTGGCCGGACGCTCGCCGCGATAGGTCATTTGATCGCCGAGCCGCTTGCGATAATCGACGACGAGACGCAGCCAGATCGCGCTGGTGTGCCAACCGCTTGCACATAGGGCGCCGAACAGTGAATCGCGCCCGCCCTCCTCCGACATGTGGAAGCGCTGGGGATCGAATTTCGATGCAAAGTCGATGATCTCGGCCTTGCTGAAAGTATGACTGCCGAGTTCGACCTTCTGGCCGATCATGAGATCTTCGAAATAGATGCTCATGGCAGCACCTCCGTGGTGGCCGGCGGCGTGCGCAACGCGAACAGCTGGTTGGTATCCCAACTCAACACGACTTCGCCGTCGCCGTTCAGCAGCTCAAACAGCACGCGGCAAATGCCGACGTTAGGCCGCGAGGCGAGCGTGCGCTTGGTCGAGCAGGTAAATCGGCCCGAAAGCGTGTCGTCTGGAAAAACCGGTTTGAGGAAGCGCACCTCTTCCATCCCGGGCGAACCCAGTGAGGCCGCGTCGAGCAGGAAGCCGTCGCATATGAGCCGCATGAGGATCGCGCAGCTATGCCAACCCGACGCGCACAGCCGGCCGACCATCGTTGCGCGTGCGGCTTCTTCGTCGAGGTGCAGAGGTTGCGGATCGAACGCGCGAGCAAAGGCGATGATCTCCGCCTTGGTGACGCTCGTCGAGCCGAGCGCTTCCGTGCGGCCGGCAACAATGTCCTCGTAGTAGTGCTTGGGTGGGGGCATGGGGGCTCAGGAAAAGTGAATCGGGAATTCGAAGCGACTTCTACTTCGGCCGGATTTGGCCGGTGCCACGGACGACGTATTTGAAGGTGGTCAACTGTTCGACGCCGACCGGACCACGCGCGTGCATGCGGCCTGTCGCAATGCCGATCTCGGCGCCGAAGCCGAACTCGCCGCCATCGGCAAATTGCGTCGAGGCGTTGTGCAGCACGATCGCCGAGTCCACGCGCGCAATGAAACGCTGGGCAGTGCCGTTACATTCGGTGATGATGCAGTCGGTATGTTGCGAGCCGTAGCGCGCGATATGGGCGATCGCTTCATCGACGCCATCCACCACTCTGACGGCGATGATGTTGTCCAAATACTCGCGGCCCCAATCGTCCGGTTTTGCAGCGATCACCCGTGCATCGACGCGCTGGGTCGCTTCATCGCCGCGCACTTCGCATCCGGCTTCGAGCAGCGCCTTGACGAGTGGTGTCAGGTAATCCTCGTGCGCGCCGCGATCGACGAGCAGGCATTCGGTCGATCCGCACACACCAGTGCGACGCAGCTTGGCATTGAGCACCAGCGGAATCGCAATTTCCAGATCCGCGCCGCGATCGACGTAGGTGTGGCAGATCCCTTCCAGATGCGCGAATACCGGCACGCGCGCGTCGGCCTGCACGCGCGCGACGAGGCTTTTGCCGCCGCGTGGCACGATAACATCGATATTGCCATCGAGACCGGCGAGCATGTAGCCGACTGCTTCCCGATCAGCGATCGGCACGAGTTGAATGGCCGCTTCCGGCAGCTCCGCTTCGGCAAGTCCAGCCACAAGACAGGCGTGGATTGCTTTTGACGAATGCTGGCTTTCAGAGCCCCCGCGCAAGATGCACGCGTTGCCGGCCATCAAACAGAGTGCGCCAGCGTCCGCCGTGACGTTCGGGCGGCTCTCGTAGATGATGCCGATGACGCCGAGGGGCACGCGGATGCGCTCAAACTTCAGGCCGTTGGGTTGGGTCCATTTGGTGATCACGGCACCGACGGGATCGGGTAATGCTGCGATCTCCTCCAGGCTCTTTGCAATACCTTCGATGCGCGCAGCATCGAGCATGAGCCGATCGATGAAAGCCGCTGGCCGTCTGGCATCGCGGGCGGCCTTTAGATCGAGAGCGTTGGCTTCCAGGATCGCCGGGACGGTACGGCGTATCGCGGCCGCAGCAGTCGTGAGTGCGGTGCGCTTGGCTTCGGTCGACGCCACCAGCAGCTCACGCGCGGCGGCGCGGGCGCGCTGGCCGAGGCCAAGCATCATTGCAGTGTGGTCGTCACCTTTCACTTTCATTCTTCTATTTCACTGTGCTCTTTGCAGAACTTTAAAAAATTTGCGACGATGTTGCACCAGATGTCGAAGCAATAGTGCAGATAGTCTTCCGTCACTCCCTCAATTGGTACTAACCAATCTACTTCGGCACATCCATCTTCAGCGCGCCGCAATCGACCGAATAGCGTTTTTCGGCTCCAAGCTTCGATGTGCCAGAACTGGATCTGCTTATTGACAGCTGCGGAGAAAGCGATGCCGTTCGAACGACCCCTTTCGTCAATGCCATAGAGATGGATAAAAGAAACCACCCCTGCGTGGCCGATCTTGAGTCGAGCTGTCTTGTCTATTTGCCATTGGACTTCCGGTCGATGACCCCATGTGGAGATTAGAAGCGCCAATTCTTCAGCTGATATTGATTGAATCATCTGCATTAACACTCATTTGTTCAACGCCATGTCATCGCGATGGATCAGTTCGGCGCGGCCCTCGAAGCCAAGAATGCCGACAATCTCATTGCTCTTCTTGCCGATAATACGCTGGGCGTCAGCATTCGAATAGGCGATCAAGCCGCGACCGAGTTCGCGCCCCATTGCATTGCGGATGGTCACTGCGTCACCGCGATGAAACGTGCCGTCGACGGCTGAAACACCGGCTGGGAGCAAGCTCTTGCCTTGCAGCAACGCCTTCTCGGCACCGGCATCGACGATGACATTGCCCTTCGGCTCCAACTGTCCCGCAATCCACCGCTTCTTGGCGGTCACCGGGTCGGAGGGCGCGAGGAACCAAGTGCAGACGGCACCTTCGGACAACTGACGTAATGGATGCAGCGGCTTGCCGGTCGTGATCACCATGTTAGTGCCAGCGGCCATCGCGATGCGGCCGGCCTCGACCTTGGTTTTCATGCCGCCCTTCGAAAGCTCGGTTCCCGCATCCCCCGCCATCGCCTCGATCTGAGGCGTGATCGCGGTGACGAGCGGAATGTGGGTTGCAGCCGGATCATCGTTGGGTGGAGCGGTGTAGAGCCCGTCGATATCGGACAGCAGCACCAGGCAATCGGCCGATACCATCGAGGCGACGCGGGCCGACAGGCGGTCGTTATCGCCGTAACGGATCTCTGACGTCGCCACCGTATCGTTCTCGTTGACGACGGGAATGGCCTTATGTGCCAGGAGCATCTCGATGGTGCGGCGCGCGTTGAGATAGCGGCGACGCTCCTCAGTATCACCCAAAGTGAGGAGGATCTGCGCGGTTGCCAACCCGCGCGCTTGAAACACGTTCTGGTAGGCGTGTGCGAGCGATACCTGACCGACTGCTGCCGCCGCCTGGCTTTGCTCGAGTTCGAGCGAGCCCTTTGGCAATCCTAGCGCGTGGCGGCCAAGTGCGATGGCGCCCGATGAAACGAGGATGACTTCCTTGCCAGCCGCCGAAAGGGCTGCGACATCGTCGGCCAGCGAATTGAGCCACGCCGCGCGCAAGCGGCCCGTGATGCGATCCACCAGCAACGCCGAGCCGATTTTCACCACGATGCGCTTCGCCGCCGTCCACTCGGGGCGTGGCATTAGGGCCTGAATCTTTGCGCCGGTACTGCTCATGCTTCGAGATCGCTGAGGATGGTCGCATGTGTGTCGTGCACACAGGTGACGATGAATTGAACAAACCGCTCCGGCTGGCCCTGATCGGCGAGTGCGAGGCACTCATAGTACTGCCGTCGTAGCGTGAGCGGGACCACAGCGGGCGGGTAGTCATAGCGCAACAATACGAGGTTCGTAAGGATGCGCGCGCCGCGACCATTACCGTCGTCAAACGGATGGATGCGCACGAAATCATAATGCGCCAATGCGGCGACGACTACCGGATGAACGTTTGGCTCTGGCCGCTCGATCGCCGTGCAAAGCGCTTCGATTTCCGATGTGACGTGCACCGGCTCGACGTAACGGTGAATTGTCCCGTCCGGCAGCAAGACGTGGTTCGGTTGAAGTTTGAATTCGCCTGGCCGGGCTGACTTCTCGACGATATGTCCCTTGGCCCCGAGGGCCGCAGTCGCTTCGACCCCGCGCAGGATCAACGCATTGAGCTCCTTCAGCAGCCCCGGCGTCACCGGTTGCTTGTTCGCCACCACGTCGAACAACAGATCAATCGCTTCCCAGTGGTTCTTGGCATCGAGGAAGTCTTTAAGCGGCTTACCCTCGACCGTCAGTCCCTGCTCGATGAAGAACTTGGTCTCGCCGAAACTTAGCGTCGAGCCTTCAATTGCATTGCTATCAGCGGTCCATTGCAGTTTGAGCTTCTGCAATACGAGTGGCCACAAGTCAGACCGGAGGGTGCGCGCCTCATCGATCCGCTTTCGCTGATCATCGACCTCGACGAGCATCGCTGCCAGTTTGGCGCCAGGAACGAAGTGCGCGGCCCCATTCATGGATGCCAGCTCTCTTTATCCTCGCCGTCATGCTCGGCTGCATCCGCACGGCTGATCTCGCGCGTGAGTGCGAATAGCGCATCCTTGACGCCCAGGCCGGCCACCGACGACAGGATCAACGGCTTTTTGCGGGCGGCCTTGCGCAGCGCTTCGACGCGCTCGGCTAATGTATCCGCATCGATCGCATCGCACTTTGACAGCGCCACGATCTCCTTCTTGTCGACCAGTTCGCCACCGTACAATTTCAGCTCGCGACGCACCGTCTTATAGGCGGTGGCGACATCCATGTCGGTTTCGGTTGCGTCAACCAGATGCAGAATCACGCGGCAACGCTCGACGTGGCCGAGAAAGCGGGTGCCAAGACCGGCCCCTTCCGACGCGCCCTCGATCAAACCCGGAATATCAGCCAACACGAAATCGATCGAGCCGGCGCGGACCACACCGAGGTTCGGATGCAAGGTCGTGAAGGGGTAGTCGGCGATTTTCGGCTTGGCGGCCGACACCGTTGCAAGGAATGTCGATTTGCCAGCGTTCGGCAATCCGATCAACCCGGCATCGGCGATCAGCTTAAGCCGGAGCCAGATCGTCATTTCCTTGCCTTCAAGGCCGGGATTAGCATGTCGCGGCGCCTGGTTCGACGGCCCCTTGAAGTGAGCGTTACCGAAACCGCCATTGCCGCCACGTGCGAGTACGACCTGCTGGCCGACCTCCTTCAAGTCGGCAATCATCGTTTCCAGGTCTTCCGCGAAGATCTGCGTGCCCGGCGGGACCTTGATAATGCAATCGTTGCCGCCAGCGCCCGCGCGCAGGCGCCCCATGCCGCCACCGCCGCTTTCAGCCTTGAAATGCTGCTGGTAGCGGTAGTCGATCAGGGTGTTGAGATTGCCGACGCACTCGACGATGACATTGCCGCCGCGACCACCGTCGCCGCCGTCAGGACCGCCAAATTCAATGAATTTTTCGCGGCGGAACGACACGGAGCCGTTACCACCGTCGCCGGAGCGGATGTAAATCTTTGCTTGATCGAGGAATTTCATAAGCGAGACACACACCGGAAGGGGGGGTGACGTCAAGGGCACAGACGCCTCAGGCTCAATGGAGGATGCCCGTTAGGAACCAAAAGCCGGTCTTGGCGCATCGCTAGCGATCCGGTACATGTGCCGACAGATTCACATGGTTAACCAAAGGGCAACCCGAAATGCTCCCCGTTCCGCGCGCCGACCTCAAGCCCAACACCGCCGACTTCGAGCGAATTCCGCTCGTTAAGCCGACCGGCTTCCGCGAGTACGACGCGCGCTGGCTGTTCCCCGAAGAAATCAATTTGATGGGGCTCAATGCCATCGGCCTCGGATTGGCAACGTTGTTTGCCGAAAAAGGCATCCCGAAGCGGTTCGTCGTTGGCCACGATTTCCGCTGGTACTCGGGTGCGGTGAAACAGGCGCTGATCCTCGGTTTGATGGCGGGCGGGGCCGAGGTGCACGACATCGGGCTGGCATTGTCGCCGATGGCCTATTTCGCGCAGTTCGACCTTGACGTCGAAGGCGTCGCGATGGTGACCGCCAGCCACAACGACAACGGATGGACCGGCATCAAGATGGGCATGAACCGGCCGATGACGTTCGGGCCGGACGAGATGACCGCATTGAAGGAAATCGTGCTGAGTGGCCGGGCCGAGACCCGCGTCGGTGGCCGGTATATCTTCGTCGAGAACTTTGCCGCTCGTTATATTGCCTCCCTCACCGACCGGCCGAAACTGAAGCGGAAGCTTCGGGTTGTAGCTGCGTGCGGCAACGGCACCGCGGGCGCATTCGCACCGCAAGTTCTGGCAGCACTTGGCGCCGAGGTCATCCCGCTCGACGTCGAACTCGATCACTCGTTCCCGCGGTACAATCCGAATCCGGAAGACATGAAGATGCTGCATGCGATGGCGGAAGCCGTCATCAAGCATAAAGCCGACGTGGGCCTGGGCTTTGACGGCGATGGCGATCGCTGCGGCGTGGTCGACAACGAAGGTCACGAGATCTTCGCCGACAAGGTTGGCGTGATGCTCGCCCGCGACCTGTCGGCAATCCACAAGAACGCCAAGTTCGTGGCCGACGTGAAATCGACCGGCTTGTTCGTCACCGACCCTGTCCTCATCGAGAACGGTGCAACGACGACCTATTGGAAGACCGGTCACAGCTACATGAAGCGGCATACGCACGAGGTAAAGGCGTTGGTCGGGTTCGAGAAATCGGGTCACTTCTTTTTCCAACCACCCTTGGGACGCGGCTACGACGACGGCTTGATCGCCGGCATTGCCGTGCTCGACATGATTGACCGCGCCGGCGGGCGCACCATGGCCGACCTGCACCGCGCACTCCCCAAAACCTGGGGCTCGCCCACCATGTCGCCGCACTGCGACGATGAAAAGAAATACGGCGTCGTCGATCGCGTCGTCGCGCACTATACGAACTTGCACGCCGCAGGTGGCACGATCGCTGGCCAGAAGATCCGCGACCTGGTCACGGTCAACGGCGTGCGCGTTACGCTGGCAGACGGCACATGGGGCTTAGTGCGGGCGTCGTCGAACAAACCGGAGTTGGTCGTCGTCGTCGAAAGCCCGGTATCAGAAGCAAACATGCGCGCGATCTTCGCCGATATCGACGGCCTGTTGAGCCAATTCCCAGAAGTCGGCGCGTACAATCAGAAGATCTGAGGGTGATGGGCGGGCGCTCCCGCGGATGACGCGGGGGCGCTCACGCGCCACGGGCTGCCGCCCATACCCATTCGAGGGGCCTCGGCCCCCTCGAACTCCTCGATGTTGGGGGTGGTCCAACAACAGGCATGGTGCAAGCCTAGTTCCTGACACGCACTGTCAGGCTCCGTTTCGCGTAATTAATGCTTCGGTTTGCAGGCCTCGCCACAAATTACTTTTTTGGCGGCATCGAAGGTAGTGCCTTTGGCTTTATGTCGGCCGCCTTCAGGCGTTTTTTTGCCTCGCTAATGTTGTCCAGGGCGGGCTCATCCTCAGGCATTACACCGCCAAGATCAGCAATTGTTTTGCGCACTCCTATAGCAACTTCCTCATGAACGGCATTTGCTGCGTCCTGTCCGATCACTGTGTCACGTTTGAGTTTGGCAACAACTTGCGTTGCCTTAAAATAGTTGGCTGCTAACTCCTCGTGACCGGCGTGGTCAAGATGGTTGTCGGTGGCCGCCAATCCCTTGTGGCGCGTTACCTGGGCCTTGCTCATTCCACCATATAGGCCACGCAAACCAGAGCCATTGTAAGCAGCGAAATCCTTAACCCCAGCTGCCTTAGCAGCACCTGCCGACATGGTGTTGTGCTCGGCCAAAAGCCGCCTCATGGCGACCCGCTGTTCGTCATAGTCAGCCTGCTCAGCTAGACCGTCCATAATCTCAAGTGCCAAACCGACGTCACCGGCCTTGTAGCGAAGGAACGTCTCGCGAATTTCAACAGCCAAGTCGGGGCTCAGATACTCTGCATAGTCAAGCGCAAGAACGGGATGTGCGAACGTGCGAGCACCTCCACCCCGCCCGAGAGTATAATATGTTGTGCCTGCTACATCTTTCCTGGGTTTGTGGAAAATTTCCACAATCCGGTCCTGCAAGGCAACCTCAAGCGATTGGGCACGTTTACCGCGGTACCAGTCACGGGCACGCTTGTTATCGGGCTTGCTAGCAAGCGCCCACATGTCATTGAGGCAAACGTTGTCCCCGTCGGTTGCAATCTTATGGTCGCCGAAGACTAGCTGGTTCACATCGATCCTTCCCAATGCATTGCCCTGGACCGTTGACGATGATTCAAGCAATACCTGCCTACATTCTCAAAGTCTTAAGGCAGAAGCAAATCATGTTGTTTGTGCGTTTTGGCAAGGAGTGTGTGTATCGCCATTTGGCGTTGACTCGGTTTATCGATTTTTATGCAACTATTTAGTAGCCAATAATGCTCGTGGAGCCTCGCATTCCGCTTCCGCTCGTCGGTAGTAATACGTAATAATGGGAGCACATCATGGCGCGCGCAACACCAGTCAAGTTGACCACAATCGAGTTTGGCAAGAAAACCGATGCTCTAAAATTCTTCCAAGAAATGCTACAGCGATACCAGCCACGCCAATGCGTATCCCCATCGGATTCTATTCATCTAGCTGCGCTTTTGAAGCACCACGCGGAGAACGCAAGCAGTACAAATCGACTGAAACGGGGAGCAACGACTCGTGCGGGTCAAGTCTTACAAAGAGGCTGTACGATTGGCGCGCTGCGCGGGCGAAGACGCCGCGAATCGGCGCATGCGAAATGCTGGCCGCAAGGCATGGACGGCGGCCGATCACGATCATGCTGCTCGCGTAACGGCGCGCCTTCTCGAAAACCTCGGTTTCGATATCGGCGGCTGGACGGCGATTGCAGGACTTCGGCGCAACGAGCCGGACGTACAGCCCGCCCGCAAAACCACGAAGCGCCGCCCGAAGCAAGCACCCGTTCAGCTCAGCTTCGCGTTTGCCTGATGTTGAAATGCGTAGCCACGAACGCACGACGGCCGGCTTTTCTTAACCGCGCACGGCGGCCGGCTCCCGGCAGGGGAGTCGCCGTGCGCCACAAAGAGTGCGCCAGAATAATGAACCGCAGGTGAGTTCACGGTTCAACTGCCGTTCAAATGCAAAGGCCCATAGCTCTCCCATGAACAGCGGCCATCCGGTTCGCTCCATCCCAAGGGAGATACTCCATGTTGATTACACGCTCGAGCATCGCGGCGCTCATCCTGGTTGCCGGTAGCGGCCTGGCCATCGCTCAAACCGCCGCTCCAACCACTCCTGCTGCACCTGCTGCGACCACAGCCCCCGCTGCTGTCGCGCCGAGCGCCGCTGCACCAGCGGTTCAACCCGACGCCAATCAAAACAACCCAGTTTGGGTGAAATTCCGCGCCGCTTGCAAGGCCGACCTTGCCAAGCACTGCGGCGACGTCGAACGCGTCAAGGGGGAACGCGGCAAGATGCGCGCTTGCCTCGATACGCATAAGGCCGAGCTCACGGCCGACTGCACATCGGCTATTGTTGCGCGTGATGCAGCAATTGCCGCGAAGAAGAGCTGATCCAAAGAAATGAGGCGGCCTAATTTGGCCGCCTCGATCTACTCGGCTATCAGTGCCGATGATGATGGCGCCAATGGCGATGTCGCCACCGCGGCGCGTAGTAGGTCGACCCATAAACATAACTGGGCCGGTCATAATAATACGAGTCGTTGTAATATCTGCGGTGTCCGTAGCCATAGGAGCCGGCGAGTAGTGCCGATCCGATGACGGCGCCGGCGATGCCGAGCCCAATTCCGTGTCCGCCACGCCACCCTCGAGCCTCGGCTTGCTCGCTAGGCAGCAATGCAAAGCTGCCTGCCAGCAAGCCGATGGCCGCTATTTTTGATACCGTACGCATTTCCGTTCCTTCCCTTTTAACAGTATCGATCCCGACTGAATCTTAACTGGGAAGAAGCACGGCGGTTATCAATCGCGAGCCCGTTGAATTGAAAGTGAACGAATACCTGGGTTTATTTGGTGCCGCGTTGGAACTTATCCGCACGTCGTTTCATTGTCGCGTTGTTATTGCTGCGTTCGCAAACGCAGCAATTCGCTCGCCGCTGCGAAATCCTTGAGACAAGCTTCGATCCGCACCGCGATACAATTACCAATAGCGGTGGTGGTGGCGATGGCGATAATAGTGCCGGCGCGGGTAATAGCTGGACGCATAGGCATAATACGGTCCGTCGTCGTAGTATCGCGCGCGGTAGTAGTGCCGGTGCCGGCGATAGTTGTAATCGTAGGCACCCGCTAGGAGCGCAGAGCCGATAATTAAGCCGGCGATGCCAAATCCAACTCCGTATCCACGCCCTCGCGCCTCGGCGGGATTGGGTGTGGCAAGTGTTCCGGCCACGAGTAGAGCCGCTACCAGACGTGTTATCCGTCGCATCGTGCACCTCCTGATGTTAGTCACGACAAAGTTCCGCCCCCATTCGGAACTGCCGCCACCATCGCTCGAAAATCACCGGAAGTGCAACAGCGCAAGTTGATTTGGCGCAAAGGTTTTTTGGAAATCGGCAGCAGACTTTATCTATGCAAAAGGGATTACTGGGTCATGTCCAGAATGACACGTTCAATGCCTTTGGTAATACCGGCGAGCTTGTTGTAATCGACTTTATTGGGCGTGTCGGTTGGTTGGTGATAGTGCGGGTAACGGAACACCGCCGTATCGGTTATCATGATGGCCGGGATACCCAGCCGTGCAAACGACCAGTGGTCGGACCATCCCATTCCGTCGATCGCTTCAGGTGCGACGCCGCCGATGGCCGGGAAAGCAGTATGCGCGCGAAACGATTTGACGACTTCGTGCACAAGCCCGCGCGAGCCTGGCATCCCCACGAACGATATGAAATTAGCAGTCGTTGGAAGGAATAACCCAAAGGGCTGAGGATAATGCTTCATACCTGTCTCCTTAGTTACGGCGCAATGATGTCGTCAGCTTTGTCCATCAAGGAGATAGAGCATGTCGGACGAGCACAAAGACGATCTGTGGCGGGATTTCCCGAAGACCGCCGTGGCATTCGAGAAGCGGTTTGCG
>JANLPY010000076.1:0-6303 GCA_031367505.1 Hyphomicrobiaceae bacterium | reverse complement strand
CCCGGCGAAGCCATATTCAAACTGACCACCCGCTCCAACTCGAAGCAGCAGCAGGCCCTCGACCTCGTCGCCGCCATCGCAATGTAGACAGTAACGCCCGCCCCGCTTCAATCACAACGGATTGAAACGGCAGGGAGATCGCCAGCGACGAACGGGGAACTTCGGTTTAAGCGGTCGCCAAAAGCAATAGTTGTCGACGGCTCATGCCGGCTGTTCAGGCCGGCAACGGCATATCGATCCTGCAAATCATGCCCGTCACCGCAAACGTCCGTGCTACCTTGGCGTTTGGGATTCCCCGCTCGATGATCGTCGTGCCGAAGCCGCTCCGCGTCGGTGGCGCAATCGGCGGGCCTCCAGACTCCGTCCAGGTCATGACGAGATGCTTTTCGCCGTCCTCATACTCGATGGTCCAGCTCAAGTGAACCGAACCGGAGGGGCTCGACCAGGCACCGTGCTTGATGGCGTTGGTTCCAAGTTCATGCAAGGCGAGCCCAACCGGAATCGACATTTCAGCCGGGAGGTGCGTTTTCGGACCGCATTTTTCGAGCTGTCGGGATGCGCGCGGCATGAGCGGCGCCAGCAATCGGTCGATGAATTCTCGGAGCTCGGCGCCCTGCCAGCTCGTCTGCATCAGCAAATCGTTCGCGGCAGCCAGTGACTGCAGCCGGCCCTGGAAGGCGATGCGGAAATCCTCGGGGTCGGGCGTCGAGCGCATCGTCTGGTTGGCGATCGACTGAATAACGGCGAGTGTATTCTTGACCCGGTGGGCCAGCTCACGATTGAGCAGAATGACCTGCAATTCTCGCCCCTTTCGCTCCCTGATGTCTTCCATCATCAAGCTGACGGAGGTAATGCGACCGTTGTAGGAAATCGGCGCAGCTGTGGAGGAAACGTCGATTGGCGTGCCGTCCTTGTGCAGCCGGACGGTTTCGATCTTGACGATCTCACCCATCGCCGCCGCGATGAGCTTTTCCTTCATCTCCTGCTTGCGTGCTTCCGGCACGAGCATGGACAGCGTTTTTTCCGGTCACCTCTTGTCGCGTGTATCCAAACAGGGCTTCGGCGCCCGAATTCCAGGTCTCGATGGCTCCGCCAAGGCTTGTGCTGATGATGGCATCCTGCGAGGCCTGGACGATAGCAGCGAGCCGCGCAGATTCAGCACTGGCCTGGCGACTGGCGGTGATGTCCTCGATGATCGACACGCGATGCAAGAGTTCGCCAGCAGCGCCGCGCACCGGCGCGGAGGTCACGCGCACCCAGACAGGCGCGCCTGACTTCATGATCACCCGCTTCTCGAGCCGGTAGTCCCGCCGCGTCCCATTCAACAACTCTGTGATGAGCTGCTCCTCGACAGCCAAGTCATCGGGATGTGTCAAAACCCTGAACGTCTTTTCAAGGCATTCCTCGCGTGTATAGCCGAGCATTTTGCATAGCCAGTCATTAACACCGATCAGGCGGCCGTCGAGACCGATCTGCGAGATACCGACCGCCGACTGCTCGAACACACTGCGGAAACGCGCCTCGTTTTCGGCAAGTGCGCTGGTGCGCTGACGTAGCTCGACGGATGCCCTGGCAATTGCGGCCGAAAGTTCGTTCGCCTCCAACAGAGCGGATGATTTCGGCTCGATGAGCTGTCCCTGCCCAAGCCGATGCGCGGCGGCGGCGGCCTCGGCGATCGGCCTTGAGATCTGGCGGGCGAGCTTGTAGGTCAATGGTAGTGCCAAAGCGGTCAACCCGACCAGGAACATCGCCAGAATGCGCCAAAGTCTACGAAGCGGTGCATCGATGACGCGCGCAGGGACGAAGGCAGCGATCAGCCACCCCGACTTGTCCGACCAATGATAGCCGCGAAGCACCTCTTCGCCAGTCAATGCTACCGTTCGATGAATGCCTTCGGGCGGCTTGCTCCAGCCTTTCACGTCGGGATGGACGATCTTGCCGAGATAAGCGTTGTGTTGCTCGGTCCTGGCGATCAGGCGGCCGGTCGGATCGGATACCGCGATGATCCATTCGGGATCAGGGGGCGCAGACGCAATGATCTTGCGGATATGCTCCGGATCGATCGACATCGTCAGGATATAGTTCACCTGGTCGTTAACGATGACGGGGACACTGAGGCCCAGGACCCACGATTTGGTCACCCCTCCTAGTACAAGCGCGGATATGCCGGACTTGCGGTTTACCAGTGCTTCCCGGTCGTTCAGAGCCAACTCTTGTCGCGGCAACGGGGTTCCGAACGGTACGCGCGTGTTCAGGACCTGCTGGCCGTCAGGTGTTTTCACCAGAGCGTTCAAGCGACGAAAACTCAAAGTATCGGTCGCTTGCCTGTAGAATGTTTCGAAATCGCCCCGCTTGAGGGCGGGCGACGTCGCCAGCGCCAATAATGTCTCAATACTGCCGTCGACCTCGCGATTGAGATCTCCAGCGACACTGCGTGCCAATTGCAGCGCCTGCTGATTGGCGCGCGAGCGATCGAGTTGGCCGACATGCCAGATGAGGCCGCCGGATAATACGATGGCCGGAATTAGGATGCTGAGCACGAGCAGGCCGAGCCGCTGCGTGATCGGACGACCGACCGCAACTGGCGGTGCGCGAGCCGGCGTTTCCAACACGTTCATTTCCAACACGTTGGTTGCCTCCTTTAACCAGCGCCGTCGTGCAACTTTCAGCCCAATGGCGCGTTCTTCATACAGTCAGAAATTACTACCGGAGGTCGCTATGCTTGCAATGGTTGTAATGATCCTGTTACTCAGCTTGCCGTACCTCGTGATGCTGGCGTTGTATTGCCTCGAGCGCGACAATCGCCCCGAGGATGGTTCTCCCAACCCGCGCGCAAAGTAGCCTGAGGTCCGTGCAGTAAAGAAACCGTTTGTGACTGCGGAATTTCCGAACAACAAAAGATTTTGTTTTTTTTCCGCATTCCTGGCATCGTGTGTGCTGGCTGGTCACCAGCCGACCGGGGCTTGAAATCAGTGGTGCTGTGCGGTAAGCGAGTTCTTGTAGTTGAAGATGAGCCATTGATCGCGCTGGATCTCGAGACTGCGATCAAGGACGGGCAGGGGATTGTCATTGGACCGGCGTCTTGTCTCGCCGATGCCCTGCGTCTCGCAGATTTAGAACTGATCGACGGAGCCATTATCGATCTTCGCTTGCAAGAAGAGGTGGTCACCGACGTCATCTTGCGGCTACGCCAGCGCGGCGTTCCTTGTGTGATATATACGGGGCAAGCCGAAAGCACATCGACCAAGTCGTGGCCCGATATCCCCGTCATCGATAAACCCGCGCTGCCAGAGACCGTCATTGTAATACTCGCAGGACTGATGGAAAAGGCGGATCATCGCTGAGGCGGCAGGGCGGATCCTCTTTCGGCGGCGGCTCGTCCACGGCGGACTTAGGCCCAATCGCCATGTTTCCAATCAAAATCGGCGGTTTCTTTGTGTGGATGTGGGGTGTTGTCATGATCGCCCCGGCCCGTTCGCCGCTGGGTCGGAGTCTTGTCCCGGCGCTGATCCGAGGCCATGCCCGGAACTGGCCTTGCGTCTTGCGGCGACCCGCGACCCATCGAACGCTGCTGCTGCTGCGCGTTGTGCATGCACACTACTCCTCGTCGGCGATCATCGACTGCGCGGTTAACGCGTGACGTCTCGACTGGTTCCTTGGCGGCATGTCGGGATCTGTCGTGTGGTCGCCGAGCCCGCCGACCGCTGCACGGTCCCCACATGCGGCGACGGCTTGTCGTCGGAAGTTGTGGCTATGCCGGTGTCCTTTTCCTTCGACACGCGCAAAGCGTCCTCGCCTGTGCCAGCGACCGACGCAAGGCCCGTCTGAGTACGGATCGCCTCGGCGTTGTAGCCGTCCCAGAATGCGCCGAAGAGAGCAAGCTTTGGTGACAACCGGTGGAGACGACGAACGGCATAGCGGATATGGGCGTTGGAATGCCCCGCATCGAGAGACGATAGCCAAACGAAGCGGACATTGGACAAGTCGCCGTTGGATAGGCTGTTGGAGGCGCGTGCGCGTGCTGGTGTTCCGGCTAGCTGGATTGCGGCTGCGAGCATGCTGGCTGCACCCGTGTCGAGCGGCGAGCGAACGCCGATGCAGAGTATGTGCGGCGCCGGATGATGCGCCAGTTGCGTCTCCGATTTCAGATCCGTTAGCGGTTCATCATTTGGCGTCCGAGGACGACATCGAGGAACGCGAGGCCGTCGACATAGCGCCCGAGCACGACGAGGCACATCGTCAATGGGGTCGCGAGCAGCAGGCCGATCGGCCCCCAAAGTGCTGTCCAAAAGATCGTGGAAACGATGATCGCGAGTGGAGAAAGGCCCGTCGTCTGACCTTGCACCCAGGGTTCGAGCATGTGGCCGACCGCGGAGTCCACGACGAGATAGAGGGCCAGGACGGCAAAAGCCATCGACCAGCCCGGATCGACCGCTGCGGCAAGGAGCAACGGGAAGATCGCCGCGAGGACTGCGCCGATGTAGGGCACGAACCGCATCAGAGCCGCCAGAACAACCCATAAAACCGGGCTCGGCACGCCGATCGCCCAAAGGCCGAGCGCGATGACGATGCCGTAGCTGGCGTTGATGACGCTCTGCACCAGGAACAGCAGGCTCAATCGATAGGTAGCATCGTTCAACGCTATCGTCGTTGTCTCGATATCGCCCGAGCCTGCGAGCCGAATGACGCGATCACGAATGTCTTCGCGTTGCAGGAGGATGAAAATGACCAGGAGGAGCACGATGCCGGTTGTCGTTAATGGTTGCAGCAGGGCGGAGACGATCCGCTGCAATGCATCGAGTGGCCGTTCGGGCGGCTGACGCACCTCGACGGGAATGAGACACTGCTGGTCGGTGGTCGCAATCGCCGCGCCGCCCTCGCCCCTGACACCCGGCTCCAGCTCCTTGCTCAATTCGTTGAGCGCTGCTGTCGCGGGATCGACAAGGCTCGACTGCGCAAATCCGGTGCGCAGCGACTTGAGCTTTTCGCGCAGTGTCGTTTCGTATCGTGGCAAGTCTTTACCCAGATCAGCGACCTGTCGCGCCATCGCCAAGCCGAGTGCACCGACCGTGATGACAGTGAGGAGGACGACGATGCCGACCGAGGCCGACCGTGGACATGCAGCTTGCGCAGCCAGACGACCGGCGGGCTCAAGACAAAGCTCAGCAGGACAGCCAGCGCCAAGGGGACGAACACGGAGCGACCGAAATAGAGGCCCGCGACAATGACCATGGCGAGCATGGCGGCTTGCGTTGCCGATGCGAGCATGCCGCGGCCGGCGCTCGGAGGATTTGTCAGCATGGCCGTCCCCAGTTGTTGCCGGAAGCCCCAGTTGATGCCGGAAGCACGGACGCAACCCAATACCGCGTCGTCCGCAGCAGATATGCGAACAACGCCAGATTGATCAGTGTGTTCCTCCAGTTGCAAAAAATTTCTGGGGCCCTGGGAACGCTTGATAGCGCCAGACGTTATACAACATCATGTTTGGCAATGGGGTCATTCGCACATGACTAACGCAAAGATTGCGGTGGTGGTTGGCAGCCTGCGAGCAGGGTCGTTCAACCGGAAATTATCACATGCCGTGGTACGATTGGCGCCGCCTGACCTGTCGTTCAGCGATGTACGCATCGATGATCTTCCGCTCTACAACCAGGACGATGATGATCGGCCGGCGGTGGCGAGCGTGGCGCGGCTGCGCAACCAAATTCGGGACTGCGATGGCGTGCTTTTCGTTACCCCGGAGTACAATCGTTCAGTTCCCGGCGGGCTCAAGAATGCCATCGATCACGGCTCCCGGCCCTACGGTCATAATGTTTGGGCGAGCAAGCCTGCCGGAATCATTGGCATCTCTCCAGGCAAGATGGGAACATCGATGGCGCAGCAACATCTGCGCAACATCCTTGCCAGTGTGGATATGCCGACTCTGGCGCTACCGGAAGTGTTTCTGCAGGCCGACGATAAAATATTCGACAGTGCAGGTAATGTCGCCGCCAACACGCAGCAGTTCCTGCGATCGTGGATTACGCGCTTCCACGATTGGGTGCAGCAGCACAAAAGATGATTGAGGCCACTAACGGTGCATAACCGCCGGCAGGAGATTGTTTTGCCAGCGGTCGCTGCATCGCGATCTGTAACATGCGGAAATTATGTCCGGTGCTTTAATTGGCCTCCTCGACGTTCTGAGTGGGCGGTTTGATCGGCTGAGCGATCGGATTGCGGCTTGATCCTGATGGCAGAGCGTTGGCCGACGTGACGGGCGACGGTCAAGGACGCGCACTTGCGCGCCCCTTGCGGGCCTGTCCT
>JANLPY010000009.1:0-2217 GCA_031367505.1 Hyphomicrobiaceae bacterium | reverse complement strand
CTATGCACCGTCTGCCGGGCCCAGCGCGATTCCGCATTTCCCCAACTGATGGAGATAATCGAAGGTGCGTTCACCGAATCATGGACCGCCTTCGTTACGGCATCAACAAATCCCCGATCTGTATTCGGCGCAATGTAGATGACAAGCTTCGCGCCCGGAGCCACCGCGCCGGCTACCTGGAGGTCCAAGGTATTTTCACCGGTCGCGCCACCAGCCGGCGTCGACAGATTACCCTGTGGATCGTTTGGTGCGCCATCGACTGAAACGAACGTAATAGTTGGGACCGTCAGCCCGAGCTTGGTAAAATAGGCAGACATATCGCTTCCCCTAAAGCCGCCCCCCAGGGAAATGATGCCGATCGTCTGCCCCACGCCGGTATTCGGTGGGAAATGGTACAGTTTCGCAATGTCTACCGCTGTGAACGACGAGCCAGCCATTGATATGGAGTGCGGGCGAGCGGCTGGGAAATTGTCCAGGCCGAGCACGGCCATGACAATGTTACTGAGCGCGGATGGAACGTGGACCTGCCGGTCAGGGCTGCGATAAATGCGGCCCTGGAACTGATACCGGTTCAACTGAATATTAAAAGCCCTGTTCAACTGCTGCGCCGTGCCGGACAAAACGATCCGTCGTCGCGAAACGTCCACGGCCTGGACCGACAATCCGTTCTGCTCCGCAAATGTCGTTACTCTCTGCACATCTGCTGGGGCCGCGCCGTGCAGGCGCGCGAACTCCTGGCGCGTCAGATAGGTGCGGCTTCCCGGCGTCACAAGCGCTTGCGGGGCGAAATTAATGGCAGGTGTCGGCTGCCCTGGGCGCCGACGTAGCATTACTGAAACGTGCACGATCCGGCCGGGCGGTGTCGGCCCGACTAGCCTTGCACCGAAATGCGGTCCGGCGGCCCGGGAGCCGGGCAACGCGACGACACCACCGGCCGCCATCCCAGCGCCGCCCGCCATGACGGCCATGCCGGTGGTCATCCGGCTTTTCCTCGGTGCGGATGGCGGGTAGGTCTTCAATCCAATAACGCGTAGCACCCGCTTGGAGATTGTGCCAGGAAGGGTTGCTGGCTGCGTTATTGCGCGCTGGATTGTGTTGCGCACGCGGTGGCGCATGAACCCAACGCGAAACAGGCTGCCGAATTGGCCCAGAGTGCCGCCGACGGTTATTTCCAGGCGCCCACGGTCGATCGCTACCACTGTGAGGCCTTGACGACGGAGAAACATCTCGAGAGGTTGTATGTCTGAGTCGTTTCGGGCAAGTATTTGGACCTTTATCCGACGACTTGTCGGCGACGGACCGATTCTGGTTGCGGCCGGCCACTGTTGGGGTGCTTCGCCAGGTACAGCCGCTCGGCCAGCGACTTGCGGACGCGATGCGAGCTGTGTTGGCGGATAGGTTTTCAGCCCCTGAACAAAGAGAACGCGTTGAGCAAGCAGTGCCGGCATCGAGGCAGGCGTAGCTAGGCCTCTGTACACATGGCCTCCAGCTTGCAAGCGGATGAGACGGGTCTGAAAGGCTACTGCGAAGGCGCCGATCGAGCCGGAGAGTATAACTAACTTTCGGGCGCTGTCGGCAGACTTTACTTGTAGATTATTACGACTAGCAAAAGCCTCGACACGAGAAACGTCGGTTGGGTTTCGGACATACACTGCTACCTTTATACGCCGATTTGCCGGCGAAGGCCCCAGCCGATGCGCAGTGTGCGTATGTGGGACACCACCGGCGACAACGACGCGCGGCAAACCAGATGGATTCAAACCCATGTCGATTGCTCCTCTATGTAGGGTAGGTGACTTCTCGATTCCCTGATGTATTTTTAAAACAAGTGTATCGTCGCTCTGCGCTTCTGGCAAGGGTATTTTATTTGTATGTTAGTAACATCAGAAATGTCTGGTCTATATACTAACACTCTTGTCCAAGATAGCTTTTTATTAGCTGCGTAAAGTGAACGGCGTTGGGTCATCCCACGCGGTGAGGTAAAGTTGAATCGCCAAAAAGCAGATGGGGCTTGCCTGTGTCTTCGCACGGTATCACGCCGTTCTCGCCGTCAAGGCAACCCCTTCGGGGCGCGGCTCTCGCGCGGCCTTGACCGCTGCGCTGCGGCGTGAGGCATTCATACGTAGGATCGCCCTGCTCCTTCTGAACAAGGAAAACAGCCCCAACTTGCGTTGCGAGCGCCCAGTGGTCCAGGGGTGGCTTGGCGATTTTAGCAAG
>JANLPY010000757.1:0-2473 GCA_031367505.1 Hyphomicrobiaceae bacterium | reverse complement strand
ATGTGGGGCCATTACTCCGGACGCAAAAGACGAGTGGCGATCGGGTAAAGGCCTTCCTGGCCGATGACGATGACGTTGAGGCCATCCGGGCCGAACAACGGATCGAAGGCCTTGTCGAGCACATTGAGGCCGCCGGTAAATGCGCCGAATGCGGGCAAGACGAGGCGGCGGCCGTTGCCGATAAAGCAGGGACGCCGGATGGTGTGCCCATATAACGAAATGCGTGCCGACGGGTGCAGGTGGCCGCCGATCTCATGCGTCACGCGCGCTTCGCGTGGTGCGTGCCGCAGGGTGATGCCGGAGAGTGTCAGCTCAGCGCAGACCGTGCCGCCAAGTGACGGGGCAATTTCCGGGTCGTGGTTGCCGGTGATCCAGATCCACCGACGACCTTCCTGCAGCATGGCAATGATCCGCACGTCGTCATCATCAATGCGATCGGCCGCGCGTGCATCGTGCAGGCTGTCGCCGAGCGCGATGATTGTCTCGGGCGCATGCCTGTCGATGGCTTCGGCCAGCTTGACCAATGTCGCGCGGGTGTCATAGGGCGGCAGCATGCGGCCGCGTGCGGCATGTGATGAACCTTTTTCCAGATGCAAGTCTGCGACCAGTAGTGCCCGCTCGGCCGGCCAGTAGAGTGAGCCGGTTATGTCGGCGATCAGAACCTTGCCGCAAACGGTAAACGCGTGCGTGGTCCCGTCACGTGGGTCGAAGCGATCGGCGGCGAGTTTAAGCATGAGGCGATCCAGACTGGGTGCACAACTGATAGACGCATCGTCAGCCGGTGTCAGCCGGCGGTGGATAGTTTGCACCTCTGTTTTAGTGCTGCCCCCGTTCTGATCCAGCGATTGCGGCGCCGGCGTGTCGAGATGACGGGAAACCCGCGGGTTTACAGTTGGGCAGTTGACGCAGGCCGCGCGCAATCAGATAGTGTTGCAATTTCGCACGTCAGTTTTGCATTTCGGCGATATTGGGAGAAGTTCGCGATGAGACGTTTCTCGCTTGGCTTGATTTTATTGATTGCAAGTTCCGGAGCATTTGTGCGCGCCGACACAAACGCCGATTGTGTCCAGAACAGTGATCGCGAGCTGCAAGTCAAGGCGTGCAGCAAGATACTCCGCGATGACGACGAGGCGGCATGGGCGCTGTTCAATCGCGGCCTTGCTTATAACGCCACCAAGCGGCATGAGGACGCCATCAAGGATTTCACGCGCTATATCGCACTTAAGCCGAACGATCACACCGGCTACAACGATCGGGGCAACGCCAAGGTGCGGCTCGGCAAAGAAGAAGATGCGCTGATCGACTATGCCAAGGCGATCAAGATCAAGCCGGACTACGCGCGCGGCTACAACAATCGCGGCGAGGCCTACGAGAACATGGAAAAGCTGGACCTGGCACTCGAGGCCTATTCGAAAGCCATCGAACTCGATCCGAAATATGCCCGCGCGTACTCCAATCGCGGGGATATCTACCGCAAGAAAGAGATGCGCGACAAAGCCATCGCCGACTATGGCCGCGCGCTCGGCATCGATCCCAATCTGGCAAGTGCGCGCGAGGAATTGACCAAGCTCGGCGTCACGCCATAAGCGCCTCAGCTCTCGTTCGCTTCGCGGATCAAATCGTCGGCGGCGAGCCGCAGCAGATCTTCGCGCGCGCTACCACCGAACACCAACTCCTTGCCGATGTCGAGTAGCACGGGCACGGCCAACGGCGAAACGTGGCTGAGCGGTTGGTGACGGATGTGGTCCTTGATGCGCCGCAAGAAATCGCCGAGCCGCCCGATGTCAAGCAGACCGGTGGAGGCATCGGCCCAGGCGGCTTCGAGCAGGATATGGTGGGGCTCATGCTGGCGCAGCACATTGTAAATCAAGTCGGATGACACGGTTACCTGCCGACCGTTTTTCTCTTGGCCGGGATGCCGCCGCTCGATCAATCCGGCTATCACCGCACACATGCGAAACGTGCGCTTCATCATGCTGCTTTCGGCGAGCCATGCGTCGAGGTCGTCGCCCAGCATGTCTTCTTCGAAGAGGCGCGCGAGGTTCAATCGACCGCCGCTGATCATGGCGTTGAGATCGCCCAGACCCCAGATAGCGAGTGCATAGTCGCTGGCGACAAAGCCAAGGGGGGCAGCGCCTGCGCGATCGAGACGCCGCGTCAGCAGCATGCCAAGTGTCTGATGCGCCAACCGGCCCTCGAACGGGTAGGCGACGAGAAAGTGATGGTTGCCGCGCGGAAAAGTTTCAATCAGGACCTGGTCGGGGTTCGGAATGACCGAACGCTGCGCCTGCATTTCCAGCCATTCGGCCACCGGCTGCGGCAGACCCGACCAGGCGGCGTGATCGGCGAGCATCGTGCGGACGCGAGCAGCCAAATGCGTGGAGAGCGGAAATTTACCGCCGCCATAGCTGGGGATCTTGGCATCGGTCGAGGGACTGCGCGTTACGTACGCCTCCATTTCGCGCATGCCCTC
>JANLPY010000752.1:0-1735 GCA_031367505.1 Hyphomicrobiaceae bacterium | reverse complement strand
CGTCAAGGGCAGCGTTATCGTGATCGTCGGCATGATGGGTGGCAGCCTCGAAGTTCCTCTGGCGATGCTGTCTCCGAGGAACCTCACCATTCGCGGCTCCCACGTCGGCACGCTGGATGAACTCAAGGACCTGATCCGCTTTGCGTCAAGAGGCCTCTTGCAGCCAATCCCGGTTTCTACAAAACCAATGCGCGAAATCAACCAGATCATCGACGACCTGGAGCTACGCCGGTTTGTTGGTCGAGTGGTCGTGACACCGGACTGATGGGATTTAGCCGCTATCGCAGTCGGGCCAGCCAAGCGCCACCCGTCCGCCGCTCTTTGATCGCACACCATGCTTGACGCAAACCGCTTACTGAATTGGACGATCCCCGAGATACGTCAGACCTACACCGCGAAAGACACGATCCTGTACGCGTTAGGGATCGGCTTTGGCGGACGAGCCGATGATCGCGATGAATTGAAGTGCTTACGCGAGGTTTTTTCGCCGCTCGCTATGGAAACCCGTAGAAATTCAACAGGCGTTGTCGTTGGAAGAAAAACACCATGTCAAGACCGCTCGACGGAATTACGGTTCGTCTCGCTCGAACACGCGATCACTGCCCCACTTTGTACTCGCCAGCTGGCCGATCTCGGTGCACGTGTCATCAAGGTCGAGCGGCCGGGCAGCGGGGACTTTCGTGTTGGCCGGTGGGTTGCCGTCCGGTGAGGCTGCTGGATGCTGGTAAACATCCAGCCGCACATTGAGGGAGAGCGCGTCAATTGGCGCTGGCCATCTCCTCCTCGTACAAGCGCCCGGGTGCGGCAGTGCATCGAGCACATCCGCGCCGTCGCCGACGATGGCACGTCGACCTTCACGATCTTGTTGATGCTCGACGCATCGATGTCCACATGGATCTTGCGCGCGTGCGGGCAGAAGTCGGAGACCTTGCCGGTCACCCGGTCGTCGAAACGCGCGCCGATATTGAGCACCACGTCGGCATGGTGCATGGCAAGGTTTCCAGAGTGCCATGCATGCCCAGCATTCCGAGGAAGCGGCGATCGGACGCAGGGAACGCGCCCAGACCCATCAGCGTCAGCGTGCTCCGCCCGGCAGCACCTGCTCGACCAAGCCTGCGCGGCTCAATTGCAGACGTCCGCCGTGGTGCCCTTAGACTCGAGGGTCGATGATCGCCACACTTTCCGCCGTCACGCGCGAACGACTGCGGCGCTTCATGCGCATCCTGCGCATGGCCGCGGTCATCGGTGCGGGCGTCGGTGCAGTCTTCGCCGGCGCGACTGCCGGACCGGGCGCTCGCTCGCTGCTCGTTTCCCTGCTGATCTCGATACCGATTGGTGTCATCGCCGCCCTGCTCACGAGTTCATGGATCGCCGGCATCGAGATCTTCCTGCTGCCTCGCGCTTCGATGCGATGGCTCGACGCGCTGCCATTCGCCGCGGTGCTTATCCTGAAGACGCTGGTCTACGGCGCGATCGCGGGGGCGGTCCTCGCCGGCCAGCCGGGAGAGCGCTTGTTGGGCGTCGTTACGGTCTATAACGCGCGCACCGGGCTGATTGCGGTTTGCCTCTCACTGGTGCCCGTTGCCGTCGTGGTGATGATGTTTCAGGCCGCGGGCCTGGTCGGCTACCGTACGTTCATGGCTCTTCTGCTTGGAAAGTATCGCCGGCCCTACGCCGAGCGACGCTTCTTCCTCTTCGTCGACGTGGTGGGCTCGACCGCGATCGCCGAGCGGCT
>JANLPY010000729.1:0-2606 GCA_031367505.1 Hyphomicrobiaceae bacterium | reverse complement strand
CGCGCGGCGGAGGTTCCGTTTGCGCTGATCCCCGCCCTCTTCGGCGTGCAGCAGCTGATTGAGGGGGCCTTGTGGCTGACCTTCCCGGACAATGGCTCGCTAGTGAACTCGGTGCTGACCTATGCCTTTTCGTTTTTTTCGCATGTGCTCTGGCCTATTTATGTTCCGATTGCGGTCTTGCTGCTCGAACCGGTGCCGTGGCGGCGTAAGGTGCTGATGGGCATTGCGGTGGGTGGTGCTGGGGTCGGTCTCTATTTGTTGTACTTCCTCGTGACCGAGCCGGTCGTCTCCGAGGTTGTTGGCAGGCACATCAGTTACGAATCCCCCCATTTCTACACCGCGGCGGTGATGGTGCTCTATGTTCTGGCGACATGCGTCAGTTCCTTCGTGTCGAGCTGCAAGACGATCAGATGGTTTGGTGCGGCCACCTTTGTGGCCCTTGTCGCTGCTTATACCTTTTACGCCTTTTGGTTCGTTTCTGTGTGGTGCTTCTTTGCCGCAGGCCTCAGCGCCATAGTCCTTTGGCATTTCCGTCACGGCGAGATGCGAGCGGTGCCCGGATGAACCGGGAATGCTGAGACCAATCGGGCATTTTCGCGTCGGCTGAGGATGCCTGGCACGCTGCAGGCGAGCGGCAGACCCACGCGGCAGCCGTTACGATGTTCTACGTATCAAATAAACGAAGCCCTGTCGGTACGGCCGGGAGGGTGAGCAGCGAGTGGATCACAATCGCGCAGACGCTCGGTGATAGCAGGAGGTAAGATTATATGGCTCGGCACAAGAAATGCCGCCACGGAATTGTCGTTGCGGCAATCGCGCTGGCAATCCAAGGAGTTACGCTAGGCCAGGCTAGCGCGCATGCTCCGGCACGCGCCGAGAACCTCCCGAATGCCACAGGGGCTCGCACGATCTGGACGGTGAAGCTGCCCGCGGACGGCAAGTTTGCCTCGGCCGAAATCGGGTCAGGTCGATTTGAACTCACTTATTCGGGTAATCGGTTCGGCTCGCGCGATACGGTCGAGCATTACCTCCTCTATCGCGCGGCGCTACTGGCCAGGCGGAACGGCGCGACGTCTTTCCTCCTGCTTTATTTGCCAGGCGAAGCGGGGCCATCCGTACATCCGGCGCTTCCAAACCGGTTATCCGGGCCTGACTTTGGTCACTGGCAGCCGCATTGGAACTATTATGTGACCGGCATGGGCTGGCAGCCTTGGCATCCGGAATGGGGGGCTGCATTTTGGGCGGACGAAATCGATCCCGCGCGTGTTCAGAGATATGAGGCCCATGCGATTATCGAATTGATCAGGGACGGTCGCGCTCCCGAGGACCAACCTGTCTTCAATGCGAGTGAAGTAATCAAACGCTTGGAGTCCATTCCGGTCAAGCCGTGACGGAGGGAGCCGGCACGGCGCGGCTGCTCAAATAATCAACTGTCCGGATCACCACGGTTTGCGGAAGATCAGCCAACTGGCGAGGAACAGGTGCGCGCTGATCGCGATCAGCGCAGCAGCGTGTGGCCACAACTCGGATGACCTAGCCCTGCCCGCGGCGCGAAACGAACCATCCGTAATTGCCCGGATGAAGATGAAGCGCCGGGGGCCCGGATTGATCCGGTGAGGATTCCTTTGGCGCCGATCCGCAATGATGAAGCGTCAGTCGTCCGTGCCGCCCCATTGCGGCACATGAAGGGCGCCAATGCCGAGTGTTCCATTCGTCGCCGCGATGGACGCGCGCGGGTCGCGCTCGCGCCCGGCAAGCGCCCGGATGGCGTCGATCGTCTCTGGAATAACGATGGCCTGGTTGTCGACCATGTAGCAGTAGAACAGCTCGCGGCCCTTCACCGCCAGCAGGTCGGCCCACAAGGCCACCTCGTACAGATTGGCGTTGGGCCGGCCGCTGTCGGCCATCCATTCCTTGACAGCGTTGATTGCCGATAGTCCGGTACGCGTATCGATCTGCAAGATACGCGAAGACGCCGCGAAGGCCTCAAGGACCTCGTCCTTTGTCGCTTCCCGCGTGAGCTCGACGCTCCATGCATGAAGGTGGCCGATCGTCTCCGGCACCTGCACCGCGATGGTGACGATGTCGAGCTCCGGGTCGACAAGTTGCGCGTCAGGCCCTTGATGGCTGGGAAGTCGCGGCTCGGGAACGAGCGTGTTGATGATCCCGCCCAGGTGGCTTTCCCAGGGATCCGTCGCCCGGCGGAGCAAAGTCCCGCGTGCCTTCACCAAAAGCCCGGCGCGCTTGAGGGCTCCGAGCGTGCGCACGATCGAGGTCGTGTTGCAGGAGACGACGCGCGTCGCCGAGCGGCCGATTGTGTCAGCGTAGCTGACCTCCGCGACGAAGGAATGGCCAGCCACCTCATGCGCCTCGCCGCCCTGGACAATGAACGGCCGACCGATCTGGCGGTAAAGCTCGGCATTGGCCGCGCCCCGGCGCTTGGGCGTGCAGTCGACGATGATGTCGGCGCCGCCCACCAGATCTTCCAGGGACCCGCTCACCGCAAGACCCGCTTGTGCCATGCGCGGCCTCGCCTCATCCGCGGCGGCGAACAGCGGAATGCCGCGGCCGACGGCTTGCGCGACGCGCCAGTCCGCCGCCACGTC
>JANLPY010000723.1:0-1642 GCA_031367505.1 Hyphomicrobiaceae bacterium | reverse complement strand
TGCCGAGGACCTTCGCACCGACGAGCGGGTATATCTTGATGGTGTCGCCATTGGCTGTATCGTCTGCGCCGGTGGTTGGCAGGCGGCCGGACAAACTCTCAGCGCGCTGCGCGCCATAGCCCATGCGCTACGCGGGTGGCCGACGCCGCTGGGCGCCATGCTCAACACTTCGGGAAGGCTTTTTGATGAAGGCGGAAATTGCCTCGATTTGACCGCCAAGATGCAATTGGAGGTTGTTGGCCGCCAGGTGACCCAGTTTGCAATGCTTCAAAAACGCTAGCGCAGTGCTGGATTCGGATGTCACACGATGACGCGTTCACAAAACGGCAACAAAGTCGCGCGGACCCGAGACTTAAGATTCCTCCAGCCTCACGAAGGCATTGAAAGCTGACCATGACGCATCCCATTAGCATGAATCTGCAGATAGTTCAAACCTCGCGCTTGGATAAATTTCGCCACCCGCACAATGGTGTGATGGGGAGCGAACTCGGGCTGAATGAGGCATCCAAGGGCATGTTCAGTGCGCGAAGGGTAAAGGCCAGTGGCGTCTGGTCGCTGGCTGAAATCGCAACCGACCCACAAGCGTGGCTGACGATCATGTATGTCCTGGGTGGCTTCATCACGCTTCGGGTTCACGGCAACGCCACCACGCTGCGGCAACATGATGCCGTTTGCCAGGCGCCGATCGTCCCCGCGAGCGTGGTTGAGATATCCCCTGACTTCGAGTTCATCGAGATCCTGGCGCGCGATGACCGAAGGGTACTCAACCTGATTCCCGACAAGCCAGCTCAGCTGGTGTCGTTCGATGCCCCGGCCCTCCATGTCAAGGGTCAAGGGCCACGCGAGTTCTTCGATTACCGCGACCTCGGTATCGCTGAAATCACAAGGCGACAGGTTGAAGTACAGGTCATCCGCGCGCAGCGGGCCAGAAAAGGCGGGACGGGATGGCACTCGCATTCCATGGCCCAACTCAGTTACGGCCTGTCGGGATGGGCGTCGCTCGGGGTGGCGGGCAGCAACGAACCCTTCATCCAGAAGCCGGGAGATGCTTTTTGCATTCCACCCGGGTGTGTCCACAACGCGGACTCGTTTTCGGATGACTACTGGGCGCTTCAGCTGCAAATCCCCGCGGATTACGCGACGCTGCCTGAAAGCGATCCTCGTGTCACGGCCCACTGAGCGCGGACCGATTGGTGCGCATGAAGTTTCGACGCGTGGGGTGCCGTCAATGCGCACACCAGGACATATCACCCTAGCGCCGGGCAGCCGGCCACAACATAAATAGAGGACATCACAGATGGACAAGCAACTTTTAACCCTGAAAGAAAGTCTGGCGTCGATCGCCAAGGGTGACCCGGTTTATCAGCGTTGGCAGGCTTATCGCAGCGCGTTTCGCTGGTCTTCGGGGCCGGACAACGGCTCGGGCTTCCAGCGCCTTGAATACCCGGCAGTAGAAGCGCCGCTGGTGCGCGGCCAATTGCTGGTCTTGCCGACCGGGCAGGGCGCTCCCTCGCAATCCCATGAGACCGACAGCGTCTATCTTTGCGTCGAAGGCGAAGTGGAGTTTGTGATTGGATCGAACATCTTCGCCCTCAAGCCGCTCGACATGATCAGCATTCCGGCAGGGACTTCCTACCGCTTC
>JANLPY010000713.1:0-17984 GCA_031367505.1 Hyphomicrobiaceae bacterium | reverse complement strand
ACGACCGATAAATCACCCAATTGCGATACAAGTGCCTGAAATCCCCGGCTGTTCATGCCATCCTCCTGAGTGTCGAATCACACACTCAGAATGCCTCAACTTAATGGCGGAACAGAGCCTATCGCAATCGAAATTTGTTGGGATCGATCACTACCATAGTGCAGATTGATTATATTACTCATGAGCGTCCGATTCTTAAAGTCGACTATGCTGAAATATACTTGGATGCTTGCGGAAGTCGCACTAAGAGGGCGATTACTGGGGGGTAGGAATAGGCAGCCCAATATCGCAACAATATCGGGCAACAATATCGGGGACAGTATACCGATTTCCTCAACACTGCAGATCCTCGTAATTCCTGCTCAGAAAATCCGTATACTGCCCCACATACTCAACCAACTCGCAGCGATTGATCGAGGACAAACACCCTGCCCGCCGGGGCCTTCGACCGGCGGGCAGGGCTGGCACCAACCACGACTGAGACCGGGTCGAGGGAACTTGGTCTCAGTCGCGGAAGGATCTCGCACACGGGCGGCTGGGCTTCACCGCCAGCACCTCAGCATCCTAACTGCGGGGACAGTCACCGATTTTGACTGTCCCTCTAACTAAAGGCGCTTCTCCTGATCGGTGACTGTTCCCGACCACGGCCCGCCATCGACAACGCCCGCGCTCAACCGGGTAACATCACGCCATCTACCACGTGGATCACGCCGTTTGACTGCGTGACATTGGCGATTGTCACTTTCGATTTGCCGCCCTTGGCGTCGGTGATGACGAGACCGTTCTTGCCGCTATTCATCACGGTCAGGGTCGCACCATTGACGGTTTTCAACACCGCCTTGCCGCCACCGTCCTTTACGCGCTTCATTAATTCGGCCGCATCCAGACGCCCCGAAACCACGTGGTAGGTGAGCACGCCTGACAACTTCGACTTGTTCTCCGGCTTTAAAAGAGTGGGCACCGTACCAGCCGGAAGTTTCCCGAACGCCTTGTTTGTCGGCGCAAAAACTGTGAACGGGCCGGAACCGCTTAGAGTATCGACCAGGCCGGCAGCCTTTACCGCCGCAACCAGCGTCGTGTGATCCTCCGAGTTGACCGCGTTCTCGATGATGTTCTTCGTCGGATACATTGGCGCACCACCGACGGTGACAGCCTTCTGGGCGTAGCTGGGCGTTGGCGACACCAGCGCGACCATCATTCCGAGCGCCAACGACGCAGCACCAATGCCGCGCGTTACAGTCTTGGTGAGATGCTGAACCATTACAAACTCCTGTTTTCCACAACTCCTAAGCTGGAGTTGTCAGGAGCTACGACGCCGACCGGCCGAAGTTTCAGTCGTGCGGCCGCCTCACGACTTCGTGTTCGGTGGGCCCCGAAGCGGCACACTCAATGAACGCAGCACGGGATCCTTGCCACTTATGCAGCATCCGTTGCAAACTAAGGTGTCCGCGACCATCACAGGAAGGCCACCCATGAAGCGTATCCTTGCAGTTGCACTTACGATCGCGGCGCTTACCGCCGTCCCGCGACTAGCGTCGGCACAAGATGGGCCGGTGATGAAACGCATTGCCGAAACCAAGACCGTCAACATCGGCCATCGCGATGCGTCCGTGCCGCTGTCGTTTCTCGGACAAGATGGCAAGGCGCAGGGCTACTCCATCGATATCTGCCTGAAAATCGCAGATGCCGCCAAGGAAGAGCTGAAGCTCGATAAAATCGAAGTCAAATTCGTGCCGCTGACACCGCAAACGCGCATTCCACTACTGACCGCCGGTACGGTCGACATTATTTGCGAAAGCTCGACCCACACGATCGGCCGCTCGCGCCAGATCAGCTTTCTCAATACGACGTTCCTGACCGGCTCGAAGTTGCTGGTCCGCAAGACCTCCGGCATCAAGAAGATCGAAGACATGAAGGACAAGGTGCTGGTCGCAGTCCTTGGCACCACCAACGAGAAGGCGGCTCAAGTCGAGATCGACGCGAAGAAGATCGCGATCAAGGGTGAGATCGTGAAGGTGAAGGATCACTCGCAGGCGATGCTCAATCTCGAGCAGGGCCGCGCCGATGCCTACGTGTCGGACGATGTGGTCTTGTTCGGATTGAAGAGTGCATCAAAGAACCCGGATGAGTGGGAAGTTGTCGGCCCGTACTTCTCGTATGACCCCTACGGCATGATGATCCCACGCAACAACGACGACTGGCGCCTGATCGGCAATAAGACTATCGCCAAGCTCATTCAGACCGGTGAGATGCTGGCGATCTACAAGAAGTGGTTTGAGCCCGGCCCAACGAAGATCAATTACCCGCTCAGCGACCGCCTGAAGGAAAACTTCGACCTGATCGCGCTGCCGGATTGAAGGTGCTTCGCAGCGCCGCAACAGCCGGACCATTCGCGGCCCGGCCCACTTCCCACCATCCGCGTCCCCGGAATTCGACGCGAACTTTCGCGGCGAATGTCCGGCGTCGTTACCAAGTTCAATGAGGCACGGTGCCCAATCTCGCCGGGTAAAGATCCCGGACAGCCGCGCCCGCCGCACTGGAGAACAATATAAACATCCGTGCGCGGCTTCCGGGAACGCGTGGGGTTGGAATGCGAACTTCTAGCGATCGATCGTGCTGATGCGGCGCGTGAGCTGAATGGCAAACTGAACCGGAACCACCGTATGGGAAGTTATAACTGGAACTGGCCGATCCTGCTGAAGGAGCCGTATTTTGGCTGGATCATTTCCGGTTTCGGCAACACGATTTTGATCGCGGTGCTAGCGTGGGCGATCGCGTTTCCGCTCGGCTCGGTCATCGGCATTCTGCGCACCGTCGACAACCGGCTGTTGCGGCTCGCAGCCACCACCTACGTCGAGATCTTCCGCAACATTCCGCTGCTGGTGCAGATGTTCGTCTGGTACTTCGTGGTCCCGGAGTTGCTACCGGCCGAGTGGGGCCGTTGGATCAAACGCGACATGCCCTACCCGCAGTTCATCACGGCGGTGATGTGCCTCGGCCTGTACACAGCCTCACGCGTGGCCGAGCAGGTGCGCTCCGGCATCGAGGCGATCCCGCGTGGCCAACGCAACGCTGGCCTCGCCATGGGACTGACGCCGATGCAGGTCTATCGCTACGTACTGATCCCGGTCGCTTACCGCACCATCATCCCGCCGCTGACCAGCGACTTCCTCGGCGTGTTCAAGAACTCCTCGCTGGCGCTGACCATTGGCGTGTTGGAACTGACCTCGCAATCGCGGCAGATCGAGGAGTACACGTTCGCCGCCTTCGAAGCCTTCACGATTGCGACTGCCCTGTACTGCCTGGTTACTGGCCTCGTCATTGTGGTCATGCGGATCGTCGAACGCCGCACGCAGATCGTCGGCGCGATCACGGTGGGGGCCACCTGATGTTCAGTGGCTTCGACTTCGACGTGATCGTAAGGAATGGGCCGTTCCTGTGGAATGGTCTACTGCTGACGTTCCAGTTGACCGCCTACGCCGTTGCCGGCGGCATACTCCTCGGCCTCATTCTGGCGGTCGCCCGCCTGTCTGGCATCAAGCCGCTGAAATGGTTCGTCGCCGCCTACGTCAATTTCCTGCGCTCGATGCCGCTGATCCTCGTCATCTTCTGGTTCTACACGCTCGTGCCGAAGCTGATCGGCCGCCCGGTGAGCGGCTTCTATTCCGTGTTGATCGCCTTCATCATGTTCGAGGCGGCGTACTATTCCGAGATCATCCGCGCCGGCATTTCGAGCGTCAAGCGCGGACAGATTTCGGCGGCCCTGGCACTCGGCCTGACCCGCCTGCAGGCGATGCGCTACGTCGTCCTTCCGCAGGCGATCCGCAATATGATCCCGGTGCTGTTGACCCAGTCGATCGTCATGCTGCAAGACACTTCGCTGGTCTATGTCGTCGGCTTGCGCGACTTTCTCACTTCGGCCGAGATCGTTGCCGGCCGCGACAACCGCCCAACCGAGCTCTATCTGTTTGTCGCCCTCGTTTTCCTGGTGATTTGTTTCAGCGCCTCGCGGCTCGTCAACCGCCTGCGCCGGAGGTACGCGCTTTGATCGACATTAAAAACGTCAGCAAATGGTACACCAAGTTTCAGGTCTTGAACGACTGTTCGATGAAGATCGCCAAGGGCGAAGTGGTCGTCATCTGCGGCCCATCAGGTTCGGGCAAGAGCACGCTGATCAAGTGCGTCAACGGGCTGGAACCATTCAGCAAGGGTGAAATCACGGTCGATGGCATCTCGGTCGGCGCCAGCGATACCAATTTGCCGAAGCTACGTTCGCGCATCGGCATGGTGTTCCAGAACTTCGAGCTGTTCCCGCACATGACGGCTGCCGAGAACATCGTGCTGGCGCAACAAAAAGTGCTCGGCCGCGAGCGCGAGGAGGCACGGGCGAAATCGCACGAGTTACTCACACGCATGGGGCTCGCCGAGCAGGCCGACAAATTCCCAGCTCAGCTATCGGGTGGTCAACAGCAACGCGTCGCCATTGCGCGCGCGCTCGCCATGGACCCGATCGCGATGCTGTTCGACGAGCCAACCTCGGCGCTTGATCCCGAAATGATCACCGAGGTGCTCGACGTCATGGTCAAGCTGGCACTCGAGGGCATGACGATGGCGGTCGTTACCCACGAGATGGGTTTCGCCCGCCGCGTCGCCCATCGCGTCGTGTTCATGGACCAGGGCTCAATTGTCGAGGACGCCAGCAAAGACGCCTTCTTCGGCACCTCCCGCAACGAACGCACGCAGTTGTTTTTGTCGAAGATTTTGACGCATTGAGGTGGGAGAGGTTTGGTTCTCCGGGGACCGTTACCGATTGGAACAGGAGCATGTCGAATGACATTTCCCAGATCGGTAACTGTCCCCGACCCGGCCTTGACCCGTCAGGAGTGCGCACCCTATGGCCGCGTCAACCTAAACGTCCGCGGCTGAGCGCTCAACCGCGGACTCAAACATCACGCCACCAGCGCGAGATAATCAGTGTAGCCCTTTTCTCCCGGTGTGTAGAACGTCGACTCGTCTGGCTTGGCGAGCGGCGCACCGCTGCGTATGCGGGCCACGAGATCGGGGTTGGCAATGAAGGCCTTGCCGAAGGCGATAGCGTCGGCGCCACCGGCTGCGACCACACCCGCAGCACTTTCTGGATCATAACCTCCGGCCGCGATGATCTTGCCGCGATAGAGCTTGCGCGCCACGGTCACGGGATCGGTAGTCACAGCATTCATGAATTGCCGCATCACGTGCAGGTAGGCCAGCCCAAGCTTGTCCAGTTCGGCATAGTAGGCAGCATAAAGGTCCGCTGCGTCCGTTTCCTCGATGCCATTGAACGTGTGGCCCGGGCTGACGCGGATGCCGACACGGTCGGCACCAACCTTGGCTGCGATCGCGGTGAGCGCTTCCAACGGCATGCGGATGCGGTTGGCAAGCGAACCGCCGTATTTGTCGGTCCGTTTGTTGACGTTCGTCGAGAGAAATTGCTGCGGCAGATATCCGTTGGCTGAATGAAACTCCACGCCGTCGAAGCCGGCCGCGATCGCGTTGGCTGCGGCATCGGCATAATCTCGATCGAGGCGTGCGATCTCGCTCGTCTCTAGTGCACGAGGCGTATCGTGATCGACCATCTGCTGGCTGTCGGTATACATCTGGCCCGGTGCCTTCACGGCGCTGGCAGAAACCACATCGGCCGTCACCGGACGGTTCAGTGCGCTGGCGATGCGCCCCACATGCCCGAGTTGAAGCACAATCTTACCGTCGGCTTTGTGAACGGCATCCGTGATCGGCAACCAACGTTCTATTTGTGCGGGCTCGTGAATTCCAGGTGTGCGGGCATAGCCCATCCCCTCATACGAAATCTGCGTCATCTCGGCGACGATCAATCCCGCCGTTGCGCGTTGGGCGTAGTAAGTTGCGGCGAATGGCGCCGGGATACCCGACGCATCCGCACGTGACCGGGTCAACGGCGACATGACAATGCGGTTTGCGATCTCGATCGCGCCAAGATTTGTGGGTTCAAAAAGTGATGTTACGGGCAAGGCTCTCTCCATTGTTGTTCTTTTGTTCGGCAAAACCGAACTATAGGTAAGCACGTAAATCGAATGCTTCAAGGGAGTGATGGTTCATTCGCGCCGAGCCTTGACAGATGCAGCACAGCGTCCTATTTCTAATTCGTTAGCACTCGACTTTCATGAGTGCTAACGACGATACTTTCCCCCGCAACCAAATAAGGTTTACGAGTTGCCCATGAAATTCCGTCCCCTCCACGACCGTGTGGTCGTCAAGCGCACTGACGCCGAGACCAAGTCGGCTGGCGGCATCATCATTCCAGACACCGCAGCTGAAAAGCCCATGCAGGGCGAAATCATCGCGGCCGGCCCCGGCGCCCGCGACGAAGCCGGCAAGCTCGTCCCCCTCGATGTCAAAAAGGGCGACAAGGTCCTGTTCGGCAAGTGGTCCGGCACCGAAGTCAAGATCGACGGCAAGGATCTCCTCATCATGAAGGAGAGCGACATCATGGGCGTGATCGAGAAGTGATCGCGAAGGGAGCGGGGATTAGGGAGTAGGCAATTGTCCCGCTCCGGTTCACCTGCTCCCCATTCCCTATTTCCCACTCCCCCAGATCGAATTTTCCAAATCATAGGATCCCACACTGGCCGCTAAAGACGTAAAATTTGCCGCCGATGCCCGCGAGCGCATGCTGCGCGGCGTCGACATTCTTGCCAACGCCGTCAAGGTGACGCTCGGTCCGAAGGGCCGTAACGTCATCATCGAGAAGAGCTACGGCGCTCCCCGCACCACCAAGGACGGCGTCACCGTCGCCAAGGAAATCGAACTCGAAGACAAGTTCGAGAACATGGGCGCCCAGATGGTCCGTGAGGTCGCCTCAAAGACCAACGACGTCGCCGGCGACGGCACCACGACTGCAACGGTTCTCGCCCAAGCCATCGTTCGCGAAGGCCTAAAGCGCGTTGCCGCCGGCATGAACCCGATGGATCTGAAGCGCGGCATCGACAAGGCCGTGATCCAAGTTGTCGAGGAAATCGGCAAGAAGGCCAAGAAGGTCAAGAACTCGGCGGAAATCGCTCAGGTCGGCACAATTTCGGCAAACGGCGAGAGCGACATCGGCGAGATGATCGCCAAGGCGATGCAGAAGGTCGGCAACGAGGGTGTCATCACCGTCGAAGAAGCCAAGACCGCCGAGACCGAGCTCGAAGTCGTCGAAGGCATGCAGTTCGATCGCGGCTACCTGTCGCCGTACTTCATCACCAACGCCGACAAGATGACGGTTGAGCTCGACGATCCCTACATCCTCATCCACGAGAAGAAGCTGACCGGCCTGCAGGCCATGCTGCCAGTTCTCGAAGCTGTAGTGCAGACCGGCAAGCCGCTCCTCATCATCTCGGAAGATGTCGAAGGCGAAGCCTTGGCGACCCTCGTCGTCAACAAGCTGCGTGGCGGCCTCAAGGTCTGCGCCGTCAAGGCACCAGGCTTCGGCGATCGTCGCAAGGCGATGCTCGAGGATATCGCGACCTTGACCAACGGCCAGACCATCTCGGAAGATCTCGGCATCAAGCTCGAGAGCGTCACGATGGACATGCTCGGCCGCGCCAAGCGCGTGATGATCGACAAGGACAACACGACGATCGTCGACGGCGCCGGCAAGAAGAAAGACATTGAAGCTCGCGTCAACCAGATCAAGGCTCAGATCGAAGAGACCACATCTGACTACGATCGCGAGAAGCTCCAGGAGCGTCTTGCCAAGCTCGCTGGCGGCGTTGCCGTTATCAAGGTTGGCGGCGCTACGGAAATCGAAGTCAAGGAGCGCAAGGATCGCGTCGACGACGCGCTGAACGCAACGCGTGCAGCCGTTGAAGAAGGCGTTGTTGCTGGCGGCGGCGTCATGCTGCTGAAGGCTTCTGCCGCGATCACCGTCAAGGGCGATAACGACGACCAGGATGCTGGCATCCAGATCGTTCGCATGGCTCTGCAGTCACCGATCCGCCAGATCGCCGAGAATGCCGGCGTTGAAGGCTCGATCGTTGTCGGCAAGGTTCTCGAGTCACGTAGTGCGACCTTCGGCTACGACGCCCAGAAGGACGAATACGGCGACATGATCGAAAAGGGCATCATCGATCCCGCTAAGGTCGTTCGCACGGCCTTGCAGGACGCAGCCTCGATCGCTGGCCTGATGATCACCACTGAAGCTGGCATCGCCGAAGCTCCGAAGCGCAACTCGGGCGCTGGCGGCGGCGGCGGCATGCCAGGTGGCATGGGCGGCATGGGCGGCATGGATATGTAATTATGTCCCGTTGCTTGGCGGCCGGCTCCGCGAAGCGGAGTCGCCAAGCAACAACGAAAAAGAGCCGTCCCGGAGCAATCCGGGACGGCTTTTTTTGTTGCATGGTGTTCGACCTTCCAGGTCGAACAGAGGGTCGTCGCCCCTACCTCCGATATTGCAGGAACGGGCTCTTGGTTGCCACTTGGTCGTACAGGCCGCGGGCGCGATAGTTGAATTCCTGGGTCGACCAATACGTGCGGGTGACACCGCGTTTGTCGGCTTCGGCATAGGTCGCCTCGATCAATGCACGACCGGCGCCCTTGGCTCGGGCCGCGGGATCAACGAACAGATCCTCCAGGTAGCAATAGAACGTCGGCGACCAGGTCGAGCGATGAAACAGCACGTGCGCCAGCCCGAACGGTTTGTCGTCGCCGTCGACCACTACGAGGCCGATGTGACATCCCTCAGCTCCGGACAACAGTCGCTGCCATGTCGTTTCAATCACGTCGTCGGCGACGCTTGATTTGTAGAACGCGATGTAGCCTTTGAAGAGCGGCAACCACGCAGCTTTGTCTTTGGCAGCTAACGGACGTACGACGTATGTTGATTTCATCGAGGATCTCCTGGCGTCCAAAATTCGAGCCGGCCGTCGTCGCGGCGCCTATTTCCATTTCCACGTCAGGCCGTTTTCCTTGACCGTCGCAGCCTTGCTGGCGAGCTGCGGATCGTCGCTGCGCACCTTGCGTCCGTTGCGATCGAAGAAGGTCTGCGCGGCGCTGATCACCAGCGTCCGTTTACCGATCGGGCATTGATAGGGCGCCAGGTGCGCGCCTCCTAAATTGGTCCACTGCGGACTGAAACGCCCGCCTGAACACTTGACCTGCTCGCGTTTCAAGTTCGCACGGACGAGCTGCAATCTCACCTGCAAGACGAGATTGGGATAGGGCTTGGCCACATCCAGAACCTCGGCCAGAGCGACGTTGCCTAACCCGGCGGTTCCGGGTGCTGGCTCTTTGGCGGCAACAGTGCTGGCCAACGCGATCACGCCGGCTGCGGTTAATATCAGACAACGGCACATGGCCTGTTCCTTTTCATTCGAACTTGAGGTCGTCCAAGCTCACATCAACCAGAACGTTGCGAGCCCTAAGAATGCGAAGAAGCCCACAACGTCGGTGACGGTGGTGACGAACACGGTCGACGAGACTGCCGGATCGAACTGCCAACGATCGAGAGCGAGCGGCACGAATATACCGGCCAGTGCAGCAGCCAACAGGTTGATGACCATCGCGCCGGCGATGACTGCCCCGAGTTTATTCGAGCCGTACCAGACATATACGACGAGCCCCATGATGACGGCAAACACGAAACCATTGATCAATCCAATTGCCGTTTCACGCAACACCACGCGAACGACATTGGCCGCGCCAAGCTCCCCGGTCGCCAGCGCGCGCACGGCGACTGTCATGGTCTGCGTGCCAGCGTTGCCGCCCATCGAGGCAACGATCGGCATCAGGACCGCCAGTGCCACCATGTGCTCGATGGTTGCATCAAAAAGCTTGATCACCGAGGACGCGAGAATAGCGGTGAGCAAATTTACGGATAGCCATGAAAAACGGCTTGGTGCGATTTGCCTAACGCTATCCGACAACCGCTCGTCACCAACGCCGCCGAGCGCCTTCATTTCCTGCTCAGCCTCCTCGTCGATCATCTCGACCACGTCATCGACGGTGACCACGCCGACGAGCCGTTGGTTTTCATCGACGACGGCCGCCGACATCAAGTCGTAGCGGCGGAATTGACGGGCAACTTCGGTTTGGTCGGCGGTCGCAAGCACCGTCTCCCGCTCGGTATCCATGATCGCTTCGATCTTGACGCCGCGCTTGGTCCGCAACAGCCGCGAGATATCGACAGCGCCCAGCACTTTGAATGTCGGATCGACAACATAAAACTCGGTGAATGTCTCGGGCAGATCATCGGGCGGCGCATCGCGCATCGTGTCGATCACATAACCGACCGTCCAGTAGGGCGCGACCGCCACGAAGTTCGCCTGCATGAGGCGGCCGGCGGTCTCTTCCGGGTAGTCGAGGTTGCGCTCCAGTGCCGCACGATCGACTTTTCCCAGTTGCGACAGGATTTCCTGTCGATCGGCCGCATCCATGCCCTCGATAACGTAGGCCGCGTCGTCGGTGTCCAATTCGTTGACGGCGCGCGCCAGCAACTCGTTCGGCAGCGCTTCCGTCAGCTGATCGCGCACGCCTGGGTCGAGCTCGGACAGAACCTCGAAATCGAAGTCGGCGCCTAAAGTCTCGATCAGCTGAACGCGTGCATCGGCCGGCAACAAGTCGATAACGTCGGCCAAGTCAGGTGCCGGCATCCCCAGAACGAGGCCGCGAGCGCGCTCGAAATCGCTTCTGCCAAGGGCTTCGGCGACTGCTTGCGCGCACTCTTGAATGACATCGCTGTCGCTCGTCGAATCGTGGGTCGCTGTATTGCGCATGCGAATTGCCATCCTTGCGACGCTCAATGCGCCGGAAGTTTTGCCTAGTGGGGTTGGGGTGGGACACTTGACTCGAAATCTGCATTCAGAGAGTAACTCTCAATCTTGTCAAAAACACGCGGCAATCGCGCCACACCAGCAACTTTCAGCGATGCAGATTGGCCACGCCTCGCGAGCGCTTGGTGCCGCGTTACGTTTGCGCGACGACATGTTGCCTCGCCTTTGCCATGTGTATCGTTATGTTCCGTTCGCACGTATCGCTGACACTCGAATGCACAAAGGCTCGCTGCTCGTCACGGCGCTGAAGAAACCTATGATGATCGCCACGAAGTTTCCCGTTTTCAGGTTCCGTGTTTCCAGGTTCGCAGTTGCCAAGTTCGCGGTGCCAAGCGTCTTGGTGCTGGCCGTGGCGCTTTCGGCATCGGATGCAGCGCCGCAAGCTGCGGCGTGCGGCCCGCAGGCGATCGGACTCTCGCGCACCGTGGAGATCAATACAGCTGGCGGACCACGCTTCGGTCATCAGCAGTACAAAGAGAACGATTTCCTCAAGGACGGCGAAATCGTACTGACGTTCGATGATGGTCCATCGAGCGTTTACACACCAAGAGTTCTGCAGGCCCTCGAAGCGCACTGCACCAAGGCGACATTCTTCATGGTGGGCAGCCGCGCGCAGGCCGAACACCGCATCGTCAAGGATGTCGCCCGCCGTGGACATACCATCGGCACCCATACCTGGAGCCACGCCAACCTTCGCGCGATCGGCGCTGTGCGGGCGAAGGACGAGATCGAGCTTGGCATCAGTGGCGTGCAACGCGCCCTCGGCCAACCGATCGCGCCGTTTTTCCGATTTCCCTATCTGTCCGATTCGACAGCGATGAAGGCCCATCTTCAAGCACGCAATGTCGCCGCGTTCTCGATCGATGCCGATGCCTACGATTACAAGACGCTCAATCCGGCCGAAGTGCACCGCGCCATCGTCAATCAGCTTACCGCCCAGCGCAAAGGCATCATCCTATTTCACGATATCCAACCAGCGACGGCCGGTGCTCTGTCGGGACTGTTGACGGATTTGAAGGCGCGAGGCTTCCGCGTTGTGCACATGGTGCCGGATCAGCTGGGAACCACGCAGCCGGCGTATGATGTGATGGCCGCTCGTGACTCCGGCCGGCGCATGATCGCTGCAACAGCAAACCCGATGGTCAAGCGCTCGGTGACGTGGCCGATGGCCGGTATTCAGTCGAGCCCGACGTCGGGTCAGCCGTTCCCACCGCAAGGCGCATATTATCCCCCGCCTAGTGCTCCAACGCCGCTTCCGCCGCCCCAACCCAGGCAACGGGTGGATGAAGAAAACTGGCTAACACGCCTCTTTAGGAATTAGACGCCGGTCCTATGTTCTGACCCAACCGTTGGGGCCGAGACGCTCCTGCGGCTGGAACCGTGCCTTGTAGTCCATCTTGCTCGAGTCCTGGATCCAATACCCGAGGTACAGGTATGGCAAACCGAGCGAGCGGGCATAAGCGACGTGATCGAGGATCATGTGCGTGCCAAGTGAACGTTCGGCGGCAGCGGTGTCGTAGAAACTATAGACCAGCGAAACGCCATCCGAGAGCCGGTCGCACAGGGTAACGCCGATCAACGGCTGCAGCTTGGGACAGCCTTCCAAGGCATGCGCGGGGCGGATGCGATATTCCGACACGAACGTATCGACCGCCGTATCTTCCACCATCATCGCAAAGTCCAGCACGCTCATGTCGGCCATACCGCCTTCGCCATGGCGCGCTTCGATATAGTCGCGAAACAACGCGTATTGTTCAGATGTCGGACGGGCGGGCAAGCGCTGCACCGACAAATCGCGGTTTCGTGCCGTCACCCGCCTGAACGAGCGCGTCATATCGAACTGATCGACCGGCACGCGCACCGAGACGCAGGCTTGGCAGCCCTCGCAATACGGCATGTAGGCGATGTTTTGGCTGCGGCGGAAGCCACCCTTGAGCAGGCTGTCGATCAGCACCGGCGACTTGTCATGCGTGAGGTGCGTGAAAAGCTTGCGCTCAAAACGGCCCGGCAGATACGGGCAGCGCTGCGGCGCAGTCACATAGAATTCGGGGAAGTTCTTCTGATGCTCGGTCATTCCGCGGACATGCCCACCCTCGCGGCCCGATGCGCCGCTCTCATGCATGATGATAGTTGACCCGCGATAGATCGCGCAAGCGCGAGGTGCTGGATTAGGTGCCCGATCGCATCAACTTTGCGGCAGCTGGTGCAAAGTAGGTCAGCACGCCCGATGCACCGGCGCGCTTGAAGGCCATCAGGCTCTCGATCATGACCTTGTCATGATCGAGCCACCCGCGCTCGGCCGCTGCCATCAACATCGCGTACTCGCCCGACACCTGGTAGGCATACGTTGGCACGCTGAAGGTTTCCGATACCCGGCGCACGATATCGAGATACGGCATCCCCGGCTTGACCATCACCATATCGGCGCCCTCGGCGATGTCGATCGCGACTTCGCGCATGGCCTCATCGGTATTGGCTGAATCCATCTGATAAGTTCGCTTGTCACCCTTCAGCGTCCCCGACGATCCAACCGCGTCGCGAAACGGACCATAAAAGCCCGACGCATATTTCGCAGCGTACGCCATGATCAGCGTGTTGGTATGGCCTCCAGCCTCGAGCGCGGTGCGTATTGCGCCGATGCGGCCATCCATCATGTCGGAAGGCGCGATGATATCGCAACCGGCCTCGACTTGCACGAGCGACTGGCCAACCAGCGTCTCGACGGATTCGTCATTTAGGATAACGCCGTCACGCATCAATCCGTCGTGGCCGTGCGTGGTGTACGGATCGAGCGCCACGTCGAGCAGAACGCCAATGTCGAGCCCAGCCTTACGAACGGCGCGTGTCGCCCGGCAGACGAGATTGTCCGGATTGAGCGCCTCGCGGCCATCCTCGGTGCGCTTGCCGGGATCGGTGTACGGAAACAACGCGATTGCTGGGATGCCGAGGGCAAGCGCCTGCTCGGCCGCGGCCACCACCAGATCGACCGAAAGACGCTCGACGCCTGGCATTGAAGGGATCTCGGTTCGCTTGTTGTGCCCCTCGGCGACGAACAGCGGCCAGATCAGGTCGTTAGGCGTCAGCATATTCTCGGCCACGAGACGCCGCGACCATCCAGATTGCCGCGTTCGGCGCAGGCGCGTCGCCATGTTTCGGGCGGCGAGGGCCGGTTGTACGATCGTGCTGGCAGGCTCTGGACGATGTTTCATGCGCGGTCTCTGGACGGATGGAGGCTTGATCCGTGAACAGTTTTACTACGAGTAATTGCCTCGACAATCCAATGCGAAACGCCACTTGGCAAGCATCCAAACGGTAATCGTGCTTGAAGATCCCTCGAAGGCGCGGGAAAATGGAGCCGGATCTACTTCACGCAGCGTGCCGGCCACCGCATGTTCTCAATGGAGACGACGATGTCATTCTGGAAATCCCTCTTTGGCGGCGCCACAAGTAAGACTACCAAAGAGCCGAAGCGCGAGGATTACAACGGTTACACGATTGAATCCGCACCGGTGTTGGAAGGCGGCCAATACCAACTGGCGGGCCGCATTACGAAGACGATCGATGGCACGATCAAGGAGCACAATTTCATGCGCGCCGACCGCTTTTCCAGCTTCGAGGACGCGGAAAACTTCGCTTTCGTGAAGGCGCGCCAAATCATCGACCAAAGCGGTGATCGAATATTCAACTGATGCGACCACTCGCGCCCGGCAGCATACGTGTGAGCACATCGTCGCGCCGGACGTAGTGATGCCAGAGACCGGCTGCGGCAGGCGTGTGAATATGGCGATCCGCTGGCAAACGGCATCGCAGCGTGTAGGTTCGAACTACATTCGTTGCAAAGGTTCACCCGGCTTGAGTCCATCAAAACGTATGACAGCCGGATTGATCATTCTGGTGCTGGTTGCAATCGGCGTTGGTTGTGCTTGGCTCGTCGGCAACATCGCGGCCGCGCCCGCCCGGGCGGTGATTGGCCCGCCGCCGCCCGACTTCGCCCTTGAACCGGTTACGTTCAATAGCGGGTCCGGCAGCAAACTGTCAGGCTGGTTTGGACCAGGCCGGCATGGCGCCGGCTCCGTCATTCTGATGCATGGCATCAAGGCCAACCGGCTCGAAATGCTGGATCGCGCACGGTTTCTCAACGCTGCCGGGTTCTCAGTTCTTCTGTTCGACTTCCAGGCACACGGCGAAAGCACCGGCGAATACATATCGTTCGGCCACCTCGAAGCCCTCGATGCGCGGGCTGCTTTCGATTTCCTGCGCGCAAAAACCCCGGCTGAGCGGATAGGTCTGATTGGGGTGTCGCTAGGCGGCGCTGCGGCAATACTCAGCGAGCCGGTGATTGACGCCGACGCCATGGTGCTCGAAGCAGTGTTCGCTTCGTTCAAGCAAGCAACCGAAAATCGTGTCGCTTTATACTTGGGCCGCTCGGCGACTTGGCTCGCCCACCCACTGATCTGGCAAGCCAAAGCGCGCCTGGGATTCGATCCGCAGGGCTTGAACCCGGCGGGCCAGATCAACCGGATTCGTGCACCGCTGCTGTTAATTGCTGGCGACGCTGACGCTCATGCAACGCTTGCCGAGATGGAGCTCATCTATGCCCGCGCCAATGATCCTAAGGAACTCTGGATCGTTCCCGGTGCACGGCACGTCGATTTCCATCGGCATGCGAAAGTCGAATATGAGCGGCGGGTCTTAGCGTTCTTGAGCAAGAACCTGGCTCGCCGCCGATAGCTACTCAACTGCTCTTGCCAGGTGCCGCAACGACCATCCCGACGAGACTGCGAACGAACGGCAGAACGACAAGCAGTGTCGGGAAGGCGACTAGCCACGACAAGCCCCAAGCCGACATCCATGTTGTAGCGAACAGGGGCGTCAATCCAACGCCGCGCAGCGTCGACACGCCGGAGATGATGAAGGTCATGATAATCGATAGGATGAGAGGTAGTACCACCATCGCATATTTTGCTGGTAGCTTTTTACTGGTGGATACGAGATTTGGCATGGGCTCCCGGGATCGTTGGTTATTGGGTGGACGGCAGGTCGCAGCCATTGCGAGATGGGATGGGAACGAGCCGTTAAGCGAATTTGCTGGATCTCACAAGCTCAGGCCTCGCGACAGCGGCGTCGCCGTGCTAGAATGACGGTTATGAACGAAGCGGTCCGCCACTCTCCCGCGACCACTCAAGCTGCCGATGGCCTGCCGCGGCGGCGCTGGACCTTTGATGAAATTGTGCATCTAACTGAGCTCGGCGTCTTTGGCGGCACCGACCGCCCGCGCGAGCGTTTTGAATTGATTGGCGGAGAGATCGTGCCGATGTCGCCCAAGGGGAACAGGCACGAGTGGCTCAAGAAGGAGCTTTTGCGGTATTGGATCCAGCTAGCGTCGCCCGAGATTGATATCATCCCCGAAACCACCCTTCGCTTCAGCGATGCCGGCTTCGTCGAGCCTGATATTTTCGTCTGGCCGCGTTCGATCCCGCTCGCAAATATTGCTTGTTCTTCGGCCCTTCTGTTGGTTGAAATCGCCGATTCAAGCTTTAGTTTTGACACAACCACGAAGTCCAAACTCTACAGCGGTCTAGGCCTGCGCGAATATTGGGTGGTCAACGCACGCACGTTGGTCACGTCGATCTACACGCAGCCTAAAAACTCTGGTTTCACGTCGGTACGCGAGGTGGCTGCAGACGAATTAGTCGTGCCGCACCTCTTACCGTTGCTCGCTTTACGGGTCGCCGACCTCGGGTTGCATCCACTCCAATAACTTGGTTCCGGGCAACACAGTGGCATCCTAGACATTTGGCTGTGTCATACCCATTTGCAGCATCTCGGCCGCTCCAGTAACATCGAAACCGAACGCAACCCCGGTCCGGCGCGGGCACTCCTCACTTTTCGCGCCGACCAACGAGTGAACCGCCATGTCATATCAATGCACACGTTTATGGGAGCCAGCCCAGCGCCACCACAATCAACTCACCATGGCCAACAAGCCTCGTCCTCGCGGGCCGGGCGGACCAGGTAACGGCGAAGATGGCGAGGGGCGCACCGGCATCGTCACCAAAACGCGGCCGAAGACGAAGAAGCCAAGCCTCTACAAGGTACTGCTGTTGAACGATGATTATACGCCAATGGAGTTCGTCATCCTCGTGCTCGAAAAATATTTCGCCAAAAGTCCAGAAGAGGCCACACGCATCATGCTTCATGTGCATCAGAAGGGTGTGGGGGTATGCGGAGTATTCACTTACGAAGTTGCTGAAACCAAAGTGACGCAGGTCATGGACGTGGCACGTCAAAATGGCCATCCTCTGCAGTGCACTATGGAAAAGGAGTAGACCAGTTGCCGGCATTCTCGCAAAGCCTTGAAACGTCACTCCATCGCGCATTGGAGTATGCGAACGAGCGTAAGCACGAATACGCGACGCTCGAACATCTATTGCTTTCGCTGCTCGATGACCGGGACGCGGCGGGCGTGCTGCGCGCGTGCTCCGTCGACATCGAGGCGCTGCGCACGCGCGTCACCGAATACCTGGATGCGGAACTAGGTTCGCTGGTGGTGAAGGGCCCGCCTGAAGCATCGCCAACCCAAGGCTTCCAGCGCGTCATCCATCGCGCGGTTGTTCACGTGCAATCATCGGGTCGCGAAGAGGTAACCGGCGCCAACGTGCTGGTCGCCATGTTCGCCGAACGAGAGAGCCATGCCGCGTTTTTCCTGCAAGAGCAGGACATGACGCGGTTCGATGCGGTCCAGTACATCAGTCACGGGATCGCGAAACGTCCAGGAATGTCGGAGCCCCGGCCCGTGCGCGGAACAGATGACGAAAATAGCGGCAACGAAGGCCCCGAAGGCAAGAAAGGTGGCACCGACGCGCTCGGCACCTATTGCGTCAACCTCAACAAAAAAGCGGCCGACGGCAAAGTCGATCCGCTGATCGGGCGCGAGCAGGAAGTACTGCGCACCATTCAGGTCCTCTGCCGCCGGCAGAAGAACAATCCGTTGTTCGTCGGCGATCCCGGCGTTGGCAAGACGGCGATCGCCGAGGGTCTTGCGCGCCGGATCATCAAGAAGGACGTGCCCGAGGTCCTGCAAGACGCAACGATCTTCTCACTCGATATGGGCGCGTTGCTGGCTGGCACCCGCTATCGCGGCGACTTCGAAGAGCGGCT
>JANLPY010000644.1:0-3561 GCA_031367505.1 Hyphomicrobiaceae bacterium | reverse complement strand
CTGGCCGCCGCGGGGCTGCTGATGATCTATGGAAAACGGCCAAAGACAACGGCATTTCAGCGGCGGGGATCAATAGGCTGCGTCTCCAAGGCAAACTGGCCTACCTGACTCTCGACAACGCCGACCTGACCCAGAAGCTGCAACAAGAAATCGGCTCGGCAGAAAACTTATCCCAGTTGGTGGACAAGGATCTCTTCCAAAGCGACGCCTGGAAAGCGCGTCTCAACAAGCTGGCAGGCAACGACCAACAGGCCCTGGAGAGGCTTATCCCGCCGGCGTACGCTGGCAAGACCGCCCAACGTCTCGATGCCTATGCCGCCGACCTCGCGCGGAAGGTACGCATGAGTTTCCCCACCCAGGTTGTCGGGCGGATGATCGAGAAAGGCGAACTGCCTCTCGGTGACGCCACCGGTGATTTGGCAGCGCGCGTCCACGTTTTCCTGAAAAAAGCCGTGGAATTGGACTTCGAGCTGGGCCGCGTGCCGGTGGAGGCATTTGCCCGGAAGCATCGGAAAAAATTATTTGCTGCTAATACGCCGGAGCATGAGGTCGAGGCCACCATTCAAGGCGCCAAACTGTTGCACCGCCTCTACCAGATTACCCCCGACGACGAGGCGCTCAAGGTCGTTTCCAAGAACGGCTTCGAGTCGGCCGAGGATGTTTTGGCATTTCCTTACGAAGGGTTCCTCGAGCGCCACGGCGACAAGTTCGCTTCGCGTGAGCAGGCGGCGTTGGTGTACCGGAAAGCCGAGCAGGTCAGTGCCGTCACCCGAAATCTTGTCACCATCGCCAAACAGTTAGACAGCGCTCCCGCCCTGTATGCCTTTTCTGCACCGGCGGATCAACGCGAGCAGGTCAAGAACAACCTCATCAGGCACTACCCGACGATGGAGGCGCTGTTTGGCTCGCTCGACTTCTGCGAGTGCGAACACTGCCGTTCGGTGCTGAGTCCGGCGGCATACCTCGTGGATTTGCTGCAGTTTCTCGACCCGGATGAGACTGTGTGGAACAGCTCGAAGAAAACGCCCTTCGCAGTCTTGACCGAGCGCCGGCCCGACTTGCCGTATCTGCCGCTCACGTGCGAGAACACCAACACCGTCCTGCCGTACATCGACGTCGTCAATGAGATCCTCGAGTACTACGTCGATAACGGCAAGCTCGACGACAAGGCCGCGCACGATACCGGCGAAGCCACCACGGCCGAGCTGCTGGCTGAGCCGCAAAATATTCTGTCGGCTGCCTACAACAAGCTCAAAGACGCTCGCTATCCGCTCGCGCTGCCTTTCGATCTCTGGCTGGAAACAGTGCGTCGCTTTTGCGATCACTTCGAGGCGCCACTGTGGAGAGTGCTGGAAGCATTTCGCCCGGCGGATGAACTTTTTCCGCCATCGTTGCCGAGTCCCAAACCATATTACCGGGCGGCTGTTTTCGCCGAATACCTGGGCATTTCGCCCGCGGACTACGCGCTTGTTACCGAGTCTTACCCGATCCGAAAATGGTTCGAACTCTATGGATACGACAACGCGGACGAGGCTCTCAAAGTAGACACAGATCCTGATGGGCAGCGCACGGACCTCAATTCCGCGAAGTCTCTCTGCCGCAGGCTCGATATCAGCTATAAAGACCTGGTCGACTTGGTGCGTACCGGCTTCATCAATCCGCAGTTGGACAAGCTGGTGGCGCTGCGCAAGCTTCGTTTGGACGCACGCGATGTATTCGGCTTCAAGCTGCACCAAAAATATCAAGCGCTCAGCGAGGGCGAACAGGCCGCTGTCGAACAGCGCCTCGGGGATCTCACCAAGGAATTCAACCCGTCGCATAAATCGAACGGGTTCGATGCCAAAAAATGGCTCGATGCAAGCTGGCCAGACGGCTTTAAGCAGATATTGGTTCTCGCCGACCCCAACATCGGCTGTAATTTCGACCAGACGACCCTCCGCTACGCGACTGGCGAACCGGCGGACGCGCTGGTTTTTCTCAAGATCAATCTCTTCGTCCGCCTATGGAAAAGGATTGGCTGGTCCGTGGACGAGCTCGACCAGACACTCCAGGTTTTTCTGCCCAAAAAGCCGCTGACCGCTGCGAACCTCGGTGCCGCCTTCAAGACCGCGCTGGTCTATCTCGCGCATCTCAAAGCCCTCGACAAGCGCGTGAACGTGGGCAAGAACGGCCGTCTGAAACTGCTTACGCTCTGGTCGAATCTTTCCACGACGGGAAGGTACCCGCTCTACGGCCAGCTCTTCCTGACGCAAAGCGTGTTGAAGAATGACGCGGTGTTCGACGACCCGCTGGGTAATTACCTCTCGAAATCCAATGTACTCCTGACGGATCACATGCTCACCGTCCAGGGCGCGCTGAATCTCACAGCCAATGAGATGGGGCGCATCCTGGTGGACAACGGCAAAAAGCTCGACACGGCCGAGCTCTCGCTGGCAAATGTCTCCCTGCTCTACCGCTATGGGTTGCTGGCCAAGGGGCTAAGCCTTTCCATCCGGGATCTCATAGTGCTGAAAAGTCTTGCGGGGCTCGAGCCGTTTGCGCCGCTCAAAGCCGTGCCGTTGGCGACGCTGGCTGAGGATCGTCCGTTCGTGGACACACTGCGGTTCGTCGAGATCGTCGAGAAAGTCAAGGCGAGCGGCGTCAAGGTCGAAGCCCTCGAGTACCTGCTGCGCCACCGCTTCGACCCTTCCGGACCGTACCGGTCCAGTGCCGACGCTCCTCTGGCGCTGGTCAAATCTCTTGCCGCCGAGATGCGCCGTATTCAAGCCGAAAACGCAGCGCCCCAGGCTTCGGCCCTGACCAACGACGATTTGCTGCGTGAGAAGCTCGCGCTCGTGTTTTCGCCGGACACGGTGAACACGTTCTTCAGTTATTGGAACGACACCATAGAGTTCTCCGAGAAGAAGGAGGGTGTCCCAGCGGGCCGGAAACTTGATCCCTTCACCTATCAGGTCGATGCCATCCGGGTCGCTTATGACGCTACGCGGCAATGGCAGCGTGTGGTTCACGCCGGCCTACTGACAGTCACCAAGAAAAATGAAATCCTTGGCAAGATTCCGGCACTGCCTGCAGGCGCCTCTCAAGCTGCAAAGGACGCCCGCGAGAATTTCATTGAGCTGCTTGATGCCGTTGCCGAGCAAACCAGGCTTCGGCCGAAGGAATTTTTCGATAAATATTTCCATGGGTTCCTGGGCTACGACGACCTCTACGGCCCGGGCGCAGCAACACTCACAACAGAGGAAAAAAGAGGAAAAGTACTCGATAAGATCCTGCCTTTTGTGCGGCAAAAGCTCGCTCGCCAACTGGTCGTACAGGCGCTGGCAACCAACCTCAACGCTGATGCTGCGCTTACCGAGGCGCTGCTAACCGATAGCAATTTGCTCGCGGACCCGACCCAGCCGGCTTTGTCGAAAAGGTCGCTTCTCAGTGTCTTCACGACACCCGAAGGGGAAGGTATTGCTGAGCAGGGTATCAGCGCCGAGCTGTTTGCATCGCTCGACTTGTCCGGGAATCCGTTGCCCGCGGCCAGGACAATCGCTGCGGTCAATCTCGCTGCCACTG
>JANLPY010000613.1:0-3755 GCA_031367505.1 Hyphomicrobiaceae bacterium | reverse complement strand
TTTGACGAACTTGCCCGCCAATTGAAAGTGCGCCAGCTCAATGGGTTGTCGCGCGCGTTGCTAGAAGACCTTTGCCGCGGAGAGGGCTTGATAAATCCCTCCGGGGTACCCGCCGACGACCGCCTTCCGGTCGCACTTCGGAGTTTCGCAGGGCCGGCCGGCGATATCGTCGGCGCGGCGCCCGACGACACGCTGTTCCTCACCGATCTGTTCAACCAACGTTATCTCGTCGCGGGACGCGAATGGCAGGGTGACATTCGTCCGCGTGTCGAGGCCTTTTTGCGGACAGTCGCGGCCAAAGGGTCGTCGCTGCGACTACTGTTGGAGGCGCATGCGTCGATTGCCTTTCTTGCCGGGTCAGTTCTCGATCTCAAATCTGGCATCGACGTCGAACTCGTCCAAAAAGGACGTGTCGGAACGCGCGTTTGGCGAGCGGACGACGGCTCGTCGGGACCGCCGATCGAAGTCGAGAGGACTGGCGAAGCGGGTGCTGCCATCGGTGTCTTTCTTAACATCACTCACGATGTCTCGCGTCAGGCGATCAACTATATGCAGCAGGTGGGCATTTTGGTGGCCACGACGCTGAATTGCACACCAGCGGGCGGAGCATCACCCACGACGCTGCGCGGCGGCCTGCACGCTGCCGAAATCGCGGACCAGCTGACCCGCAGGATAAGGGATGCCCGCGACGATGACGACGACGTCGTGCACCTCTTCGCTGCATGCCCGAACAGCCTTCTCTTCTATCTCGGGCAACAGCACCGGGGGCTCGCGCCGCTGATTATCTACGAGTATGATTTCGACCGCGCGGGAAACAAAAGCTACCACCCGTCCTTTATCATCGATTGAGTTAGGCGGTGACCGTGAACGCCGATGAAATTGGCCCACTGAAGCAACGTCCAGTACCGACGAGCTGATTTGGGTCCAGGACGTCGGCTATGTTGGCGGCTTATGACATAGCGATTTTAGGGTATAACGGCAGCTGGTTGTTGCATTATCACAATCAACGAATCCCCCGCGAGCCAGATCTCGACTTTGCCCCTCCCGTCTCCTGATGGCCGTTAACCCATGGTCTACATACCACAGGCAGATCATTGTCAGGACTCGTTAATCAGGCCTTGGATTTCCCGATAGGCGTATCGTCAATCGGCCGGATTGTTTCGCCGCAGCCGGGGCATTCGATGGTGAGGCCAAGGCGCATGGTTTTGTAACTGACGTTTAGTTCGCACCTGCACACGGGGCATTTCGCTTGGGCTCGTATATCGTCGAGTCCGTGCGCCATGCTAGCTCTATAGCCGAAGGTTGATCGTCGGCAAATCCTCGCCCAATATCGTATCTGGAACGAATGATATATTTAGGCTGCCGGCATCCCGCTCCCGTATGGCCAATGCGCATGGTTCAAACTGCTGAACTGCTTAGTGCCTGACCCTGTCTATCAAACGATGGTCAGTATCGAGCCTTCGAGCCAGAGCCTCGACAAATGCATGATACCGCTCTTTGCCTTTCGCCTGCGCTGCTGGAATCGCAGCATCGGGTAGCGGTGGATTGGCAGTCAGCCAAAAACGAACGAACAGTGCCAGCGCTTCATTCCCGACCTCGATATTGCGATCCAGCTGTTCAAGCCGACGCAAGACCCCGTCCAGACGCCGACTAAATGCAGCCTCCATTCGCTCGGTCCCGTCCGGCGTAAGAAACGACGTCAGGGCTGCCTCAACAATTCCGGCCTGTGAGACTCGTTTGCGAGCGGCATAGTCGGCAAGCTGCGAAGCCAAGGCGGGCGGGAGTCGGAAGGTGTGTTTGGTGCGAATGCCCTGTTTCACAATTCAATTCCATCGCCGGGATCAAGCGAAGCCTGTCGCGACGCACCGCGCATCCGGTCCTGGATCCGCTGGTTACGAGTGGCTTCGTCCTCTGCCGTATCATCCCGATCGAACTGAAACTCGTTCTGCGGCGTTGGGGGTTGCGGGATGATTTCCTCGTGTTGCGGCAATTCCGGCTCGCGCCTCACACCAGCGTTTGCCGGGTCGCTCACTTCATCAGCGAAACCGTCGGAACCTTTGGCTTGCTTGGCCTCGATCCGGCTAGGCATCGCCAGCCCTGTCCAATCGTCGGGTAAGGGATCTTCAGCGGCCAGCGCCTTTGGATCAGGAGGCGGCAGTATCCGCTTCATCAAGCGAGGGTCGATGTAATATTGTGCCTTCTTTGCCCGGATCGGCGGCGTTCCGCCAATCATCACCACCTCATCGGTCTCGGGCAGTTGCAGGATTTCGCCCTGCGTTAGCAACGGCCGCGAAGTTTCCGAGCGCGACACCATAAGATGACCAAGCCAAGGCGACAGCCTGTGGCCGGCATAGTTTTTCATCGCGCGCATTTCTGTGGCGGTGCCGAGTGATTCCGAAACGCGCTTGGCCGTCTCGTTGTCGTTGGTCGCAAACGCCACTCGGACATGGCAATTGTCGAGAATCGCGTTGTGCTGTCCGTATGCCTTTTCGATCTGGTTGAGCGATTGCGCGATCAGGAATGCCTTGAGGCCGTAACCGGCCATGAAGGCGAGCGCGCTCTCGAAGAAGTCGAGGCGCCCCAGCGCGGGAAACTCGTCGAGCATGAACAGGACCCGTTGTCGGCTGCCGGCCGGTGCCAGTTCCTCGGTCAGGCGCCGCCCGATTTGGTTGAGGATCAGGCGAATTAGCGGCTTGGTCCGACTGATATCGGAAGGCGGGATAACCAGATAGAGTGATGCGGGTTTCGTGCCATCGACCAGGTCCGCGATACGCCAATTGCAGCGCCGGGTGACGTGCGCAACGATGGGATCGCGGTAGAGGCCCAGGAACGACATTGCGGTTGAGAGCACTCCCGATCGTTCGTTCTCCGATTTGTTGAGGAGTTCCCGCGCCGCACTAGCGATGACAGGATGGACTCCGGCTTCGCCCAGGTGCGGGGTCATCATCATCGCAGCCAGCGTCGATTCAATCGAGCGCTTCGGGTCGGACAGGAATGCCGCAACACCGGCCAATGTCTTGTCGGGTTCCGCATAGAGGACATGCAGAATTGCCCCGACCAACAGTGAATGACTGGTCTTCTCCCAGTGATTGCGCTTTTCGAGGCTGCCTTCGGGATCGACCAGCACGTCGGCGACATTCTGGACATCGCGTACTTCGGTCACACCGCGCCGGACTTCGAGCAAGGGGTTGTAGGCGGCAGAGTCGGCATTGGTCGGATCGAACAGCAGGACACGGCTGAAGGTTGAGCGGAAACCGGCGGTAAGTGTCCAGTTCTCTCCCTTGATGTCGTGAACGATTGCTGAGCCGGGCCAGGTGAGCAAGGTCGGGACAACCAGTCCGACGCCCTTACCCGAACGGGTCGGCGCAAAACACAGGACATGCTCGGGTCCGTCATGGCGTAAATAGTTGTTGGTGAACTTGCCCAAGACCACACCCTGCTCTCCCAGCAGACCCGCCGTCTTGATCTCGGCGCGCGTTGCCCACCGCGCCGAACCATAGGTCTCGGCATTCTTGACTTCGCGCGCGCGCCACACCGACATGCCGATCGCCACGATGATCGAAGCAAACCCGCCGGAAACGGCAATGTAGCTGCCACGCTGGAAGACATACGGTGCATAGGCATCGAAACTGTACCACCACCAGAAGAAGGCTGGCGGCGGATAGACCGGATACCCCAGCAACATGAACCAAGCACGCCCCAGCTCGGGCTGATAGCCGAGCGATGCTGCAGTCCACTGTGTTGCGGCCCAGATG
>JANLPY010000561.1:0-25830 GCA_031367505.1 Hyphomicrobiaceae bacterium | reverse complement strand
CAGGGCCGGCTTTGGGGTTGCTCGAGGGACGAGCGCGGCTCTCCCACACTTTCCGGTGCTTTAGGCCCGCGCCGCGCGCGCCAGCACCTTTTTCACGATCTTATTTGAGAAGCTGTACTGATAGGCGCGACCGCGGCCGTGACTGGCGACCGTCAGTTCCGGCTCAAGGTAGCCTGCCTCGGTCAGATATTTGAAGCCGAGGTTAACGGTGCGCGGCATGAACCCGGTCATTTCAGAGACGGAGCCGATGGTGACCGGCTTGGAGTCAACCGTCAAATAGAACGCGATCGTCATGTAGGTTAGCGACCGGGCGCGCTGTTCGTCGGAGATAGCGTTGCGTTTGGGATCCAGGATGTCGTCAACAATGAAGCTCATGAAGGCATCGAGATGATCTCTGTGGAAAACAGGCTTGCTCATTTTTAACCGGCACTCCATTACTCGTTACATCGAGTCCAAACGTTCTGCGTCAAAGTTTGCGTCGTGTCCCGCATTAAGTGCTGCGTTTCCGATCCTGATCGTCACGGAGGCAAGACCGATGCGACACGCGGCAGATTCGCGCCCATTTGAACGGGCGTCTTTAATCCGTACTGCAGTGCGAGCTTGGACGCTACGGACGATGGTTTGCCTATGCACAGGGATTTGGATATCCGCCCTCGGTCTTTCGGCCCAACCGGCGCGGGCTGATACCTCCGGTTGCACGGTTGTGCTCTGTCTCGCCAATCCGGCCGGGTGGGCGGCAGTGGACGAATGCGTGGCCCCGGTGACAGCGTATTTCCGGAGCATCAGGCGCAAGTTCCGGCCGCCAACGTGTTCGGAGTCCGGGGCGACGTTCTCGTTTGCGACCCGCGTGATCGGCACAACGAAAAGCGACTTCGGCATCGAAATCCCGGTCACTGAAACGGTGCTCGTCATGCGCCACCCCGACGGCACAACAGAAGAATTCGGCGGGTTCTAAAAGCCGATCCATTGCACGACTGCCCAATCACACCCGGCGCATTCCGCCGGGACCGGCCCCGCTTTGCTTGAACACTGCACATGAATCCGCACTCTTGAGGAGACCCCAATGCCTGAGACCACAACCCAACGCCTCGCCGTTATCTGCATGATGGCGCTTGTTATTCACGTTGCCTTCGCACTCGCCGTCCCTGATCCGGCGGCCGCGGGCGTCGCCGAAGCCATCGACAAGATCATCGAATACATCAACTCGCGCGTCGCCCGGTCGCTGGCCATTCTCGCGGTGATGCTGCTCGGCATGGGCTGGTGGTTCGGGCAGATCGATTGGAAACGGGCGGGCGGTATCATCTTTGGTGTTGGCGTGGTGTTCGGCGCTGCCGAATTCGTCGATATGATCCGGGGCTGAGCCATGGAATCGGAGCCGCTCACCAGCGACACGCTGTTTCTGGCGTGCACCCGGCCGGCGATGTTTGCCGGCGTCACGGTCGAAGCTATGGGCGTCAACGTGTTTGTGACGACGCTGCTGTTTTTGGCGCTTGGGTCCATCTTCTATGCGCTCATTGGCATCGTCCTGCATGGGCTGTGCCGCGTCATCGTCCGCCACGACCACAATGCCTTCCGGGTGCTCGCCGGATGGGCTGACACCAAGGGCCGCTATCGGACCAGCGCCTACTGGGGCGGATCGAGCGTCACGCCGCTGCGCTTGAAACGGACCTACACTCTAGGAGATCTGGCCCATGGCTAACCGTGCCACACTCATGACGCGCGAGATCGAAGCGCAAGAGTTCATTCCCTATGGCCGCCATATCGACGCCCACACCATCACGGTCGGCAGTCAAGGCCTGATGACCATGGTTGAGATCGACGGGTTTGCGTTTGAGACTGCGGACACCCGCGACCTCAACGGCCTGCAGGCGCGCCTCAACACGCTGTGGCGCAACATCGCCAATCCGCGTCTGGCGCTGTACGCCCTGATGATCCGCCGCCGGGTTCAGCAGTATCCCGAGGGTCGCAGCGGCAGCCCGTTTGCAGCGGCACTCGATGCCAAGTACCAAGCGCGGCTGGCCAGCGACTACCTTTTTGACAACCGCCATATCCTGGCGCTGGTGTGGATGCCCGGGTCAGAAGCTGAGATGAAAGCGGCTGCGCTGTTTGCGAGCCTGCGCCGGGCTCGTGAGACTGCAACCGAAGCCGATCCCAAAGCGGTGAAGGCGCTGGCTGATGCGACGCGCTTGGTGCTGACCGAACTGGCACCGCTTGGCGCACGGCAACTTGGACTGATCGAGGAAAAAACGGTCCTGTGCTCGGAACTCTCAACTGTGTTGCACCGGTTGCTTGGCGGCAGTCTCCCCCAAGTACCATTGACGCGCGGTGCCATCCGCCATGCCATTCACACCGACCGGATCATCATCGGCCGCGAGACGCTCGAACTGCGCGATCCCAAAGACACGCGCTTTGCTGGCATGCTCGGCATCAAGGAATACGCGGCCCGGACTATGCCCGGCATGCTCAATGAACTCCTGGCCCTTCCGTTCGAACTGACCGTGGTCCAGTCGTTCCGCTTTATTGATAAGGCATCGGCGCGGGCGATCCTGTCGCGCAAACAAAACCAAATGCTGAATGCCGCCGACAAGGCGTTCTCGCAAGTGGAAGAGTTGAGCTTGGCGCTCGACGATCTCGAAAGCAACCGCTGGGTTTTGGGTGAACATCATCTGAGTGTTGCGGTCTTTGCCGAGACGGTTAGCGCCTTGAACGACAACCTTGCTGCCGCCCGCAGTGCAACTGCTGCAGGCGGGGCCGTCATCGTGCGCGAGGACTTGGGCCTTGAATCGGCCTGGTGGGCGCAGTTGCCCGGCAACTTCCGGCATCGCAAACGCTCGGGCGCGATTACGTCGGCGAACCTTGCAAGCTTAGCGCCGTTCCATGGCTTTCCAAAGGGTTGCGCCGACGGCAATCCGTGGGGTCCGGCGGTGGCGATGTTCAAAACGCAAAGCGGCGCGCCGTACTTTTTCAACTTTCATGATGGTGATCTCGGCAACACCTTCATCTGCGGGCCGTCGGGGTCGGGCAAGACGGTGGTGCTGAATTTTCTGCTGGCACAAGTGACCAAGCACCGTGCCAGAATCGTGCTGTTCGACAAAGACCGGGGTGCCGATCTCTTTGTCCGGGCGCTGGGCGGCACATACTTGCCCTTGAAGAGCGGCGTGCCGACGGGCTTCGCGCCGTTGAAGGCGATTCCCTATGACGCGGCCGGACAAGCGTTTCTGACGCGCTGGCTGGAAAGTCTGGCGGGCGGGACGACTGCAACGCACGAACGCGAACCCCTCGCCAGTGCCGTCGCGGCGCTAGGCGAAAGCCCGCTAGACAACCGGACCTTCGGAGCACTGAGATCCTATCTCGATCAAACGGATCGCGACGGCATCGCAGCCCGCTTGAAACGCTGGCAGCGCGGCGCGCCGCTCGGCTGGGCGTTCGACAACCCGGCAGACGTGCTCAATGCGAGTGTGACCTATTCCGGTTATGACATGACAGAGTTTCTGGATAATCCCGACATCCGCGGCCCGCTGATGGCCTATCTGTTCGAACGCATTGAGCGGACGATCACCGGCGACCGCATTGTCATCGCCATCGATGAATTCTGGAAGGCGCTCGGTGATTCTGTGTTCAGCGATCTCGCCAACAATAAGCTCAAGACCATTCGCAAGCAGAACGGGCTGATGGTGTTTGCGACCCAGAGCCCGGCCGATGCGCTGCGCTCGAAGATTGCCCACACCATTATCGAACAATGCCCGACGCAGATTTTTATGGCCAATGGCCGGGCAAGCGAAAGCGACTATGTCGGTGGCATGAAACTGACGGCGCGTGAGTTTGAGCTGGTCGCGCGCCAGCTGACTCCGGAAAGCCGCAGATTCTTGATCAAGCAGGGGCATGCCTCCGTTGTTGCCGAGCTTGATCTCGGCGGCTTTGACGACGAACTAGCGATCCTATCGGGCCGGACCGCCAACGTGCGGCTGGCGGACACAATGCGCGACGAGAGACACGAAACAGAAGACAACAGCGACGACGACTGGATGGCGGCGTTTCACAAACGGCGCACGGCCTAACCGGCCAGCAATAGGGAACAAGGGGACTTAAAATGATCAGGCAGTTTTGGCGGCGCGCAGTGTGCGCGGCCGCGACCGGCGGAGCTTTGGGTCTTTTGGCTATGCCCGCAGCGGGACAAATTCCGGTCATCGATCCGGCGGCGATCGCCAAGCAGATCGAGCAGATAACCGAACTGCGGACGCAGCTGGAGACCGCCAAAGATCAGCTGACGCAGCTGCAAAGTTTGCACGGCTCGCTGAACAAACTGACCAACATGGGCGACATCGCCGCGTTGCTGTTGAACCCGGCCGTGCGTCAAGCGCTGCCCAAGGACTTCGGGCAGCTCGAAGCCGCCTTGAAGGGCCAGGGTGCCGGCGTACTGGGATCACGCGCCGAGACCTATGCCCGAGAGAACGAGGTTTATGCCCGCTCGGGCGATGACTTCTACGCCGCCGAGACCCGCCGGGCCCAGCTCGCCAACGCAGGGCAAACGAGCGTCGCGCAGCAGGTCTATGAGGCAGCAGCCAAACGCATGGACGGTCTGGATGAGCTGCGCCGTCAAATTGGGCAAAGCGAAGACCCAAAAACCACGCTTGATCTGCAGGCCCGCATCGGCAGCGAAAGTGCGCAACTGCAAAACGAACTTCTCAAAATGCAGGCCCTGCACATGTTGCAGCAGGCGGAAGTGCAAACCCGCGAACAACGGGCGCGGGAAGATTGGGACCGGCGGATTGACGGAAACATCCGGGCGCTGAGTACGAACTCCCCCACTCCGTAACGATCCTATTCCTGATCCCAAGAGCGTGAGGCCACCATGAACGTCTTTCAAAGCATTGACGCGGCGTTTCAGAAACCGGCGATTGATTTTTTAGAACGCACGGCAGCGGGGCTGACTTCGGCGCTCGCCGATCCCATGCGGGCGGCGCTGACGCTGTATGTGTTGTGGTTTGGAATTCTGGTGCTGCGCGGCGCGGTTCAAGAGCCCATCTCCGAAGCACTCGCCCGGATTCTGAAAGCCAGCATCATCACGACGCTGACGCTGAGTTATGCTAGTTACAATGACTATGTCGGCAGCTTTTTCTTCGACACCCTGCCGCGCGAGATCGCGGCCGTCGTTGGCGGCGGCACACCGGCCTCACCGGGACGCTTTGATCAACTCCTCACCCGGACCAACGTGCTGGTCGAAGAGATGTGGCGCGATGCCGGGTGGAGCTTTGGTCTGATCAAGGCAGCAGTCTCCTCCGTCGTCATCTACGTCACCATGGGGCTGTTGACAGCCTACGGCTACTTCACCTGGCTGTTTGCCAAGTTCGCGCTCGCCCTGGTGCTGGGGCTTGGACCGATGTTTGTCGGCCTAGCGCTCTTTGACTCCACCCGCGGCTTTGCCCAGGCGTGGCTCGGGCAAGTCGTCAACTACGTGATCCTGCAGGTGCTCTCCGTAGCCGTTCTGGCGATGATGCTGACGACGCTCGAAGGCTTGCTCGGCACATCAAAAGGCGCGTGGGATGCAACGGCGTCGGCACTCGGTATTGTCGCGGGCGGTACGTTCTGTTTCGGCGTGCTGTGGAATTTGCCGGCGATGGCCGCAGCGCTGGCCTCCGGCGGCGCCTGGCTCGCCGTTCGCGGTCCAGCGGCGGTGATGCGGGCAACGCACAACTCAACGGTCGGCAACATCGAAAGCGCCAAAGCCAGCGGACAGAGCCTCGCGTCGCGATCGCGCAGCTTCGCAAGCGGTCACGGCTGGTTCCGGCCACAGACGGCGCGCGCCGTTCCAGTGCGAAGCGGCGGACCAACCATTGAACAGCAACAGCAAATGACTGGTCACCAGAGGGGGTAAGCATGCGCCGGATATTAACACTAGTCGCAATCACCGTTTTGATGAGTCTGACGGGATGCGCGAGTTTGCGCGGTGGACCGCCGTCCTGTGATGGCTCCGCCCGTCGTCCGGTTGGCATGAGCACGCCCGACCGGACCAGCTTCATCGCGCCGGATGTTTCTAAAGCGGGAGGCAGCAATGGCCAAAGTTGAGGCTGTCCGCGCAGGTGATCTCGACGACTATTTCGCCACCGCGCGCCGTTTTGATCAGGACGCGGCGCTCGAAGCGCATGCTTCCGCCAAACGCGCCTGGCGCATCGCTGGCGGGGCCGCAGTCCTAACCGGATTGAGTCTGGTGGCGGTCGCCTGCCTCGCGCCCCTGAAAAGCGTCGAGCCGTTCGTCATCCGTGTCGATAATACGACGGGGATCGTCGATGTGGTCTCGGCCATCACGGGCCCGAATACCTACAGCGACGCAACCACAAAATACTTCGCCGGGCTTTATGTCCGGGCGCGGGATGGCTTTGCTGCGAGCGAAGCCGAAGCCAACTTTCGCACTGTGGCACTGATGTCGCTTCCCGCCGAGCAGCGCCGCTTCCAGGAACTCTATCGCGGCAGCAACCCGCAAAGCCCGCAGGTGCTGTACGGCAAAACCGCGCTGGTGCGGATTACGATCTCTTCGGTGTCGATGCTCGATCGCAACGTCGCCTCGGTCCGCTATCTCAAGACCGTGCTGCGCGGCGACGAAACAACCACGACCCATTGGATTGCGACGCTGGCGTTTTCTTATTCGGGCGACGCCATGTCGGCCGCCGACAGGATGATCAATCCGCTCGGGTTTCTGGTGAGCGATTTCAAAGCAGATGCGGAGGCTATCCCATGACGCCCAAAATCATGACGCGCACATCCACGATACGCAAATCCAAGACACCCAAAGCGCAGCTTTACAGAATCCTATCCTGCGCCTGTCTGGCATTGGCCGCAGTCACACCTGCCGCGCGCGCAGCCGAAGACCCGCGCGCCGGACAGCTCGATGCCCGTGTCCGCTTTGTCGTCTATCGGCCGTATCAGGTGGTGCGGGTCACCGGCCTGTTGCGGCATTCGATCCAAATCGAGTTTTCGCCCGACGAGGAGATTTTGCAGGCGGCGATCGGCAATACGGTTGCCTGGGAGGCGGCCCCGGTCGGGCATATTCTGTTTTTGAAGCCGCGCGAACAGCAAGAGCCGACGAATATGTCGGTGGTGACGCAACGACCGGATGGCACGAAGCGTAGTTATCAGTTTGAGCTGGCGAGTAGCAACGCCGATCTCAAAGGCCAGCCGCCGCCGTTCTTTCTGGTCAAGTATCAGTATCCGGCGGATGAAGCCGCTAAACGCAAAGCCGAAGCGGCTGCACTCGCAGAAGCGGTAAGAGCCAAAGACGCCGAGCGCGCTCTCGCCGCCTCTGAAACCGCAGGTCCTCGGAATGCCCACTATACGGTGCAGGGCTGGGCGAGTTTTGAACCGCACGCAGTCTATGACAACGGCAAGATCACGACCTTTGTGTTCCCCGAGAACATGGTCATCCCGGCGATCTATCTGGTTCAGGGAGATGGCACGGAAAGCCTAGTGGCGAAGACCGTCTCCGGCAGCGAGGTCCGCGTCCATTCCATCGCTGCAAAATTTGTGCTGCGCCAGGGCGATGAGGTGCTGTGCCTGTTCAACGAGGCCTATGTGCCGGAGGGTTTAGCGACCGGCACGATGACGACGTCTCCCGCCGTTGAGCGCTTGACGCGCGATCACCTGATTCCGGCCACCACACCGCAAGCCTTCGCAGCGGGCAGTGCCGCGCAACCGCAGAAGTAAGGAGGCAGTCTTATGTCACACTCTGATCCGGCCGATCCCGCCAATCCAAAAGGTGTTGCGGGCGAGCGCGACAAACACATCGACCACATGGGACAATCACCGGTAGGCGAAAGCCGCCGCCGCCAAGCCGCGATTGCCGTCGCGGGGGCGTCCACCGCCGTGCTGCTGTGGCTGCTCTGGGCCGGTCCCACGCCGCAACGCAAAGCCGAACACACGGCAGTGCGTCAGACGGCGGTATTCGAGCCCGCGCTTGAAAAGCCTGCGCCCAAAGAGTTGCCGCGTCTTGCGGCGATGACGGACATCAAACCCGCTGCCATCATCGAACTACCGCCACTTGCGCCCCCGCCGCCCGATCCAATGTTAGAGGCCTCACGCAAAGCCCCGGTTCTGGCGGTCAGCAAGCGCGAGTCAGCTTCATCCAGAGCCTCCGCGATCACGACGGGCAGCATCGCACCGGAAACCGAGGCTGACGACAAAGGCCAGTTTGAGCGCCGTCTCAAACCGCCGAAGCTGGAAGGTGTGCGCGCCGGTCTCCTTGGCAATCCGAACTTCGTCGTGCCGCAAGGCACTGCCATTCCCTGCACACTTGAAACCGCCATGCAGTCCGATCAACCGGGGTTTGTGTCGTGCGTGATCCCGCGCGATGTGCTGGGGAGCAATGGCCGCGTCGTGCTGCTGGAACGCGGCACGCAAGTGACGGGCGAATACCGGGGCGGCCTGCGCCAAGGTCAGGTGCGCTTGCATGTCTTATGGAGCCGCGCCCGGTCACCGGCTGGCGTCGTCGTCGAACTCGGCTCGCCTGCTACCGATCCGCTCGGTCGCGCTGGGGTTGGCGGCGAGGTTGATAACCATTGGTGGGAGCGCTTTGGCTCGGCGTTGCTGATGTCGGTCGTCGGCGATGGCATGCGGGTTATCACCAAGGCCGGGCAAAGCGCGACGGGCGAATCGTTCAACGGTGTGGGTCAGGCTGGCAACCAGGCGGCGGCGATTGCGGTTGAGCAATCGATCAACATGCCGCCGACGCTGCACAAGGCGCAAGGCGAACTGGTGACGATCTTTGTCGCTCGCGACTTGGACTTTTCCAGCGTCTACCGGCTGAAACTTGCGACACCACCAACACCCGAACTGTGGCACGCAACATTGGAGCGCGGCGATGGGCGATCTCTCAAAGATTGAGACGGGACACGGCCGTGATGAGACGCGGCGCGCGGTGCAAGAGCAACTCGGCACACTGCAAGCGGTACTCGACCGCGACGACGTGATTGAAGCCGTGATCAACAGGCCGGGCGAGGTTTGGGTGGAAACCCGCAACGGCTGGGAGACAACTCCAATCCCAGAGATGACCTTTATCCGTCTGGAGCGGTTGGCCAAAGCGACAGCCGCCTTTGTGGCGCAAGCCTTTCGGGACGAACGGCCAATCCTGTCGGCGACGCTCCCTTGTGGCGCGCGCATTCAGATTGTTGGTCCACCGGCGACAGCCGCGGGCGTCATCAGCGTGACGATCCGCAAGCCGTCGGCACGCTCCTGGTCGCTGGCAGAGTTGCAGACCGCAGGCCTCTTTGACGACACCGGCCGCCGCGATCACCAGCGCAACCAGGACGCCGAACTCAAAGCCATGCTCGACCGCAAGGACACCAAAGACTTTCTCGCAGCCGCCGTGAAAGCCAAAAAAAATATTCTAATTTCCGGAGCGACGGGATCGGGCAAGACGACGTTATCGAAAGCGCTGATTGCCGAAATCCCTGACACCGAACGCATCATCACAATCGAAGACACGGCCGAACTGGTTGTCCCGCAGCTGAACCGGGTGGCGTTGTTTTATCCCAAGGATGGAACCAGAGACGGACACGGCCGGGCCCGGATTGGACCCAAGGACCTGCTCGAAAGCGCGCTGCGCATGCGTCCGGACCGCATCCTCTTGCAAGAGTTGCGCGATGGATCGGCGTTTTACTATTTGCGCAACGTAAACAGCGGCCATCCGGGTTCGATCACGACGCTGCACGCCAACAGCTGCGCGCTGGCCTTTGAGCAGTTGACGCTGCTGGTGAAAGAGAGCGCTGGCGGCCGCGATCTGACCCGCGCCGATATCCGCGAGCTGGTTCATGCGACCGTCGATATCGTCGTCCAATGCCAGCGCGTCAACGGCGCATTCAAAGTCGTTGAGGTCGCCCTGACGCAAACCCTTACAGGCTGACCTCAACACAACACCGGTCTCAAAGACACATTGCCCGCTCGGGCCACATCACCACGACATCCGTTCCCCGTTCGATGAACGCCTGATCCTGACACGGTTCCCCGCCCCGACTTGGCCAGAACCGCATCAAGGGCCGGCCGCCGTCACCCGCAGGGCCGCAACAGCGTGGAGGAGCGCTCGCGCTTGACGGCGGCCGGTCCGATGCGACGCTCACAAAATCCACGAGCATACAATAAAAAGGCCTGCGCCGGCCGGAGTCCGGCGCAGGCACTGCCTCACGCGGCTTTGGACTGAGCCTCCGAAAAGACTTTCAGATATGCAACCGCTTGGCTCGCCTTGGCGGCAGCCGTGAAAATGGCGTGGCTGTCGGACTTGAGAAGCTGGAGATACTGGACGATGTATTGAGCATGGTCGGCGCGCGGTGTGCAGGCCATGCCAAGCTCGGCACACACGAACGCAGCACATAATTCTGCGGTGATTTCTTCGGCTGCATAGCGGGCATCGCCGAAGCGTGCGCCAAAGTCGCGATTGAGACGGTGCTTGGCCCCACTCCAGTGGCCGAGTTCATGGGCGAGGACCGAGATGTAACTCTCGTCGCGCGTCATGGTTTCCGTACCGCAGAAGCGGCTCTCATCCGGCATCGTGATGGTATCGACGGACGGCCGGTAGAAGGCGCGATCACCGCCGTGGACAACGACGGCACCGGTTGCCGCGACGAAGGCGTCGAACATCTGGTTGCGAACGACTGGGCCCAGATCCGGAACCGCAGCGGGTCCTGCGAAGCCATCGACCTGCGCGCTATTAAAAACGGCGGATGCCCGGGCAACGCGGCGCTTGCCATCGTCTTCGGGATTTTCTGTTTTAGGAGTGACGTCGTAGGATTTGTAGAACACGACGGGAGTAGACTTTTGGCCCTTGCGGACTTGGCATCCCAGTTCGGCCCATTGCCGGTAGGTGGCCCAAACCGGTTGCCGATAGCCCTGCTGTTCAGCGGAGATCCAGAGCACGAGAGTGTTGATGCCCTGATAGCTATTCTTAGTCAGCGCATTCGCCGGCATGAAGAGCGGCGCACCCGCATCGCGATGCCAGGGCATGGCGGGTTTACCGGGATTGACTTCTATTGCCGAGATGATCGATTGCGTGACGGTATCGTAGAGTGAAAGTTTGGAGGTCATGGCTTTGTCCTTAAGACCCGGACCGCCCGATTGCGGTCACGATGCCCGAACCAAAGCGCGGACCCTCAGCGGCGCTGTCACAGCCTCGCGCCTTCGCGACCCAACGGGCGCGCTGCTGCAGGGGCCAAAGCCCTGAAGCGAGCGGGTTTGAGCAGCGCCGCGATCCGCGCGACAACGGGCAGCTGAGAGACCGCAGCGGGGCGGCGGCGCGAGCAGCGCATGACGCGATCAACCAAAGCAGCGTGCAGGTGATGAGTAATGATGGATGAGCTTGACCGACGCCGTGCGCCAAGAGGCTCTGAACTCAAACGGCGCTGCTTGTGTTGTTGAGACCAGTGAGGCTGCCATAGCAAAGCGGATGGCTGTCTCTGTCAGACGGCGGGTTCAGTCAGTCCGCCGATAGTTAGCGAACCAAACAGGCGCGACTGCGTACCAATTGGTCAGGCAAAGATCGTTGGCGATTTTATTCAGAAGCCGACACCTGCGCTGACCGCACGAAGGTCATCGTCGTCAGAAGCCTAGCGTCGGCTCAGCGACGTTGATGGTTCATCCCAAGCGGACGTTCGTCGATTAGACGCGGAAGTCGATTGCCGCGCGGACGAATATGCCTGCCAATGAGTGAAGTCCGGTAAGCATCGTAGCTTACCGGCGGATGCGGCCGACATACTCTAGAGAAGCATCGGCTCATCGCATTGATACGTTTGCCGTACTTGCCGCAAAAACACATTCTGACCGCCGTAGCTTGGATGCCGGAAGACCAAGCATTCTTTGTTGGGCGCAATTCTGTGTAGGCTTTTAGCCGCATCGTTACCGACCGCCACAACCCTCCGCGGCGATAACAAGTGTATCAACTCCGCCAGCACATCTTCACCAGCAGCACGCTCTTTTGAATTGTGCGTCCGGTTTGTAAACGGCTCATCTGGGTCATGGGGATGCAAAGGAAATACATTCCAAAGAAATATCGGCACTTCGATTTGCGATAAGACTTGCCAGATAACGGCAGCTGTCCGTTCGGCTACCGGGCTGCCTTTGGTAGGCCGATCAGCTTTAATGCTCCACCGTTCGGCATGAGCCGCTATATGGAGATCATCGGTCAACGCAAGGCCCGTTCGCCGGCCGCCGCGATGTCCAAGATCACGACCAACCCAGATCGAGTCGATCTCGCAATCAACTGCGGCCGTCAACATACGCGTAAGCGCTGCCATCCGTCTCGCCGGTGCATCGGCCCGGTCATAGACCGGGCAGCGGCTTGAATACGGATTGAACGTATTTGGGAAGGAAAGGGCACAGAGCGTGGTCACGAATTCAGCAGGTGTCATGATGATGACCCCGCTGCCAGTGGGCGGTATTCGATGCGCCGCTGCGTACGGTCGCCTGTAATAATGCCGCCGCTATTCGCTCTCAGCTGACGGAAGACCCCATATCCCTGAAGAATGGCATCCTCCCAGAGCTTGAGTGGACACGCATCGACTTCATAGCCGCTGACAAATTGTCCGACCGTCTTGAGCAGATCGAACGAAACGCCGCTCTGTCCTTCGAAGAAGTCAAGCTGCTTGGCACACGAAAAAATCCAAGCGGACAGTCCTTCCTCAACAACAATCGCCCGACCGCTATCTTGCGCTTCTTCTAAGGCAGGATCACTTCTGCGCTTGTGTTTTATCAACGCGCGGAATGTGGGAGACCAGTGCAGTACCGCCGCATTGGCAAAATGAAAGACGTCGTGGAAGCGGTAACCATCCGGGTCACGGATGTTGTCTGACAGCGGGTCGCCAATGAAAACGCCATTCCACTGGAGGCACGTCTTGCCACTGCTCCGCTGTCGGATGACGATTTCGAATTGATCAGGCAGACGTTCGTCCTGTGGAAAGCGAGCGTCGAACGAGGGGAGATCGGCGATTTCCGGCTTCAGGAATCGGCCGCGCGCTTTCGATAGGTTTGCGTGAACGACATCATTGAACGCCACGTTAGCCGCTTGCAGCGCGTGCAGATAACAATCGGCGAACGCGACGATCCGAAGACGTGTGGTGTCATCCGGCGTCGCCACAGAGAGAAGATCTGCGGCCGATACGCCAAGATTGAGCAGGGCGTCGTCGATCGCAGGAGATGCGATGAGACTGGAAACCTCGGAGATCGGCCCCGGCGTCAACGCACCAGCGGCAACGGCGGTACGATACTTGCCGTTGCGCGTGGCGGCAGACATGATCTCGTCGAGGGGGAAAGCTAGTCGACGACAGAGAGCCGCAAAATACCAAAGAGCGTCGCCAAATTCTTCTTCAACCGCATGGCGAAAGCCCACATACGCGCTCTTTTCACGATGCAGTTTTTTGGCGGTCGCCATGATGCTGCCGACCTCGCCAAACAGACCCAACAAGACAGGCTTCAGGTCGCCCGCTGGAAGTCTGTCGGTCGCCGCTGCAAGCGCCATATACTCGGACAACAGAATCGACTGTTGTCGAGGTGCTGTGCGGTTCAATTGGTTTGGTGCAAATGTGTTCATGGCGATTTCGCCCAGTCTAACGGATCGGCTTGAAATCCGCGATCAGTTTGACTGCGTAACCAACAGATGAATTTAGCCGCCAATTCTGGGTTAAAGTTCGTCCGGTGACCACGCCGGAAACAAACAATATCGCTGTATTCGGCCGGAATTGCTAAGCCGCCTCCGCCCCAATAGATAAAATTCGTGGCGATAAGAACGCGATCGGTTTGCGTATCGTTGCTGATGTTTTCGGGGTTTGGCGTTCCGTCATTGAGACTGTGATGCGAGTTTTCTTGGTGCCAGCCTTTGGCATCGCGAAAATAGATGTTGTCGCCGAAAGCCTGCTTCTTGCTTCCCCTCAGATTGGGCTTCTTTCTCCGAAACCTTGGATCGCTCCAGTAATCGTTGAAGGTCAAGGCCTCAGCAACTTCCATCGCAAAGACGAAGCGGCCGGCGCGCTTTCGTGCTGCGCTGCCTGTGCCGACAATCCAGTCCCCAGGTTTGGCCACTCGGCGAATTATTGGCTTGCACGTGGCCAACGTGCAGTACCCGTGGAATGGGTTGGGGGCGAAGCCGAAATCGCGTGCAACAACGTACGTCAACAGCCTCACGATCACACCCCCTAACAACCGTAGCGCTTGATGGGGCGCAGCGGATTCGGGGAGCCGTCGGAGTTTTCCCATCCCTCGACCGTGCCATCGATGGCGTCGATGATGTCTGTGCCGTTCCAGCCGACGACTGCATCAGCGTATTTAGCTAGAGCCTCGGGCACCTCGCATTGATGGTGCCCCTCGGCCCAGACGCCGACGATCTGCCTGCCCTGCTTGTGCGCGTATTCAATTTCCCAATTGACCCATTCGCTGTCTTTGGTCTTCGGGGTGATGTACACGACGAAAGTGCCCGCCCAATCGATCTGCGGAGCGAGCACCTGATACTTTATGTAATCAGGGTCCTTTGCATTGTTGGGGCTGGTTTTATCGATGGAGGCATCTCGGAAGGTCCGGCCCTCTTTGGCCACGAGGTCCTTCAACTTTTGCAAACCCGCATCGTCTTCGTGAACATGACTTACGAACACATTATGGATTTTGTCCGCCATCTTGGTCGTCCCGTATCGTGGTTGAAGGCACTTATCGTTGTATATTAGCGCTGATTCGTTCCCCAACCGCGATTCGGCAGAGGCCGGAGATGTTACCGCCCGTACTTGAAGTATATGTGATTTGGCACCCAGACGACGTTGCTGGGGCCGAGATAGCGCGGGAAATCGTCGAGCATTTTCATGGCACCGCGTACACCGGCCTCATCGGTGGTGCCGTCGAAGTTTTCGTTAGAAGCGCCGGCTGGCTCGGTGACAGATTGGCACCACGGCAAATTCCGTTGCCCGGCATCGATCAACCAAACGGCGTCGAGGAAGCTCAGTTCATCGCCGTCGTTCCGATACTCGGCAACGGTCTCGCACAGGCCGTGGAATCCGATACCGGAGGCTGGCAAGGTTACGCGGCAGCCATTGCAGCATCACAGAAAACGCATCCGCAACGCGTCGGGGTATTCCCGTTCAGCCTGCACGCGCAGGCGTCGAACGGCACCAAGCTAAGCGGAATTTTTGGAAGCTATCAGCGGATCGGCGGCCAGACGTCGGACGATGACCCTGCCCGTTTTCAGCGATGCCGCGATCTGGCACAGAGCATCACGCAATTCCTATCGGGTGAGCAACAACTTACCGCATTTATTAGCCACACGAAGCATGGCGAACATCCTGAAGCGGCCAATGTTCCGGGGCTAATAGCGCTTGTCAGAAGCGTCATATCCACGACGCACCTCAAACAATTCTTCGATGCAAGCGACCTTCAGCCGGGCACTGATTGGGCAGAGGTTCTGAAGTCCAAGGCGAGCAGCAGCGCCTTGCTCGCGCTTCGCACCGATCTCTATCCCACGCGAGAATGGTGCCAAAAGGAAGTGCTTTTGGCCAAGCGCCACGGCTTGCCCGTGATCATGGTCGACGCCATGGGATTTCGCGAGGAACGAGGATCGTTCCTGATGGACCATGTGCCCAGAGTACCGATACGCGCGACAGGCGCCGAGTGGTCCAGGCGCGATGTGTACCGGTCTCTGGATTTGTTGGTCGACGAATGCCTGAAGCGAGCACTGTGGACACGGCAGCAAGAACTCGCCAAGGGTCGACTGGTATTCGACGTTGCTTGGTGGGCGCCGCACGCACCAGAACCAGTGACGCTGGCGCATTGGCTCTCCACCGTTGCTGACCTACACAAGCTGCGAGAGACCGAAGACCGTGTTCGAATTCTTCATCCTGATCCAGCACTAGGTCCCGACGAGCGCGATGTCCTAGAGCAAATTCTTTCGTTGGGCGGGCTGCCCAACAAGATGGATGTCATGACCCCACGGCAACTTGCCGCGCGAGGTGGATGATGTCTGAAACCGAAGTTGGCACCTCCGGCCTTCTCGCGCCTGATGCTTTGTCAGGGGTACAGATCGCACTATCGGCATCCGAGAGTCCCGACCTGCCCCGCCTTGGCCTTCTAGATATTCATTTCCGGCTGGCTCTAGCTGAGACAGCACGAAGCGTTCTCGTGGGCGGCGGCCGTCTGGCGTATGGCGGGCATTTGAATGCTGATGGCTACACGGCGTTTATGATCCGGGAGTTGCATCGCTACAGCCGCCGTGATCGTCCCCTGACCGTTTGTCTCGCATGGTCCGAACATCGCAGGATGGCGCTGGCGTCTTTGACGAAGCAGGAGGAAGAACTCGGTCTGTTCGGAGAGATTATTTGTCTCGATCCGAACGGAGAAGTCGTTGCATTTGACGCCGGTCGCGGTGCGGATGCTGACAACAATATAGAAAGCGCGATCGTCGAGCAGAGTCTGACCTCGATGAGAAAGCATCTTGCTGCGAAGTGCCACGGCTTGCTTGTTCTCGGTGGTAAGCGAGAGGGCTTTCAGGGTCAACTTCCCGGCGTTCTAGAAGAAGTCCTGATGTTCATGGAGCAAGGCAAGCCGGTCTATCCAGCAGCCGGTTTCGGCGGCACGATATTCGAACTCATCAAAATAATTGATCCTCAAACAGCGCAATGGTTTCCTGCCTTACAGAATGGCGCCGTGCCGGACGCAAAGTTTACAACGGCCTTGAAGCGCGTTGAAACAACGGTGGCCAATCGCGGATGGGCGGCGCTTAAAAATGGTTTGTCGGACGATGACAACCGGCGGCTCGCGACAACGCATCGGCCAAGCGAAATCGCCGCTCTGATCAGCCTAGGGCTCGGTCGCAATTTTTCCAAAGACAAGAAAACATGAATTACTCTCGGCAGAGCTTCGCTGGCCACAAAATCCGCACGCGCAATGACGGCTCCTGACCCCATCGCGCCATGCAGCGAATGTCCGCTGCGGACATAATCGCGAGAGCGGGAAACAGCCACGATTCTGGCAAATTTGATATCCGCTTTCTCTGCAAAGCCACGTTAGCCTTGACGGAATGGCCGCCGCCACTTGACTCCATCCCCCAGAATCGCGGCTTGACGCTTTCGATAAATGCGAGATCGGCAGGCCAATCATTGCGCAGACCAACGTCAGTTCAGGTGGCGGGTTGAATGAGATTATCATCTACTCGGGGGCGAACGGCGATGGCCGGGTGCAGATGCGTGTCACGGGCGTCGACTTGTGGATGAGCCAGCTGCCAATGGGCGAGCTGTTTGGCTTGGATTTTCAATAGATCAACGAGCATTTGGTCAATATTTTCAATGACGCCTAGGTGTTCGAAGAGGCAACTATCCGGAAATTCCGGAGAGTTCGAACCGAGGGCACCCGGCAGGTTGCCCGCGAGGTCAAACACTACGATCTCGATGCCATTATTTCGGTCGGCTACCGGGGCAGCTCCAAGCCGGCGATCCACTGGCCTACTTTTGCACCGGCGGTAGCAAGTACGATTGTACGCCTCACGCCTCAACGGAACCGGCTTCCAATGCTTTATGATCGGCGGCCTTGCCGTGACGGCATGCCCGCCATGATGGGCGGGGGAAATGCATAAATGGTTTGAAAGTGCGGCGCAGCTCAGAGCAGCTTCTTGTTGATCGCGTCTTCGAGCTTCGCGATTTCATCGAGCACCCATTCGAAATCGGGAGGCTTGCCGAACATCATGCCCGACATTGCAGCGTAATCCTTCGCGAGTTCCTTTTTGATTTCGTCTTGCGGCGTGAGATGCAGAGAGCCCGGCACTGCTTCTTCGAGCTTCTCCCAGCTGCGTCTAAAGAGCAACAACTTGTGCTCGCGCACCTTGGCAAGCAGTGAAGTGTTGCGGACAGCTTTCAAGCCTTCTGGCCGGTCGCGCATCAAGGCGACATCGTAATAGTGACGCGAGATGAGGTTGTTCTCCCCCGGCATCTTTTGCTCGTCGCGATATCCGCAAAAAATGCCATGCAGGATGAGCGCTTTTTCCCAGAATGTGCGCTCGGCCGCGATCAAGGTTACACCCTCCGTTGCCAAGTAGAAATTCGCGCCAAGTTCGTGCTGGATGTAAGGTGCAATGGACTTCTTGGCTTCCGGCTCGCGCGCACCACGGGCACCACACTCGATTTTCACCCACGGCTTTAGGTAGCCATCAGATTTTAAAAGCGACGGGTACTTTACCCGAAGGGAGGACTTGTCGTGGTCGTCATCGTCGGCTTCGAACGCGCACTCCGGAAGCAGCTTTTCGAGATCGGCCTTCATCCGGTCTAACACATGGTCACTGCACTTTGTCTTGGTTGCCTCAATAGCGGCTTTGCGCTTCTTGCTCGTCAGGTCTTTGTTAAGCGGATCATCTTCGGTTTTGATGCCCAAACCTGCGCGAGACACGACAATGTCGATGTCCTCCGAGAAGCGCTTGATGAGGCCGTATCCTTTGGAAAGTGATGTGCCGCCTTTGAAGTAGAGCTTTGGCCGGGTACTTAGACCGGTGAACATGGCGTCGATCACCCTGCAAACCCAAAGATCCTTCTCGATAGACTGCGCGTTCGTGCCTAGGCGGGCTGCCGCCGCCTCGAACACGTCCATGCGGTCGCGCATTTTTTGTTTGTCGAATTTGGCGTAGTTGGCGTTCATGCCGACTAAGCTGCCCGATTCTTCACGATCCCGCGAGCCGCTGGAATAGCCCATCCGGGCAGCTTGTTGATGCCCCTCGCCAGCGAGCGCTTGGCATCGACTGACGCGTGCTTGCGCAGCGTTGGAACGGCATCGTCCAATCGGTCGCCGGCGTTCTCGTGGAGCCAAACGAGCGCCTGCACGAGAACCGCTGCCGGCGTATCGAGCCACGGCGACAGGACCGAACCTGCCGCACGGAAGGTTACTGTCCGGCTGCCGATCGTGACGTCCCCGAGATGACGGCTGGCTAAAAACTCAGGCCGGGTTGGCACGGCATGGGTGACACCAAGCGCATTCGCAGCGGCCAGATTTCCCGGCACGACCTTGACGTTCGCGCGCCGCTTCACGGCATCGACGACGGCGTCTACGCTCGCGGGGGCTGGCTGATCGAGCAGTGGGCTATGACGCGGCCAGTCGTAGAGGCCTCGCCCGACACGGCGCAGCGTTCCCGCGCGGCATAGGCGCGACAAAGCCTGATCCACGGAGGCACGGCTCCCGAGGTCGAGAAAGTCCTTGGGCGTGTACACGCGCACGCCCCGGCCGTGGCCCCGAACGCGGTTCATGATTTTGCTCTTCACACCAGACATTTGCATGCGCCTCTCGTGGCTTTAACTTGTCAGATATATACACTTTATTTCTGACAAAACAACTAACGGCTTGCGGCCAAGGTGGTAGGGCTAATTGCGGGGACGGAACGGAACCCCATGAGAAACGGGTTTCTGCCGTTCTGCGTCGATCCCTTGCGGGTAAGGGACCACCCATCCACAACTGGTTCTGGATGGACGATTGACGTTAGGCGTCAACTTCCTGCAAGCATTGTCCTGCAGCTTGAGGGGAGGGCTGCCAAATGCCACGGCCAGCCGTACATCCAGGCAAAGTCCTTGCTGAGGAGCTTGATGCCCTCGGCGTCACGCCGACTGAGCTTTCGCGGCAAATTGCTGTCCCACCTAATCGCATCAGTCAGATCATCAACGGCAAGCGAGCGATCACAGGTGACAGCGCGCTGCGGCTCGCGCACTGGTTTAAGACCAGTCCTGAATTCTGGACGAACCTCCAGTCTGCATTCGATATCGACCAAGCAAAGCAGATTTCAGGTGGAAAGATCTCGCATCTCCCAACCCGCTGCGTGCATCATCGAATGAAAATTGCTGGAAACGGGGCTTAGTGGCGAACGAAGCAGATACCTGCCGAAAACACGTCGTGCCGAAGCTAGTAGCTGCCGGATGGGATAACGAACCCCATTCGATCGCAGAGCAACGGACGGTGACCGACGGTCGTATCATTCCTGTCGGCAAGGGTTTTGTCAGAAAGCCGCCGAAGCGCATCGACTATTTGCTTCGCTACGCCAGAGATTTCCCGCTTGCTGTTGTCGAAGCCAAGGGCACTTACAAGACAGCCGCCGATGCCGTGCAACAGGCCCGTGTCTATGCCGAAATGCTGGCCGTCAAGTTTGCCTACGCAACGAATGGCATCGACATCATCGAGATCGACTATTTCGCAGGAACCGAGACGCGCGTCGCCGACTTCCCTAAACCCGCTGAGCTGTGGAGGCGCTATAAAGCAGGCAGCGGCATCACGACAACTGCTACGAGCGAACAGCTTCTCACCCCGTACAACCACAACCTCGGCAAGGGCGAACGCTACTATCAGCAGATCGCCATCAACCGCACCGTCGAGGCCATTCTCAAGGGTGACAAGCAGCGCTTCCTCCTCACCATGGCAACCGGCACGGGCAAGACGTTCGTGTCCTTCCAGATCTGTTGGAAGCTCTGGTCGAGCCGATGGAACCGAACAGTCGCCCATCGCCGCCCCCGCATCCTCTACCTTGCTGACCGCAATATCCTCGTCGACCAACCGAAGGACGGCATGTTTGCGGCCTTCGGCGACGCCCGCCACAAAATTGAATCCGGCGAGATTGTCCATAGCCGCGAGATGTATTTCGCCATCTATCAGGCGTTGGCTGAGAGCGAGCATCGCGCCGGCCTGTTCCGCAACTATCCTCCGGACTTTTTCGACCTCGTGATTGTTGATGAGTGCCATCGAGGCAGTGCTCGCGATGACAGCTCATGGCGCGCCATCCTCGATCATTTCAACCCGGCCTATCAGCTAGGCATGACCGCGACGCCCCTGCGCGACGACAACCGTGACACGTACACCTACTTCGGTAACCCGATCTACGAATACAGCCTGCGCCAGGGCATCGAGGACGGCTTCCTCGCTCCCTACCGGGTACATCGTGTCATCACCCAGTGGGATGCCGCCGGATGGCGTCCGAGCATAGAAGAACTCGACCGCTACGGCCGTTCAATTCCTGACGACGAATACACGACCAAGGATTTCGAGCGCGTGGTCGCTTTACGTGCGCGCACGCAGGCGATTGCCCGGCACTTGACGGACTTCCTCAAGAAGACAGATCGGTTCGCGAAGACCATCGTTTTTTGCGTCGACCAGGAACACGCAGCCGATATGCGCGAAGCCCTGGTCAATGTGAATTCTGATCTGGTGGCGCAGTTCCCCGACTACGTCGCACGCGTGACCGCCGACGAGGCCCAGATCGGGCGCGGGCATCTCTCCCGCTTCCAGGATGTCGAGACCAGGACGCCGACCATCCTGACCACATCGCAGTTGCTGACAACCGGCGTGGACGCGCCGACCTGCAAGAACGTCGTGCTCGCCCGTGTCGTCGGCTCCATGAGTGAATTCAAGCAGATCATCGGACGTGGCACACGGTTGCGCGATGACTACGGCAAACTGTGGTTCAATATCATCGACTACACCGGCTCCGCCACCCGCATGTTCGCTGATCCCCTGTTCGACGGCGACCCCACCCGCATCACTGAGGAGGAGGTCACCGAAGAAGGCGAAACCACCTCGACCACGGAGACGACACCGGAAAACGAAGATACGCCGATTGACGGCGATCCGGTTGTTATCGAGCCGCCCACGGGCGAGCCGCGCAAATTCTACTTCGACGGCGGTCAGGTCGAAGTCGTGGCGCATCTCGTTCACGAACTGGACCCGAACGGCAAGCAGCTTCGCGTTGTCAAATACACCGACTACGCCGCCGAGAGTGTCCGCTCTCTCGCGCCGACTGCAATCGACTTGCGGTCGCAATGGGCCGACGCCGAGAAGCGCAAGGAAATTATCCAGGCCCTCGCCGAACGTGGCGTCGATTTTGCAGAACTGGCCGAACAGACGGGTCAGCCTGATGCCGACCCGTTCGACCTTCTCTGTCATCTCGCATTCAACGCGCCCCTGCGCACCCGCCGGGAGCGAGCGCAGCGCCTGAAGTCCGAGCGCAAGGATTACTTCGAGAAATTCAGCCCCGAGGCCCGTCAGGTCCTTGATGAACTTCTGGAAAAATACGCGCAACATGGCGACGCCCAATTCGTGTTGCCCGACGTTCTGCGCGTGCCACCCATTTCAACCCACGGCCAGCCCGCCGAGATCATCAAGCTCTTTGGTGGTCCCGACCAGCTGCGGCAGGCCGTAAACGACCTCCAAGGACTTCTCTATGGCACGAACTAAAACAAAGAACGGCGTTGACGCTGCTCCTGCGACCACAGCCCAGATGCTGGGGAGCTTGCTGAAATCTGCGCGCGATATCATGCGCAAGGACAAGGGCCTCAATGGCGATCTCGATCGGCTGCCGCTGCTGACCTGGATTATGTTTCTGAAATTCCTCGACGACCTCGAACAGCAGCGCGCTGATGAGGCCAAGCTTGGAGGCAAGAAATTCAAGCCTGCGATCGATGCGCCGTACCGATGGCGCGATTGGGCTGCCAACTCACAAGGTATCACCGGCGACGAACTTTTGGCCTTCATCAATCAGGACGAGACCAATCTTCCCGGCGGCAAGCGTGGACCGGGCCTCTTCGCCTATTTGCGTTCGCTCTCTAGCTCCAACGGCGACAATCGTCGTGACGTGATCGCGACTGTGTTCAAGGGTGTCGATAACCGCATGAAGAGCGGCTACCTGCTCCGCGATGTCGTCAACAAGATCGGTGCCATTCATTTCACTTCTTCCGAAGAACTGCACACTCTCGGTGCGCTCTATGAATCCATGCTTCGCGAAATGCGCGATGCGGCCGGCGATTCCGGTGAGTTCTACACGCCGCGCACCGTCGTCCGTTTTATGGTGGAAGTAACCGATCCTCGATTGGGTGAAACAGTGCTTGATCCGGCAAGTGGCACTGGTGGCTTCCTCGTTGAGGCCTACAATTATCTTGAAAAACAGGTCAAGACGGTCGCCGATCGCAAGAAGTTACAATCTGAGACGATCACTGGCTGTGAGCCGAAGTCCCTGCCCTACCTGCTCTGCCAGATGAACCTCGTGCTGCATGGACTCGACGCACCTCAAATCGATCCCGGCAACGCCCTGCGCTTCAAGCTATCAGAGATCGGCGAGAAGGAACGCGTCGATGTCATCTTGACCAATCCGCCCTTCGGCGGCGAAGAAGAAAAAGGCATCCAAGGCAACTTTCCGGAAGACCGCCAGTCATCAGAGACGGCGCTGCTTTTCCTTCAGCTCATCATGCGCAAGTTAAAGCGGCAGCCGACCTCGGCGAAGCGCCCAGCGCGAGCTGCGGTTGTCGTGCCAAACGGCACCCTATTCGGCGATGGCGTATGCGCGCGCATCAAAGAAGAGCTGCTGAAGGAGTTCAATTTGCACACCATTGTGCGCCTGCCGAATGGCGTGTTCGCGCCATACACGGGCATCCTGTCAACGCCGGAGCGATATTGCAGCGGCTGGCCGGAGTAAAAGTGCAGCAGTGATGTGCAAGCAGGAAGGCCCCCTCGAGGGAGCCTTCCTGCTTGCGGCGCGTCATTCCTGAGGGGCGGCATCCGTCGGATTGTCAGTCCGGTTGCGGCGTGACCGGCGCTTGGAGTGGGCGAGCCGGTAGCTGTCGCCGTTCATCTCCAGGATGTGGACGTGGTGGGTCAGGCGGTCAAGTAGCGCGCCGGTCAAGCGCTCGGAGCCGAACACCGATGTCCACTCGTCGAACGGCAGGTTGCTGGTGACCAACGTGCTGCCGCGCTCGTATCTCTGCGAGAACACCTCGAACAGCAACTCGGCACCGGTCGGCGACAGTGGCACGTAGCCCAGTTCATCGATGATCAGCAGCTTGTAGGCGGCCAACTGACGCTGGAGCCGCAACAGCCGCTTGTCGTCGCGGGCTTCGAGCAGCTCGTGGACGAGGGCCGACGCCGTGACGAAGCCGACCGATAGACCCTTCTGACAAGCCGCTAGGCCGAGCCCAAGCGCCACGTGGCTCTTGCCGGTGCCGCTGTTGCCGACGGCGATGATATTCTCGCGGCGCTCGACGTAATCCGATCGCGCCAGCTCCAGAACCAGCATCTTGTTCAGCGACGGCAGCGCCAGGAAGTCGAAGCTATCGAGGCTTTTTACGGTCGGAAACTTGGCGGCCTTAATCCGGCGCTCGACCATGCGCCGCTCGCGATCAATGATCTCCATCTCGGCCAGTCGCATCAGGTAACGCGCATGATCGACGCCTTCGGCAGCGCAGAGGCGGGCGACCTTATCGTACTCGCGCAGGAACGTCGGCAGCTTCAGCGCCTTCAGATGGTGGGCGAGCAGGATCTGTGGTGTATCGGTCATGCCGCCACCTCCGATGTATTTTGTCCGCCTTCGGTTGCCCACTCGCAACCGGCGAGTAGCTCCATGTACGATCGCGCCGACGTCGTGGCCACATTGGCTTTGGGCAGATACGGATAGATTGTCATGTCGAGGCGTGGCGGGCGCCGCTCGATACGGCACAGGACCAGATGCTTCACGGCATCGAAGCCGACCGCGCCGCGTGCAATCGCATCGCCAACGCCAGCGGCCACGTCGTCGAACTTGAAGATCTCCATCAGCCGCAACACCTGCACGAACTCGCGCTTTCCCTTTTTGCCCATACGGGCTTCGAGAAGCCGGCGCAGGGTTGCGAACGCATCCGGCAACTTCCAATCGGCCAGCGGCGCGGCTTGGTCGAGCGCATTGGTCTTCTGCTCGATTAGCGCCAGATAATGCAGAGGATTGAACACGAAGTCCTCGCGCTCATACGAGCGGGGATGTCGCGCAATCACTTGCGAGCCGCAGGCGATGACGACCTCGTGCACATAGCCCCGGATCAGAACGCGTCTGTGCCCGAAGGCTGTCGGCACCGAGTAATCGTTGTTTCGATAGCGCACCAGCGACAGCGAGTTGACACTGCCTGGCCTTTTCTCACAAGCGTCATAGGGCGCCGGCAGCGGCTTCTGGAATGCCGCAAGATCCCGTTCCAGTCGCTCGCCGATCGTGCCGTCATGGCCGCGCGGCCGATCTGCCAGACGCTTGCGGCAACGTTCCAAGAGATCGGCATTAAGCGCTTCGAAGTCGGCGAATACCGGCACAGGAACCATGAAGTTCCGCCGCGCGTAGCCGACGAGCCCTTCGACCTTGCCTTTGTCATTACCCTTGCCGGGGCGGCCGAACCGGTCCGTGAACAGGTAGTGCGATTGCAACTCACTGAACACGCGCGTGCGCTGGCGGCGGCCATCGCCAAGAATGCGGGAAACCGCGATCTTCGTGTTGTCGTAGAGGATCGACTGCGGCACGCCACCAAAGAAGTCGAACGCGCGCACGTGCCCGTCGCAGAACGCTTCCGTCGTCTCGGCCGGGTAGGCCACAACGAAGATCGCGTCAGAGTGCGGTAGGTCCACTGCCAGATAATGGATCTTGCGCTCGACGCCGCCGATAACACCGAGCGCCTCGCCGAAGTCCGCCTGGGCATGGCCCGGCGGATGCATCAGCGGCACGAACATCTCTTGGCCGCGCTGGCGCCAGCCCGCCACGTAGTCCTTTACGATCGTGATCCGGCCTGTGAAGCCGTGTTCATCACGCAGCCGCTCAAAAATTCGCTTGGACGTATGGCGCTGCTTTTTCGGCCGGTCTTTGTCGGCGGCCAGGATCGCATCGATGATCCCGATGAACTCTTCGAGCTTGGGCCGGAACGGCGGCTTTTGGCGCACATACCCCGGTGGTACCGAGAACTTCAACATCTTGGAAACGGTTCGGGCGTTGATTCCAAAACGCTCCGCCGCCGCACGCTCGCTGATCCCTTCGATGCGAACCGCGTGACGCACCCGTGCGTAAAGCTCCACTGTCTTCATCCCCCG
>JANLPY010000560.1:0-21335 GCA_031367505.1 Hyphomicrobiaceae bacterium | reverse complement strand
CAGGGCCGGCTTTGGGGTTGCTCGAGGGACGAGCGCGGCTCTCCCACACTTTCCGGTGCTTTAGGCCCGCGCCGCGCGCGCCAGCACCTTTTTCACGATCTTATTTGAGAAGCTGTACTGATAGGCGCGACCGCGGCCGTGGCTGGCGACCGTCAGTTCCGGCTCAAGGTAGCCTGCCTCGGTCAGATATTTGAAGCCGAGGTTAACGGTGCGCGGCATGAACCCGGTCATTTCAGAGACGCGCGCTCGGAATCCGCATCGATCCTCAGGTCTTCAGCCCCTTAGCCTGTAAACTCAGGAAGCGCGTCGAGCGCTTCTTCAACAGGCTCAATCACCCGCGCCGTCGCCACCCGTTTCAACAGCTACGACGCCAACTTCCTAGACTAGATAAAACTTGCAGCCACCCGGATCTGGATGCAGTTTTATGAGTCGGACGACTAGATCAGAAAAAACACAACATCGTCGTTTTGACTAAATTCGAATAGGACCAATTCAGATTCCCGCGTCACCAGCAATTGTATCAACTTGGTCAATTTATTTACTTTCCGAAACGGCTTTTGGGCGGTGCTGTATGAAGCGCTGGTCTGTGCCCCAGTCTGTTAGCCCAGGGGCGTTGCCAAACTGCCGCTGATCTATCTAAAAATCTTGAGTGTAAGGGGCGTTGCGATGCTTTTATGGGGAGGTCGATACCCGCTGTGATACCGAAATGATATCGGTGTTGTAGTGATTCTCGCAGGATCAGCGATCGGTTAAGGCGGCATTAATGACCAATCCATTCATTTTCATCGTTCTGGTCGCAACAACGGCGGTTACTATTACAGCCGCCGCGGCCGAAGAAAAAGATATGAGGCCCGCTACAGCCATTTAAGACAACTCTTTCCTCATTGAGGAAGCCTACAATCAAGAAGCTGGCGTCATTCAACACATCAATACGTGGCGCCGACTCGATAAGGACTGGTTTTACACCTTCACCGAAGAGTGGCCGGCCGTAACGCAACTGCATCAGCTCTCGATCACGGTTCCATACACCTGGCTTCGCGACGATGGTGATCACCAAAATGGCTTCGGTGATTTGCAGCTGAACTATCGCTATCAGCTGTCCTTCGAAAGTGCTGACCGTCCGGCCATTGCACCGCGAGTGAGTCTCGTTTTGCCGACAGGTAACGAAAGCGAAGGTCTGGGTAATGGCTCAACTGGCTTTCAATTCAATTTGCCGGTTAGTAAAATTGTTTCGGACAATCTGACGCTTCACGGCAATGCTGGTGTGACGACATTCGTCGATGTCGATGGACATAGTCCCACCAGTTATAACCTGGGCGGCAGCCTGATCTATGCAGTGAATAGAGACTTCAATTTCATGCTTGAAGGTCTCGAAGAATGGTCTGAGAGCGTCGATGGGCTAGGCAACCTCCTGCACGATGCAGCGTTTACAATCTCGCCAGGCGCGCGTTTCGCCCTCAATTTGGACGGGGGCACGCAGGTCGTTTTTGGTGCTGCTGCGCCAATACGATTTGAAGAGCGCAACACAGATTATGGGGTGCTTCTCTATTTCTCGATTGAGCACGATGTGCCGGTCTTGCCGCATTGGCGCGACTGTGCCAGCTTAGTACCTGCTGGGTAAATCGCAATACGGCACACGTCAGCGCGCAGCGCGCTCGCGGCGACGCCTTTATCAAAGGAACAAAAAATGGCACAGCCCAACACCGATACAAGCAAAGAAGTGGTTTCCCGGGACCAGCTCGCTGACCTGTTAAACGAAGACCTTGCGCGAGAATATCAGGCTATCATCGGGTACGTTGTGTATTCACAGGTGCTCAAGGGGGCCGAGTTCATGACTATCGCGGAGCAGCTCAAAACACATGCTAAAGAGGAATTAAAACATGCGCTGATCATCGCGCAGCTGATCGATTATCTCGGTAAAATGCCCACGGTGATCGCCAAGCCAGTGCGGACTTCGGACGACGCAAGAGAAATGCTGCGTTTTGATCTGGATAATGAAAATGAAACGATCCGGAATTATCGCGAAAGGGTCAGGCAGTGCGAAGCTCTAGGAGAATTCGCCATGTCTGAACAAATCCGTCGAATCCTCGTCGATGAGCAGGATCACCAAATTGACCTAGCGACCGCACTTGGCGAAGAGGTTCCGGATCTGAGCAGCCCTAAAGGGAGCAAGCGAACACGCTAGTGATATTGCAAACGATCTAGTCGTCGCCGTCATGAACGCAGTGCTCATGGTCAGATAGCACCTCGATGACGCGGCAATGTGCTATTCGTCCCTTGGCGCATTGCTTGATCATGCGATTAACTTCAGCCTTAAGAGTCTGAAGCCGCGTGATGCGGCTGTTGATCTCATTGAGATGGCGATGCGCAATTGCATCGACCTCTTTGCACGGCCGGTCGGGCTGATCCGACAGCGCTAGCAGTTGGCGAATATCGCCCACCTCAAACCCAAGTTCGCGAGCGTGCCTGATGAAGCGCAGACGGGTGACGTCACCCAAGTCGTAAAGGCGCCGTTTACTTTGCGCGCGTGCCGGAATTGGAAGCAAACCTACACCCTCGTAGTAGCGAATCGTTGGCACCTTCACGCCGGTCTGCCGAGCCAATCGGCCGATGGGCAAAGATTTCAACATTGGGCTTGCTCCTCTAGTGGCTAGAGGATGTATCGCCTTAAAGGTCCATATACGCAAGTCCGATGACCACGCTTAGTGCGTGCTAGATTCAAAATAAATGAAGCGCTGGGAACAGCCGGCACGTGGCGAGACCTGGACGACTCTTCCGTAATCACTAAGATAGCATTGGAAAGCGAGACTCTATGGAATTGACGTCTCCGCTGGACTACACGTTCCTACCCGTCGCAGCAGCTATTGCCGGTGCACTCGTCGCCGCCTATCGACGGCCAGGGCCCCTCGTGGCGAGCGCGATTCAGCATTTCGCGGCTGGCGTCGTGTTCGCCGCTGCAGCGGGCGAAATCCTCCCGAGCCTTAAACATCAGGCTTCGCTTTGGCCGATCGTGATTGGTGGCGGAGCGGGCATTATCCTGATGCTGTTGATCAAAGAAATCGGCGACCGCACGGAGGGACAGACAGGATTGGTCACTCTCGTTGGCGTCGATGTGTTTATCGACGGGCTTGTGCTGGGGCTTGGCTTTGCTGCGAGTGCCAAGGCGGGTCTGCTCTTGACGATCGCACTCACTCTCGAAGTGCTTTTTCTGGGTCTCTCGCTCGCTGCAGAACTTGGTGACGCGGCGATGTCGCGGGCTCGCACCGTTGGGCTGATTGGAGTGGTGGCCCTGCTGTTGCCAGCTGGGGCACTTGCTGCTTCTGCGATAGGCACGCTGCCCCAATCGGTCATAACCGGGTTTTTTGCTTTTGGTTTGATAGCGCTTCTCTACCTAGTCACCGAAGAGCTTTTGGTCGAGGCGCACGAGACGCCGGATCGGCCGTGGGTGACAGCGCTGTTCTTCATCGGGTTCTTGTTGCTTCTGGTGATTGAAGAGTTGATGGGATGATCGCAATTCGACGTTTGCTCAGAATGCATGGGCAAAATTTAGAAAAGTAAATGTAATGGAGCGGATTGCTCCTCTGGCGACCTTAAGGTGCATCTTACCGATGTCCGAGTTTATTGGAAAAAAACGTGACGCTGACAGCACAGACTCAGTACCGCGTGGACGGCATGGATTGCGCGTCCTGTGTAGTCAAGATTGATACCGCTTTGCGACGCCTGCCGGGTGTCGAAGATGTGTCGGTGTCCGTGTCAGCGGGGACGATGAGCGTCCGTCATGCCGATGACCCCGCGCTCGTCGCAACGATCGAGCAGCAACTCGCGAGTCTCGGGTACACAGCCTCACGGACCCAGAAAAACGATGCAGGCGACTCGATCAAGCAAACGAATTCGCACAGCGACGACGACGGTCATCACCACGATCGCGGCGCGATAACAGGTCCGTGGTGGCGGAGCAAAAAGGCCTCGCTCGCGCTTGCCTGCGGCGCTGCGCTGGTTGCAGCCTTTATTGTCGGCAAGCTCGCGCCTTCGATTGCTCCCTATGTCTTCATTGCTGCCATGCTAGTCGGACTCGTACCGATTGCGCGCCGCGCGATTGCGGCGGCACTCGCGGGTACGCCCTTTTCCATCGAAATGCTGATGACCATTGCGGCCGTCGGCGCGGTGATTATTAACGCGGGCGAAGAAGCGGCGACCGTCGTGTTCCTGTTTCTGGTGGGCGAGTTGCTTGAAGGCGTCGCGGCCGGCAAAGCGCGCGCCAGCATTCAGTCCCTTACGACGCTGGTGCCCAAAACGGCACTTCTCGAACAGGACGGCCAAACGCGCGAGGTGCCAGCCGAAAGTCTCAGCGTCGGAGCTGTCATTCTCGTGCGGCCGGGCGACCGCCTGCCAGCCGATGGCGTGATCGTGTCGGGCGAGAGCGCGGTCGATGAAGCGCCAGTGACAGGTGAAAGCACACCGTTGCGCAAGGGGGTCGATGCGCAAGTTTTTGCCGGGACTGTCAACGGCGAGGCCGCCTTGCGTGTTCGTGTCACCGCTGCTGCGGCCGACAACACAATCGCGCGCATTGTCAAGTTGGTCGAAGAAGCCCAGGAAAGCAAAGCTCCCACCGAACGATTTATAGACAGTTTTTCGCGCTGGTATACCCCCGCTGTGGTCATTGTGGCGGCCTTGATCGCGATTTTGCCGCCACTGCTATTCGGCGGTGTGTGGAGTGAATGGATCTACAAGGGCCTAGCTATTCTGCTCATAGGCTGCCCCTGCGCGCTGGTAATCTCGACGCCCGCTGCCATCGCTGCCTCACTCTCGGCCGGGGCCCGGCGCGGCTTGCTGCTCAAAGGCGGCGCGGTGCTTGAAAACCTCGGCAAGATAACGGCGGTGGCATTCGACAAGACCGGCACCCTGACCGAAGGCAAGCCGAAAATCACTGACGTAATCGCCTTCGCTCATTCTGAAAGCGATATTCTGAAATTCGCCGCGGCGCTGGAAACCGGCTCAAGCCATCCGCTGGCAACGGCGATTCTCACCAAAGCGGCGGCTGACAAGGTTGTTGTCCCGCAAGTGACTGACGCCGAGGCCCTCGGCGGCAAAGGCATTACTGGAACGGTCGACGGTGTGGCTGTATTTTTTGGTTCGCCAACGGCAGCTGGCGAGCGTGTGCCGCTCTCGGCCGAACAGACCGCGCAAATTACAGCACTCAATGACGAAGGAAAAACTGTTTCTGTACTTTTGGTCGGGCAGGCTCTCGCGGGGGCAATCGCCATGCGTGATGAACCTCGTCCGGATGCGTTGGGGGGACTTAGGGCCCTGACGGATGCTGGCATCAAAACGGTGATGCTGACGGGCGACAACCACCGAACCGCGTTGGCAATCGGTAAGCAGCTCGGTATCGAGGTAAGGGCAGACCTTTTGCCAGAGGATAAACAACGAATCGTTGGCGAGTTGAAAGCGCAGGGTTTGGTGGTCGCTAAAGTGGGTGACGGCATTAATGATGCGCCGGCTCTAGCGGCAGCCGATGTTGGTATTGCTATGGGGGGCGGAACCGATGTTGCCCTTGAGACGGCCGATGCGGCAGTTCTGCACGGGCGTATCGGCGACGTGGCCGCGATGATATTTCTCTCGAAACGCACAATGGCCAACATTCGGCAGAACATTACAATCGCGCTTGGCCTTAAGGCTGTGTTTCTCGTGACGACTGTGATTGGCCTGACTGGGCTCTGGCCAGCCATCCTTGCCGACACGGGTGCAACGGTATTGGTAACTGCCAACGCATTGCGGCTGCTTCGCGTCGAACTCCTGGTACAGCCACCTATCGGTCACGGGGTGCGCGTCTGAAAATGAGAAAGCTATTACGAGCTTTGGCGATGATCTGCGTAACAGGCTTGGTAATCATCTGTGTCGCCCACGCAGCTGAGCTGCGATTGAAGCAAGTTGTGGAAAGTCTGTTCAATGCAAAAGCAGGTAGTCACCCGGACTTCTCTGGCAAGGATTTATCGTTGTTGGATTTGAGTGAGCTTGACTTTAAAGAGGCCAATCTGGCTGGAGCGAACATGCTCGGCGCAGATTTGTCGGGTGCCAATCTCTCCTCCGCAAACTTGACCAATGCCAAATTGGATCGAGCCCAAATCAATCGAACTAAATTTAATAAAGCAAATCTTGCGGGTGCGAGCCTGTTCGATGCCGTAGGCTCGTTGAATATCGAATCGACGCCGGCCAATGCTCCAACTTTCGAAGGTGCCGATCTGTCCGGTGCGCGCATCATGGCATTCTTGAGCCGTGCGAATCTGCGTGGGGCGAACCTCACAGGCGCGCGTTTGGGCCGACAACAGAACGAGTTTAAGACTCCGAAGCGGACGGATCTTTCAGGCGCGACATTGGTAGATGCCAACCTCACCCGCGCCGATTTCACCGGCGCGAATCTGGAGTTTGCCGATCTGACAAACGCTAGGCTCGTCGATGCCGATCTGAGCGAAGCTGCCCTTGCTCGCGCAATTCTTGTCGGCGCGAATATTGCCGGCGCCAATTTTACCAATGCCGACGTCGCTGGTGCGGTCCTGACTGGTGTCAAGGGGTTAGAGAGTGCCCGAGGCTGGGACAAGGCTCGCAACCGAGACAAGGCCATTTATTAAGGTGAAAACGGATGTCGTGAGATTATGATAAGATACGAGGTTGCCGCTGTTGTTCTGGACCCGCATGCAAATATGGGAATTCGTAACTTGAAGCAAGGAGCAAAGCCATTCGCGGCTTAGGGGTATCGTATGAAACGCGCTCGATTCGGAGTCGAGCGTTGATACAATTGATCTAGCAACCCTTCGGAACCTTGAAATGCTCGCGCCGTGCCGCCGTACCCAATTGCAGGATTCCAGACAAACCTAGCCAAGCTGCACATTGACATTTAAGGGTTTTGGCCCATCCTGTTGTTAAGGAGTGTCGAACAAACCGTGCCCTTGCTACGCTTAATATTAGCCGTGCTCATTGGCTTTTCGCTGGCGGTGACGCCGGTGGCTGCTGCCATGGCGAAGCCCATGGTCGCGATGGAGCATTGCGACAAGAAGGGTATGGGTGCCAAGGACCTGGGCGATTGTCCTTGCTGCGATAAGTCTGGAGCCTGCCCGGTCGATTCCTGCGCTCAAAAGTGCTTTAAAACACCTTGCTTCCTCCCGACCGCAACCAAGACCTTTGAGTTTTTGCGGCAGACTTACGAGCGGTCGATGACCGACTCGATCGCCTTGAGCGACTGGCCGCCGCCCGCTCCTCCTCCCCGAGCCTGACCTGCCAATCCGCGTGACGGCGTATACCGGCTGCCGAACAGCGCCGCCCCGTCTCACGCCATTTGACAGCCGTGCGGACGATCCGCTCGGAGCAAAGGTTCAAAATGGAGACTTACAACATGAAAAGTATCAGATTGCTGGCCGCAGCCCTCGTCGGGTTGGCGGCTGGCGCAGTGAGCGCACCCGCTTGGGCCGGTGCCAGCGACTACACTTTCGAGCCCGTAACCAAGGACGTGCGCAGCGGCGCGGGCAGCGAACTGGCAGTACGGCTGGTCCATAAGCCGGACGGTAAACCCGTCGAGGGAGCGGTGGTGTTCCGCTCCCGGCTCGACATGTCGCCAGAGGGCATGGAGACGATGGCCTCCGAAGTCGCGCCGGAAAGCTCGAAGGAGCCCGGCGTCTACAAATTCCGTGGCGACCTGACCATGGATGGCAACTGGGCCCTAAAGCTACAGGCCAAGGTGCAGGGTGAACCCGACACCGTGCAAGGCACGGTCGTCTTCACTGCGAAGAAGTGAGGATAGTGCCGTGAAAAAGTTGGCCTTCGTCCTTGTTGGAATCCTGGCGGTCCTCGTACCGGCAGCCATTGGCTATAGGTACGGCACCGGTCATTGGCCGGGTCGTCCATCAGCCATGATGTCGGATGGCGGAGCCGTCACGCTACCGGACGCAATGCCTGCAGCAAGCCACCGGGTTCTTTATTGGAAAGATCCCGGCGGCAAGCCTGCTTACGCGACCAACCCGATGAAAACCGCTGACGGCCGAGCCTTCGTCCCGGTCTATGACGATGCCGAGCCCGATTTTCCTATGAGCAAACCGGAAGTTACCAAGGCTTCCGAAGCACCGTCTCCAAAAGGCGAACACAAGGTCAAATACTACCGCAATCCGATGGGCCTTCCCGACACATCGCCCGTGCCAAAGAAGGATTCCATGAACATGGAGTACCTTCCTGTCTACGAGGACGAAGATGACGATGGGTCGAGCGTCAAGGTCAGCCTCGACAAGGTGCAGCGGGCTGGGGTGAAGTCCGAGCCGGTCGAAATGCGCAAGCTGGCGCGGCCCGTGAGCGCACCCGGCATTGCCAAGATCGATGAGCGGACCATCCGCGAAGTGACTTTGCGCGCCGACGCCTATATCGAGAAGCTCTACGTTGCCGAGATGGGCAAGCACGTGAAGGCGGGGGAGCCCCTGTTCCGCATCTATAGCCCGGACATCGTCAAAGCCGAAGTCGACTACAAGATTGCTAAAGCAGTGGCCATTGGCCAATCACGCGGCGACGCGGCAAAGGATCTCGAAGGCGCCGTGACGCGCCTTGAAAACCTCGGCGTCCCCGAGGCCGTGATCAAATCCCTCGATATCGACAAGAACGCCACGCCGATGAAAATCGACTGGCCGTCGCCGGTGTCCGGCGTCGTGATCGACAAGAAAGTAGTCGAAGGCCAGAAGGTCAGCGCCGGGACCATGCTCTACCAGATCGCCGACCTCAGCAAGATTTGGGTCGTCGCGGACGTTGCCGAGCAGGATATAGGCCCGATCAAGGTTGGCGCTCCGGCGACCGTTATCTTCCGCGCGTTCCCTGGCGAGCATTTTGAAGGCAAAGTCAGCTTTATTCTGCATGAGCTCGATATGCAGACACGCACGGCCAAGGTTCGCATCGAGATTGACAATGCCGATCACCGCATCCGCCACGACATGTATGCAGATGTGACCATTGATACGGGCAGCAGCGATGCCCTTCGATTGGCGGTCCCGGCTTCGGCCGTGCTCGATACCGGAACGCGGCAAGTCGTGCTCATCGACAAGGGCGAAGGCCGCTTTGAGCCGCGCCCGGTCAAGCTCGGTGTTCGGGGCGACGGCTATGTCGAAGTCAAAGAAGGGCTTGCGAGCGGCGACAAAGTTGTCACCAGCGCCAACTTCCTGATCGACGCCGAAAGCAACCTCAAGGCCGCGCTCAAGGGCTTCACGGCGGACACGGCGGCTCCTGCCGATGTCAAGCCGATGTCGGACCCCATGGCCGCACCGATGACTGATCCGATGAAGCCGATGGAGGGCAACGGGGCTGGCAAACCGATGACAGAGACCATGCCAAAAACGATGCCGGACAAGATGTCGGCACCTCCGATGACTGAGACTAAGTCGGACAAAATGTCCGAGCCGATGAAGCCTGCTGGCGGCAGCGCGGAGGCAAAGCCATGATTGCGAGGCTTATCCGCTGGTCGGCCAACAACCTGCTGCTCATCGCGGTTGGTGTTATGTTCGCCACGGGTTTCGGTATTTATGCGGTCAAGAATGTCCCGCTCGACGCCATACCCGACCTCTCCGACACCCAAGTCATCATCTACACCGACTATGCAGGCCAAGCGCCGCAGGTGGTCGAAGACCAGGTCACGTATCCGCTATCGACGGCCATGCTGTCGGCGCCCAAATCGCGCGTGGTGCGCGGGTTTTCCTTCTTCGGCGTGTCGTTCGTCTACGTCATCTTTCAGGATGGCACCGACATCTATTGGGCGCGCTCGCGCGTCGTCGAGTATCTCAGCGCGGCCTCCCGCAATCTTCCAGCCGGTGTGACGCCAACGCTTGGACCCGACGCCACAGGGGTTGGCTGGGTCTATCAATACGCGGTCGTCGCCGCCAAGCGCACGCTCGCCGAATTGCGCACGACACAGGATTGGCAGGTCCGCTACGCCGTTGCCAAGGCCGAGGGCGTGGCCGAGGTGGCGAGTGTCGGCGGCTTTGTGAAGCAATACAGTGTGATCGTCGATCCGTCGCGGTTGCGCAGCTACAAAATCCCGCTGACCAAGGTGCGCGATGCCATCCGCACCAGCAACAACGATGTCGGTGGCCGCGTTATCGAGTTGGCCGAGACCGAGTTCATGGTGCGCGGGCGAGGCTACATCCGCAGTGCCGAAGATATCGAGCAAATCGTGCTCAAGGAGGAAAACGGCGCACCCGTGTTGCTTCGTGATGTGGCGCGGGTCGAGCTGGCCCCGGACGAGCGGCGCGGCATCACCGAGATGAATGGCGAAGGCGAGGCGGTCAGCGGTATCGCCGTGCAGCGCTACGGCCAGAACGCACTCGACGTAATCGAGAACGTCAAGACGCAGCTTGCGGCCATCAAGTCCAGCCTGCCTGAAGGAACCGACATTATTCCGGTCTATGACCGCTCGGAGTTGATCCATCGCGCCATCGAGACGCTGAAGCGGACGCTGATCGAGGAAAGCCTGATTGTTGCCGCCGTCTGCGTCATCTTCCTGCTGCACTTCCGCAGCGCCTTCGTCGCCATTCTGACGCTGCCGCTCGGCATCCTGATTGCCTACATTTTCATGCACGCGTTGGGGCTGTCATCCAACATCATGAGCCTTGGCGGCATTGCGATTGCCATCGGTGCCATGATCGATGCCGCCATCGTCATGATCGAGAACGCCCACAAGCATTTGGAGCGCGCGCCACCCGACAAACCGCGCATCGAGGTCCTGATAGAGGCGGCGTGCGAGGTCGGCCCGGCTCTGTTTTTCTCGCTGCTGATCATCACCGTCTCATTCCTACCGATCTTCGCGCTCGAAGCCCAGGAAGGCCGGTTGTTCAAGCCGCTGGCCTACACCAAGACCTTTTCGATGGCGGCGGCAGCGTTCCTCTCGGTCACGGTTGTTCCAGCCTTGATGGTGATCTTCGTGCGCGGGCGCATTGTTCCCGAGCACAAGAACCCGGTGAACCGCTTCTTGATCTGGGTCTACCGGCCGCTCATACGCGGCGTGCTCAAGGCCAAGACGTTGACCATCGCTTTGGCGATTGCCGTGCTCGGCGTCAGTATCTGGCCAGCAACGCAGCTTGGCTCGGAGTTCATGCCGAGCCTCAACGAAGGCACGCTGTTCTACATGCCGGTGACGTTGCCGGGATTGTCGATCACCAAGGCCGGGGAACTGCTGCAGACGCAGAACAAAATCATCAAGTCGTTCCCAGAGGTGCAATCGGTCTTTGGAAAGGCGGGCCGTGCCTCGACCGCGACCGACCCGGCGCCGACCGAAATGTTCGAGACCATCATCAACCTAAAGCCAGAGAAGGAATGGCCGGCAGGGATGACGGTCGAAAAACTCACCGCCGAGATGGACAAGGCGTTGCAGTTCCCTGGCGTCTCAAACGCCTGGACCATGCCGATCAAAGCCCGCATCGACATGCTGGCGACCGGTATTCGCACCGTCGTCGGCGTCAAGGTCATCGGCAAAGACCTGAAAGAAATGGAAAAGCTGGCGCGCGAGATTGAGACCGCCATCAAGACCGTGCCGGGGACGTCCAGCGCCTATGCCGAGCGGATCATCGGCGGCTACTATCTGGAGGTCGAACCTGACCGTAAGCAGTTGGCCCGCTACGGCCTGATGGTCGGCGACGTGCAGGACGTCGTCGCCTCGGCGCTTGGCGCGGAAACAGTGACGACCACCGTCGAAGGCCGCGAACGCTACGCCGTCAGCATCCGTTATCCACGCGAATTGCGCTCCGACCCGCAGGCGATTGCCCGCGACGTGCAGGTGCCGATGGCCAATGGCGCCTCAATCCCCTTGGGTCAGGTGGCCAACGTCAAGCTGACCACTGGACCGGCCAGTATTCGCACCGAAAACGCCCAGCTTGCCGCCTATATCTTCGTCGATGTGCGCGACCGCGACCTCGGGAGCTACGTGGCTGACGCGAAAAAAGCCGTCGAGGCGAGCGTCAAGTTCCCGACCGGGTATTTCGCAATCTGGAGCGGCCAGTTCGAATACTACGAGCGTGCCAAGGCCCGTCTCGCGATCGTCGTGCCGCTAACACTGATGATCATTCTGCTGTTGCTCTATCTGAACTTCCGCCGCGTAACGGAAACGCTCATCGTCATGCTGTCGCTGCCGTTCGCACTCGTTGGCGGGCTGTGGCTGATGTGGTGGCTCGGGTTCAACCTCTCTGTCGCCGTTGCGGTTGGTTTCATCGCGCTTGCAGGCGTCGCGGCCGAGACCGGTGTCATCATGCTGATCTACCTCGACCATGCGCTGACCGAGCGGCGCGAGATGACTGAGCGAGAGAAGCGCGTGTTCACGCGCGAGGACCTCTACGCGGCGATCATGGAAGGTGCGGTCGAACGCGTGCGGCCGAAGATGATGACGGTGGTTGCCATCATGGCCGGCCTGCTGCCCATCCTGTGGAGCACCGGCACGGGCTCGGAAGTCATGCAGCGCATCGCCGTGCCGATGATCGGCGGCATGGTGTCCTCGACCGTGCTGACGCTGATCGTCATCCCGGCGATCTATGCCCTCGTCAAAGGCTTCAAGCTGCCTAAGACGGCTGTCGAATCAAAAATCAAAGCGGAGGCGCCAGTATGAGTATCGGTTGCTGCTTATCCGTCACGCACAAGAGAATGCCGGTGGCTTACGATTGGCCGAACACAGTGATTCGCCAATCCGCGATTGGAGAGGAGTTTGATGTCAGTGCCGTGTTTACAAATCGACGAAAAAAAACGGGGAACATGGCATGCGCATCGCTGCACTCTTAACAGCTCTGATGGTTTCGGCTGGGACTACGGTCTCGGCGCAAGCCTCGCAGCTGACAGCAGCTTTCGAAGCGGCTTGTGAGCGGACGCCGGAGATCCCCTCGCTCGCCGCGCGCCGTGCCGAAATCGAGGCGAAGACGAACGCGGCTGGCGCTTTATTGCCAGGCGGCCCCTGGGCCACGGTCATGCACCGCACCGACGCGCTGACTCACGACCGGGGCACACGCGAATACGAAGCTGAATTCGGGATTCCGCTCTGGTTGCGCGGCGAGAGCGGTGCGGCTTTGGCCGCGGCCCTTTCTGGTGGCGAACGCATCGAAGCTGAAATCGCCGCCAAGCGGCTCGAGGTCGCCAAGCGCGTGCGGGACGCATTCTGGATGGTCGCGGAAGCGCGCGAGAAGGTTGCCATCGCCGAAAAGAGGCGGTCCACGGCGGCGACTCTCTCGCAAAGTCTGCGCCAGCAGGCACAAGCCGGACAATCGCAGTTGGTGGATACCAAGCTCGCCGACGCCGATGTGAGGGACGCGGAGTCGGCTCTTGCTGGTCTGCACGCCGAATTGAACCAGGCAAAGATCGCCTTTCACGTGCTCACCGGCAAGGACGCACCGTCGTCGTTCAAGGAACGGGATGCGGGTGGCACGAAGCCCGCGAACCATCCACGCGTCGTGCTGCGCAGCGTTGCCATCCAGAAGGCCGAAGCCGACGAGAGCCTCATTTACGCGGTCGATCGCGAACGCCCCGAGTTTAGCGCCTTCGTCACCAATAATACCGATACCCGCGCCGAGCCGAACGTCACGTCGCTCGGTGTTCGCCTCAAAATCCCGTTTTCCTACGATGCGGTCAACGAGCCCAAGCGGGCGGCAGCCGCTGCCGACGTGATTGCAGCGCGTGAAGAGCTTGCCCTCGCCGAACGCGAGGTTGGCGGTGATGCCGACCAGGCGCGCGCTCGCCTTGAGGGGGCTCGCCAGCAACTCAAGGCTCTGGATGCCCGGCACGACGATCTGTCGTCCGTGGTTCAGCTCACCGAGGCGGCACAACGCGCAGGGCAATCGCCGTTCAATGATTTGATCCGCGCGCGATTGACGCTTTTCGAAGCCGATCTCGCACGCGCAACAGCCCGTGTGGCGGTCGACCGCGCCCGTTCGGATGTCAACCAGGCGTTGGGTTTGGAGCCGTGACAACGACTTTGTGTAACAAGGAGTACGCGTCATGAAGCGCTTGTTGTTTGCAACGATTATCCTGGCGTTGGCGTCTGGTTTCGCGGTGGCCGACGCAAAAATCGCCGCCACCCTGTACAAGAACCCAGGCTGCATGTGCTGCGACTGGTACGCCAACTATCTCCGCACCAACGGCTTCAACGTCACTGTCGTTGAGCACCCCAACATGACCCTGATCAAGCAGAAGTACGGCGTGCGAGAGGACCTCGAAGGCTGTCATACGACGGTGATCGGCGACTATGTCGTCGAAGGTCATGTGCCGGTGACGTCGATCAAGCGGATGCTTGCTGAAAAGCCGGAGATCAAGGGTATCTCCTTGCCAGGAATGCCGGAAGGTTCGCCCGGAATGACCGGCAGCAAGGAAGGCCCCTTCGAAATTCTCCATCACCGGCGATGACAAGCCTGCGCCTGAGTGACATGATGCACGACGGCATGGGCGGGATGATGTGGGGTATGGGCCTTTTTGGGCAGCTCGGCCTTGCCGTGCTCGTTCTGGGGGTTGCTGCGCTGATCAAATACCTGCTCTCGACAAGTAAATGAGCCACCGCAACACACCGGTCGGAAGCACGAGGCATGGGCCGGAACACCTTACCGTTTTAAGTGCGCTGCTGGTATTTGCCATGTTCACGTTCTTGTTCCACTTCACCTGGGAGATCCTGCAAGCGCCTCTGTTTGCCAGAATGCCGATGCTCAGCCATTGGCTGGCAACGCTCGTATGTCTCAAGGCAACATTCGGCGATGTAGGGATTGCGCTGGCGAGTTTCGCTGTTGGCGCTTGGTGGCAGAGGGATTGGAGGTGGTTCGTGATGCCGGGCAACAGTGCGTTGACTGCTTACCTCGCAACCGGCGTACTGATCACCATCGCATTCGAATGGTACGCGGTCTATTGGGCGGGCCGCTGGTCATACTCCGAGCTGATGCCGGTCGTGCCCCTTTTGCGGGTTGGGCTCGCGCCGCTGTTACAGTGGATCGCCTTGCCGCTGGCCGTGTTGTTCTTCCTTCGCTGTCACCAACCGCCACGGGGCACCCAATGCCCATAGCCCCCATGTATCGAACCCATCGCCAAGCGGCATTTCCGCAAGGCGCAGGAAGCTCCTACGTTAGCGTTATGCCCAGTCGCGGCAGGCCCCGAGCTCAGCCAATACAATGAGATCTGGATCTGGTGCGAGAAATTCGACGTGCCGTTGGCTTCAGCAAAATTCAAGTGAGGCAGCCATGCTTACGCTTTTTGTGTCGACTGCGATGCTAACGTCTCTCGGGCTGCTCATCTGCGGGCAGTACAAGATTCAGCAAGCCTGTGCTCGCGTTCCAGTCTGCCTACACAAGGCGAGGGTGATCCGACGTCCGTTCGCTGCTTGATCGGTCTGGGCCTGGCTGGTCTAGCTAGCGCCATCCTCGCCTATGATCTTGTGACAGGGTTATCTGGCGCGGGGATGCTGGGTTTTAACCCACTGGGCGACCTGTGGGGACGGCTCAGCGCCGCGAGCCTTAACCTCGTGCAAGCCATTGTGCAGCGCTACCTGTTTCCAGCGCTTTGGGACCCGGTTCTCGTGACTTTTCTACTGTTACCGGCGTGGCTCGTCTTTGGAGTCCCCGGACTACTGCTCACCTTGTCTGGGCGTAAATCTGCCCCGGCGGTCACTTGAACCCAGGGTTGCCCGTAACAACATTGAGAGTATGATCGTAGAGTGATCATGATGCCCAGATTTAGAACATTTTTGGCTTTCTTCGTCGCCTTGACCCTGGCGTTCTCTCCGGTGGCCGGATTTGCGATGGGCAAGTCGTGCCAGGGCATGCAGCAGTCAATGAGCGCCGATGGCACGGCAGGCTTCAGCATGACCGACAATGGCGGCATGGCCAATTGTCCGTGCCCCGAGTCCATGCCGAACTGCGCAGCGATGCCGCAATGCCAAACGGCGTCCGGTTGTGCCAGCCAGTGCTTCGCCGCGTGCGGCGTGCTGCCAACCGTGACCGGACAGACATCTGTTGACCTTGGGATGTTGAAGCTCGCCGACAACGAACTCTTCTCGTCCCGGTCGATCACGCCCCCAGCTCCCCCTCCCCGAGCCTAACGGCCTATGCGCCGCTTCATGCGGCGCAACGCAAGCCACTGCGACCACTTTTGGTCGTGTGATTGCGAGCGCGTACCACGCACACCCTGACATTCATCATCCACGAACGGCTTGCGATCTGCGTTGCCTCAACCCGCGCCACTGAGCGCGCCAGGCCTCTCAGGAATCGTCGCAGGACCGTCGAAACCTGAACTCTCGATTGAGAAGGACTACGTCCATGAAAACGATCATCAAGACGACCCTCGCCGCTCTTGCCCTCGTTGTTGGGGCGAGCGTTAGCCAGGCACAGCCCGGAGTCCCCGTGTGGCACTTCCCTTACAAGGGCGCGCCCTACGCCACGCAGGCTGAACCACAGCGCAACGTCGGCGTGAGTGAAACCAAGGCGAAGCGGACGCTCCACTATGTGAAGACTGCGAAGAAATCGCACGCTTCAAAGTCGGTCGCGGCCGCCAAGTAGGGCAGCCGTGAAAATCGGCTCGCGGACTGAATGATATTGAGACGACTCGAACCGTAACAAACCCGGCAGGCGCGGCGATCGGAGCGGCATTCCCCCTCTCTTCACCGCGTCTGCCGCCCATAGTCAGAGACTATCAAAACGTTCGGCGAACGCTATTTCCGAAAGACGCGCATTCTCAATACGTTCAGGCTGAGCCTTGGGTTCATCGCGCGGTCCGGAAGGAGAACATGACCATGAACATCAAGAAGTCCCGCAGCTGGATCCTCAAAGAAGCGCTCGCCACGCCGGAGAGCGTCTTTGCAAACCGACGCGAGTTCCTGGCGGGTGTCGGTCTCGGTATCAGTGGATTGGCAGCCGCCTCTGTTCTGCTTGGGCAAGAAGGGCCAGCGGCACCACCTGTAGAATTGGACCCATCGGCGTCGCTCTACCCTGCGGCCCGCAACACCGCGTTCACACTTGATCGCGCTCTGACGGCCGAGGGCATCAATGCCAAGTGGAACAATTTCTACGAGTTCGGCTCGCACAAAGAGATTTCGGGCGCGGCGCAAGCGTTGAAGCTACGTCCTTGGATGGTCAAGTTCGATGGCATGGTTGAGAACCCGTTCGAGATCGGCATCGATGACCTGCTGGCCAAGATGAAACTCGAAGAGCGCCTCTATCGTCACCGCTGCGTCGAAGCATGGTCGATGACCATTCCGTGGTCCGGCTTCCCGATGAAAGACTTGGTGGCGCTCGCCAAGCCAATGTCATCGGCCAAATATGTGCGCATGGAGACGTTCAACAATCCCACCGTCGCGCCCGGTCAGAAGCAGACCTGGAACCCTTGGCCGTATGTCGAAGGATTGACGATCGAGGAAGCCACGAACGAACTCGCATTCATGGGCACAGGCGCTTACGGCAAGCCGATGGCCAAGCAGCACGGTGCGCCTTTGCGTCTTGCGGTGCCGTGGAAGTACGGGTTCAAGCACATCAAATCGATCACGCGGTTCTCATTCGTCGCCGAGCGGCCGGTCAGCTTCTGGGAAAAAATTCTTCCGGCCGAGTACGGCTTCTGGGCCAACATCGACCCTGAGGTCCCGCACCCGCGCTGGAGCCAGGCAACCGAGCGCATCCTCGGAACTGAAACACGCGTGCCGACGCTTCCCTACAACGGCTACGGCGAGCAGGTCGCGCACATTTACAAGGACATCAAGGGTGAGCGGCTCTTTTTCTAACGAGCCATATCACATTGCTGACGCCACGGCTCGCGACCAGGGCAGTAGAGAGCGCCAGGAACGCAGCCCTTCAGAGCCACCGCTTCGCAATAAAACGGAGCCGGTGCCTCATCTCATTTATTGCTTGCATATTTCAAGACTTATTGAATAGTAGGTCTATGGATGAAATCGAAATCGTCTCAGCGCTCTCAGCCCTGGCACATGAACACCGTCTGAGAATCTTCCGCTTGCTGGTCCGTGCAGGTCCATCCGGGGTGCCTGCCGGCGAGATTGCCGAGCACGTCGGAATAAGCCCTACGGGCATGTCGTTCCATCTGAAAGAGCTGGATCATGCGGGCCTCGTTACGTCCACCCGAGACGGCCGCTTCGTGCGTTACGCAGTGCGCGTCGAAGGTATGAGACAGCTGCTGACATATCTCACCGAGGATTGCTGCCGGGGGCAGCCCGAACTCTGTGGGGCCGTCGTCAAGAAAGTCCGTGCGGTTTGTACAAGTAAAGGAGGATCAAAATGAGTGTCGAACGTCCATTGAATGTGTTGTTTCTCTGCACCCACAATTCAGCCCGTTCCATCATCGCCGAAGTGGTGATGAACAGGCTCGGCATGGGCAAATTTCAGGGTTACAGCGCTGGCAGCATGCCGAGCGGCAAGGTCCATCCTCGGGCAATAGATATGCTACGCAACCTGAACTACGATACGAGCAAACTTCGCTCCAAACCATGGGACGAGTTTGCAAAGCCCGGAGCACCGCAACTCAATTTCGTGTTCACGGTTTGCGACAACGCCGCCAACGAAGTCTGCCCCATATGGCCGGGACAGCCTGTCAGCGCGCATTGGGGTCTCCCCGACCCATCTACCATTCAAGGTTCGGAAACCGAACGAGCGCTGGCCTTCGCCGACACGCACCGGATGCTGTATCAGCGCATCAGCATTTTCACCAATCTACCGTTGTCATCACTCGACAAGCTCTCGCTGCAAAAGCGGCTTGATGACATCGGAAAAACCAAAGCCGACGCGACTCGCGAGAAAGCGTGAGCCATGTCGGCACACCATTCTAACGGCCAGCGTATCGGGTCAGAGTTTCTTGGCACCGCTTTTCTACTCGCGACCGTAATCGGTTCGGGCATCATGGGCGCGAAGTTGTCGGGTGGTAACGACGCCTTGGCCTTGCTCGGCAATACGTTGCCGACCGGCGCTATTCTCGTAGTGTTGATTACGATGTTGGGCCCGATTTCTGGTGCGCATTTCAATCCAGCAGTGACTGGCGCTTTCTGGCTCAAGGGTGAGATCGAACCATCGCTTGCCCTCCGTTATGTGCTGGCACAGGTCGCAGGCGGCGTGGTTGGCGTTCTCGCCGCGCATCTCATGTTTGATCTGCCGTTGCTCCAACTATCAACGAAAGTACGCAGTGGCCAGGCACAGTGGTTTGCGGAATGGGTGGCGACGTTTGGCTTGTTGGTAACGATCCTCTCCACGCTCAAAGCGAAGCCGAATGCGGTGCCGATGTCCGTCGGGCTCTACATCACTGCGGCCTACTGGTTCACGGCCTCAACATCGTTCGCCAATCCCGCCGTAACGCTCGCTCGCGCGTTTTCCGACACGTTCGCGGGAATACGTATCGAAGATGTGTTGCCGTTCGTCGTGGTGCAGCTGGCTGGCGCATTCAGCGCGCTGGCCGTGTGCCGCTGGCTGCTCAATAGCGAAATTGCGCCATGACGATCACCATCTATCACAATCCGGACTGTGGCACCTCGCGCAATACGCTGGCCATGATCCGCGCGAGCGGCGAGCAGCCGGAAGTCATCGAATACCTAAAGAACCCGCCGACGCGCGAACGCATGTACGAGCTGATTCGCGCGATGGGGATCACGGCGCACGAATTGGTTCGGAAGAACGTCGCGCCTTACTTCGAGTTCGACATCGGGCAGACGACTTGGAATGAAGGGCAACTGATTAACCTGATGATCCTGCATCCTCTGCTCATCAACAGGCCGATTGTCGTAACGCCGCTTGGCGTGAAGCTGTGCCGGCCGTCCGAAGCCGTTCTCGACATTTTGCCCAATCCCGACATCGGAACTTTCACCAAGGAAGACGGCGAGACGGTCGTTGGAAAACCGAGGTCAACGAAAACATGAGCGAGCTTCCAAACGTATCCTTGGACCATTTTGACTTACCGACCGTCGACAAGTTGGAACCGTCAAAATTCGTGACGCATCAGCCCCGCATTCTCATTCTCTATGGTTCGCTGCGGGAACGGTCCTTCAGTCGCTTTTTGGCGTTTGAAGCTGCCCGGCTGCTCGAAGCCTTTGGTGCGGAGGCGCGCATCTTCGATCCTCGCGACCTGCCTTTGCCCGATGGGGCACCGGACACTCATCCCAAGGTGCATGAACTGCGCACGCTCGCCGCGTGGTCGGAAGGTCAAGTGTGGTGCTCGCCGGAGCGACACGGTGCGATGAGCGGTATTCTCAAATCTCAAATCGATTGGATACCGTTGTCGGTTGGCGCGGTTCGCCCGACGCAGGGCAAGACGCTCGCAGTAATGCAGGTTTGCGGCGGGTCGCAGTCGTTCAACGCTGTCAATCAAATGCGCGTTCTCGGACGCTGGATGCGAATGTTGACCATTCCTAACCAGTCATCGGTCGCCAAGGCTTTTCAAGAGTTCGACAACGCGGGCCGCATGAAACCGTCATCATATTATGACCGTGTCGTTGATGTGATGGAAGAACTGGTCAAGTTCACGCTGCTGATCAGGGACCGCGCGCCATATCTCGTAGACCGTTACAGTGAGCGCAAGGAAAGCGCGGACGAACTTTCAAAGCGCGTGAACCTGATTGTCGCGACCGAAACGCCATGCTGTGCGCCGAAATGAAGATCTGTTTCTGGCTTGTCGTTGGGCTTTACGTCCTTGAACCATTGGCCTTCGCGCTCGCGGGCACAAGCTCATTGAGCTATCGCGCGATGGAACACGAGCGGTTTGTGCCGGGGCGGCACGAGGCATTGCAGAGCGTGAACCGATGCCGACTTGATGATTGCGATGATGTGCCCGTCGTATGGCGTGACCGGCAGACTGGGACTATCTACAGGAAAGATGATTTCCGCGAGCACCGACGAGAGGAGTTCCGCCGTCTGGGGGCCTCGTGGTTCATCTATGGAGCCATCGGTTGCCTGTTAGCGGCCTGGTATCGTCAGTTCTTCCATGGCGAGAGACTTGCCGGAAATCTATTGATGTACCTAGTTGGCAACGCGGTCTTAGTCGGGATACTCATCTTGAATTTGCCGATGTGATGGCGTGTTCCAGAGATCGATTGCTCTCGCAACGCGATAATGGGACGGGCTTCTAGCCTGTTTCCTGCACCTTTCAAGATCGGCAAGAAGAAGGTCGCGTGGCGGACGTCGGTTTTGGCCCTGTGGAACGCGCAGCGCACAGCGTGACCATAGCTGGTGTCCGGTCATCACTGGTGTTCACCGTTGCTTTCAGCGTTTTCACTCTCCCTCGTCCGGCCAGCCCAGGGCCGGCTTTGGGGTTGCTCGAGGGACGAGCGCGGCTCTCCCACACTTTCCGGTGCTTTAGGCCCGCGCCGCGCGCGCCAGCAC